>JAZIHP010000074.1:0-18350 GCA_036678505.1 Alphaproteobacteria bacterium
AAAAAAACCCCCCCGGGGGTGGGGCCCCCCCCCCCGCTTCCGGATGTCGCGAAAGATTGCGACATGCGTAAAACAGAAGCTTCAGGCGCGTCGCGATCCGAAAGATCGCGACGCGCTTGAATTCTGTCAGTTGAGAGGTATGTCGTTATCCTGCTTTCCGGACTGATAGACCGACGACAGTTCATCATAGCGGGCGGAAATACCGGCTATGCGCTTCTCCAGCCGCGCGCGCTCCGGCTCCGGCGTCTCGCGGGCCAGCCTGCGAATGGAAAAGCTTTTCCAATAGGCATTTTCGGCGTTGTAGCCGCCCGGCTCCAGCGTGAAGACCTCCTTGAGGATCTTCAGGTCATGGGGAATGGCGAAGCTGTCGCGCGAATCCTCATGGCTGAACAGATAATAGAAATTGTCGAACCCGGCCCAGGTGATGGCGGAAAGGCAAAGCGAGCAGGGTTCGTGCGTGGAGACGAAAATGGCCTCCTTCGTGTCCACCCGCTCTGCCCTCGGCATTTCGTAAAAACGCTTCAGGCAGTGCATTTCGCCATGCCAGAGCGGATTTTCGGTCTCGTTGTTGGTTTCGGCCAGAATGAGCGCGCGGTCGGATTTGCGCAGAAGGGCCGCGCCGAAAAGCTTGTTTCCCTGCTCCACGCCGGCCGCCGTCTTCGGCACGATATCGTTTTCGATCACATCGAGCAGGCGGTCGATCAGGGAAATGTCGCTCATGCGGGAAAACCTTCCGGAAGCTGGATTTCATAAGGATGGGAGAAATGGAATTCTTCCAGATTGGAGCCGTCGCCGCCGCGGTCGACCACGACGAAATTTTGCGGCTCGCCAATCGGCGTCAGCACGCCGTGCCAGACATTGCGGTGATAGTTCACGCCCTGCCCGGGGGCGGTGACGAAGGCTTGCGGTGTGCCGGGACCGTCGGGCCCGTCGGGGCAGACCACGACCAGAAAGGGACGCGGTGACAGCGGCATGAAGGCCTGGCTGCCGAAGGGGTGGCGCTCGACCATCGAAAGCTGAAGCGGAAACGCATAGGGCGTGCCGCAGAAGATCGAGATCAGGGTCCGGCAGTTGGGTCCCGTCACCTCGACCTTCGCAAGATCGTGATAGCGCTCGCACTTGCCTTCATTGATCGGATAATGCGTGTCGCAGTCGGTATCGATGACATCGCCGAATGCCGCGAAGCTGTCGCGTGTCAGCGGCCGGGCGAGGATGGTCGTGGTCATGCCTGTCTCCCGAATCCGCCGAGCGCCGCATGGCGGTTGACGTCCTTGTAGAGCAGGTAGCGGAAATTGGCGGGTCCGCCCGCATAGCAGGCCTGCGGGCAGAAGGCGCGCAGCCACATGTAATCGCCTGCCTCCACCTCGACCCAGTCCTGATTGAGCCGGTAGACGGCCTTGCCCTCCAGCACATAGAGCCCGTGCTCCATGACGTGGGTTTCGGGGAAGGGGATGATGCCGCCCGGCTTGAAGGTGACGATGGTGACATGCATGTCGTGGCGCACATCCACCGGATCGACGAAGCGGGTGGTCGCCCATTTGCCGTCCGTCTCTGGCATCGCCACAGGCTCGATGTCGTTCTCGTTGGTGAAGATCGGATCGGGCACGTCGATGCCGTCGACGAATTCATAGGCCTTGCGGATCCAGTGGAACCGGGCTGTTTGCGCGCCCTCGTTGCGCAGCGTCCAGCCGCTGGCCGGGGGCAGGAAGGCGTAGCCGCCCGGCGCCATGCGATGCGGCTGACCGTCGAGCGTTACGGTGATCTCGCCTTCGACCACGAACAGCACGGCTTCGGCGTTGGCGTCGGGTTCCGGCCTGTCGCTGCCGCCGCCCGGCTGCACTTCCATGATGTATTGCGAGAAGGTCTCGGCGAAGCCGGAAAGCGGGCGGGCGATGACCCACAGGCGCGTCTTGTCCCAGAAGGGCAGGCAGGAGGCGACGATGTCGCTGAATTCCCGGCGCGGAATGACCGCATAGGCATCCGTGAACACGGCGCGGTCGGTGATCAGGTCGCTCTGGGGCGGCAGGCCGCCTTGCGGAGCATAATAGGTGCGTTTTGGCATGGCGGTCACGTCCATGATTGGAATCTCACTGGGGAAGGAGGTCTCTGAGGCGGTGCAGGGCGATGCGCTCGACCTGCCGGCAGGCCGTGGCGAATTCCGTGGCGCGGTCATTGTCGATGCGGGTCCGGAAGGCGGCGAGGATGCTCGCCCTTGTGTTGTCCTTGACCGCGACGATGAAGGGGAAGCCGAATTTTTCCACATAGGCGGAATTGAGCCGGGTGAAGGTTTCGCGTTCCTCGTCGGTCAGCGCATCGAGCCCGGCCGAAGCCTGTTCGGCTGTCGATTCGGGCGTCAGGCGCTTTGCCTGCGCCAGCTTGCCGGCGAGGTCGGGATGGGCGCTCAGCACGCCCAGGCGCTCGCTCTCGCTGGCGGAGCGGAAAGCGCGGCACAACGCATTGTGCAGGCCGCCCGCACTGTCATGGGCCGGGCCCAGTTCCAGCTTCCAGGCGCGCTCCGCGATCCATGGCGAATGCTCGAAGATGCCGCCGAATGCCTCGACGAAACCTGCTTCGTCCATGCGCGAGGGGCGCAGCGCTGCGGGCTTGTAGGGGTGATGTTCCTGCCAGTGGCGGGCAATGTCGATGCGGCGCGGCAGCCAGACCTTGTCGTGGCCTTTCACATATTCGATGAAGCGCTTGAGCGCCGCCACACGGCCCGGCCGCCCGATCAGCCGGCAATGCAGGCCGACCGACATCATCTTCGCCTCGCCGCCCTTGCCTTCTTCGTAAAGCGTGTCGAAGGCGTCCTTCAGATAGGTGAAGAACTGCTCGCCTTCGGTGAAGCCGGCCTGAATGGCGAAGCGCATGTCGTTGGCGTCGAGCGTGTAGGGGATGACCAGTTGCGGCGGAATGGCGTTGCCGTGGCCGTCATGGTCGAGCCAGTAGGGCAGGTCGTCGTCATAGGTGTCGGAGATGTAGTCGAAGCCGCCCTCGGCGGCCGCCAGGCGGACCGACCACACGGAGGTGCGGCCAAGATACATGCCCTGCGGCCGCTCGCCGACAACTTCGGTATGCAGGCGGATCGCCTCGGTGAGGTCGGCGCGCTCGGCGTCTTCCTCATGGTCGCGATAGTCGATCCAGCGCAGGCCGTGGGTGGCGATCTCCCAGTCCGCCGCCTGCATCGCGGCGACCTGGTCGGGCGAGCGGGCAAGCGCGGAGGCCACGCCATAGACGGTGACCGGGACATCGGCTTGCGTGAACAGCCGGTGCAGCCGCCAGAAGCCGGCGCGGGCGCCATATTCGTAGATGGATTCCATGTTCCAGTGGCGCTTGCCCGGCCATGGCGCGGCGCCCGTCACCTCCGAAAGGAAGGCTTCCGAGGCCTTGTCGCCGTGAAGGATGCAGTTTTCGCCGCCTTCCTCATAATTGACCACGAACTGGACAGCGACATGCGCGCCGCCCGGCCATGCCGCATCCGGTGGATTGGCTCCGTAGCCGCGCATGTCACGCAGATAACGCATATCGGAAAACTCCAGGCTGGCAATTACCGTTTATAAGAATATCCAAAGGGAAGGTCTGGCATTCCCCTCAAAAAATTTGAAAGTGTTTTTGGGCCCCGATCAGGCGGCAGGCCTTATGCCGCGCTGTTAAATGGCGCACAATCGAACGCTGCATCATGATATATGCCGCATATTCGGCGTACCTTGAAGGGGAGGCGAACAGGTGGGAGCAAAGGCAGGGGCGGCAGGCGGCCGTCTGACCACGCATGTGCTCGATACGGCATCGGGCCGGCCCGCAGCCGGGCTGTCGATCGAGCTTTTTCGCATCGAGGGCGCGCAGCGCATTTCCGTGAAAACCGTTGTCACCAATTCCGATGGCCGCTGTGATGCGCCGCTTCTTTCGGAAGAGGAATTTGGCACCGGCGAATATGAACTGGTGTTTGCGGCCGGCGATTATCTGCGCGGGCAGGGCGCCGTGCTGCCGGAGCCTGCATTCCTCGATATCGTACCGATCCGGTTCGGCATGTCGGAACCGAAGCACTATCATGTGCCTTTACTGATATCGCCCTATGGTTACTCCACCTATCGGGGGAGCTGAAGCAATGGCCGTGGCAATACGCAACGAGTTGCGTTTCATTCTGAACGAGCGTGACGTGGTGCTGGCTTCGGCGGCTCCGGACATGACGCTGCTCGACTGGCTGCGCCTGTCGCAGAATCTGCGCGGCACCAAGGAAGGCTGCGCCGAGGGCGACTGCGGGGCCTGCACGGTTCTGATCGGCAAGCGGGTGGGCGGCGAACTCGTCTATGAGGGCGTCAACGCCTGCATCCGCTTCATGGGATCGCTCGATTGTTGCCATGTCGTCACCGTGGAGCATCTGGCCCCGAACGGGAACCTTCTGCATCCGGTGCAGCAGGCGATGGTCGATTTCCACGGCTCGCAATGCGGTTTCTGCACGCCCGGCTTCGTCATGTCCCTTTACGGGCTGTGGATGCGTTCGCCGAACCCGTCCGATTTCGAGATCGAGAAGGCGTTGCAGGGCAATCTGTGCCGCTGCACCGGCTATGAGGCGATCATTCGCGCCGCGCGCGCCATTTCCACCTATGGCAGCCTGAGCGAAGACCCGCTGGCCACCGAGCGCGCCTCGATCCTTGAGCGGCTGGCGCGGATGGACGACGGTTCCCGCGTCGAGGTCGGCGAGAGCGGCGCGCGCCTGATCGTGCCGGCCAATGTCGATGATCTTGCCGCGGTTCTGGAAGCGGAACCGAAGGCGACCGTCGTGGCCGGCTCCACCGATGTCGGCCTGTGGGTCACCAAGATGATGCGCGACATCTCGCCGGCCGTTTTCATCGGCGGGGTGCGGGAACTGCGCTCCATGAGCGAGGAAAACGGCGTCATCGCCATCGGTGCAGGCGTCACCTACAGCGAAGCCATCGACTATCTTTCGCGGCGCATCCCGGCGCTCGGCGCGCTGGTGGCCCGCATCGGCGGCGAGCAGGTCCGCAACATGGGAACCATCGGCGGCAACATCGCCAACGGCTCGCCGATCGGGGATATGCCGCCTGCGCTGATCGCGCTCGGCGGCAGGCTTACCCTGCGCAAGGGCAGCGAAAGACGCACCATCCCGCTGGAAGAGTTCTTCATCGCCTATGGCAGGCAGGACCGCCAGCCGGGAGAGTTCGTCGAGACCGTTCATGTGCCGATGCCAGTGCCGGCGCCAGTGCCAGTGCCGGCGCCAGTTTCGGGCGAGGGCATCCATTACGCCGTGCACAAGATTTCCAAGCGGCACGATGAAGACATCACCGCAACGCTTGGCGCGTTCCATCTCGAACTCGCCGCCGGTGGCATGGTCAAAGAAATCCGCATCGCCTATGGCGGCATGGCCGCGACGCCGAAGCGGGCAAGCGCGGTCGAGGCCGCGCTGACCGGCAAGCCATGGACGGAAGCGACGGTCGAGGCGGCCATCCCCGCCTATGAGCAGGATTTCACGCCGCTGACCGATATGCGCGCCACGGCGGAATATCGCATGCTGGCGGCGAAGAACCTGTTGCGCCGCTTCCATCTGGAAACATCCGGGGCAAAGGGTCCGGCGCGCGTATCGAGATATACCGATGCGGCCTGAATGGCCGCGAGGCGCTTCGGCGCCGGATCGATGAGGCAGGATCGATGACGAAGCACACAAGCAATCTCAAGGCCGAGAAGATCGTCGGCGGCGTCCACGCATCGCCGCGCCATGATTCCGCGCACAAGCACGTAACCGGCACGGCTGTCTATATCGATGACATCGTGGAACCTTTCGGCACGCTTCATGCCGGGCTGGGCCTCGCCGATATCGCCCATGGCACTATCCGCTCGATGGACCTGTCCGCCGTGCGCGCGGCTCCCGGCGTGGTCGATGTGCTGACCGCCAGCGATGTCCCCGGCGTCAACGAGATTTCGCCCAGCGGCATGAACGACGATCCGGTGCTGGCCGACGGCAAGGTCGAGTTCCATGGCCAGCCGATCTTCTGCGTGATCGCCGAAACCCGGGAAGAGGCGCGCCGCGCCGCAACGCTGGCGAAGATCGAATATGAGGAGCTGCCGGCGGTCGTCGATATCTGGGACGTCGATGTCGAAACGCACAGGCAGGTGACGGCACCTCTGGCGCTGAAGCGCGGCGATGCGGCGGCGGCCCTTGCCGGCGCGCCGCGCCGGGTGAAAGGGCGCATGCGCCTTGGCGGCCAGGACCATTTCTATCTCGAAGGGCAGGTGTCGCTCGCCATTCCGGGCGAAGACGAGGACGTTCTCGTCTATTGCTCCACGCAAGGCCCGAGCGAAACCCAGCATATGGTCGCCCAGGCGCTGGGCGTGGCCAGCCATTCGGTCGCCATCGAAGTGCGCCGCATGGGCGGCGGCTTCGGCGGCAAGGAAACGCAGGCCAACCAGTGCGCGGCGCTCGCGGCCATCGCCGCCAAAAAACTGAAGCGCGCCGTCAAGCTGCGTCTCGACCGCGACGAGGACATGACTGCCACCGGAAAGCGGCATGACTTCGCCATCGACTACGATATCGGCTTCGACGACGAGGGCCGCATCCTCGGCATCGACTATACTTTTGCGTTGCGGGCCGGTTTTTCCGCCGACCTGTCCGGCCCGGTGGGCGACCGCGCCCTGTTCCACTGCGACAACGCATATTTTTTCCCGCATGTGCATGCGAAGTCGGCGCTGCTCTACACCAACACCGTGTCGAACACGGCCTTCCGCGGGTTCGGCGGGCCGCAGGGCATGGTGGGTGCGGAACGCGTCATCGACGAGGTGGCCTTCGCCGTCGGCAAGGACCCGCTGGAAATCCGCAAGCTGAATTTCTACGACGCGATGGGCGTGGAGGGAGAGCGCAATCTCACCCCCTATCATCAGAAGGTCGAGGATTGCATCATCCAGCGCATCGTGGCCGAGCTGGAAGAGAGCGCCGACTATGCCGGGCGGCGCAAGGCGATTGCCGAGTTCAATGCCGACAGTCCGGTGGTCAAGCGCGGACTGGCGCTGACGCCGGTGAAATTCGGCATCTCCTTCACCAAGACCGAATCCAACCAGGCCGGCGCGCTGGTGCATGTCTATACCGACGGATCGGTGCACATGAACCATGGCGGCACGGAAATGGGGCAGGGCCTGCACCTGAAGGTCGCGCAGGTCGTCGCGGAAGAATTCCAGATCGATCTGGATCGCGTGAAGATCACCGCCACCACCACCGCCAAGGTGCCCAACACCTCGCCGACCGCCGCCTCGTCGGGCGCGGACCTCAACGGCATGGCCGCGCAGGATGCGGCGCGCCAGATCAAGGACCGCCTGATCGACTTCGCTGCCGAAACGCACCAGATCCCGCGCGATCAGGTGGTGTTCCTGCCAAACCGGGTGCGGGTCGGAAACGAGGAGATCGCCTTCAGCGAACTGGTCAGACAGGCCTATATGAATCGCATCCAGCTTTCGGCGGCGGGTTTCTACAAGACGCCGAAAATCCACTGGGACCGCGCCAGGGGGCGGGGCCATGCGTTCTATTACTACGCCTATGGCGCGGCGTGCTCGGAAGTCTCGGTCGATACGCTGACCGGCGAATATGTCGTGGAGCGCACCGACATTCTGCACGACGCCGGCCGCTCGCTGAACAGGGCCATCGATATCGGCCAGGTCGAGGGCGGCTTCATTCAGGGCATGGGCTGGCTGACCACCGAGGAATTGTGGTGGGACAACAAGGGCCGTCTGCGCACCCACGCACCCTCCACCTACAAGATACCGCTGGCATCGGACCGGCCGAAAATCTTCAACGTGGCGCTGACCGACTGGTCGGAGGCTCATGAGCCCACCATCCACCGCTCCAAGGCGGTGGGCGAGCCGCCGTTGCCGCTGGGGCTTGCGGTGCTGCATGCGCTGTCGGATGCCATTGCCAGCGTTGCCGATCACCGGGTCTGCCCGCGTCTCGATGCACCGGCCACCCCGGAACGGGTGCTGATGGCCGTGGAGCGGCTGAAGGCGCAGGCGGCGAAGTAGCGCTGGCCGGATCGGGAGCCTATCTTAAAGGGCACGAAAGACGTGTCTGTTTGCAGGGCCGGGAAAAGTGCGGAGGCATGAATTGGCCTCGACCGTTCAGAAACTGAAATCCTTCCTTGGCGGCGCGGGCAGGTTCGCGCTGGTCAGGGTCGCGGGAACCCGAGGCTCCACGCCGCGCGAAACCGGCACATGGATGCTGGTGTCGTCTTTGACGACATACGGCACCATCGGCGGCGGCCAGCTCGAATATATGGCGATTGACAAGGCAAGGCAGGTTCTCGGCAAATCCGGCGATGCGTCCATCATGCTCGATGTGCCGCTGGGGCCGGAAATCGGCCAGTGCTGCGGCGGTCGCGTCGAGGTCGGGATCAGGCCGGGCGATGAGGCGCTGGCGGCGGAACTGATCCGCGAGGCCGAGCGCGAGGAGGCGATGCTGCCGCATTTCTATATTTTCGGCGGCGGGCATGTCGGCAAGGCGATAGCGGCTGCGGTTTCTCTTCTGCCGGTGCGCGCCATCGTCGTGGAAACCCGCGCCTGCGAACTGGAGGATATCGCGCCCGGCGTGGAAACCATGCTGACGCCGATGCCGGAAGAAGCGGTGCGCGCGGCCTCCGCCGGATCGGCCTTCGCCATCCTGACTCATGACCACGCGCTGGATTTCCTGATCGTCGCCGAAGCGCTCGGGCGCGGCGATGCCGCCTATGTCGGCATGATCGGCTCCAAAACCAAGAAGGCCACGTTCCGCAGCTGGTTTCTCAAAACCGCCGGCGGCACGGAAGCGCAGTTTTCACGGCTGGTGTCGCCCATTGGCGGCGAGGCGGTGCGCGACAAGCGGCCGGCGGTCATTGCCGCCCTGGCCGCTGCCGAAGTCATGTCGTCGCTGGCGCTTTACGGCGCCGGGCAGCGCGGCCTGTCCGCGATGCCGGAAGCGGAAAGCGGCAACGCTGCCCGGCCCCGTTCGTAAGGCCGTTATTCCTTTTCCTGGGTGTGGGCCTCAAGGAACCACAGGAACTTGTCGAGCGAACGCGAATAGGACGTGAAAATGTCGGCGGTGTCGGCGTCGCCGGCTTCGTCCGTTTCATCGATGGCGTCGCGCGCGCCCTTGGCGGTTGCCGCATAGGCGTCGATCAGCGCCGCCAGATGATCCTTCGTCTTGTGGATTCCGGTCGGGTAAGGCTTGAGCGCGGTTTCCTTGGCGACGACCTGCGATGTGCCATAGGCGGTGCCGCCGAGCTGCACCGCGCGTTCCGCGATCGTATCGACATGGCCGTCGAGTTCGGCGCGGAACGTATCGAGCATCTCGTGGATGGCGATGAACTGGGGACCCTTCACATTCCAGTGCGCCTGCTTGGTGATCAGGGCCAGATCGATGGCGTCCGCCAGCCGCGCGTTCAGCACTCCGATGGAGGAGGTGCGCGTGTTGGATTTCAGATCGTTGCGGGTCTGGATCGTTGCCATTGGGGAAACTCCGTTCGATTGTTGTTGGAAGGGCGCGGAAAAAATCCCGCCCCTCCCACAACAATGTGCGCTTCCGCAATCGGTTCCTTCAGGCGTGCTGCGGCTTTTTGGCGGCCTTATCCGCCGGCGCTTCCGAAACACGGCGCTCCAGCGCCTCGCGAATGAGCCGCTGGCAGCGTTCCGCCATGAAATCGAGCAGCAGGCGCACCTTCGGGTCCTGCAACTTCTTGTGCGGGTAGACGGCGGCAAGCTGAACCGGCGTCGGCGGCGTCTGCTGAAGGATGACGCGCAACCGCCCCTCGCGCAGATAGGGTTCCACCTCGAAGCGGGGCTTGTTGACGATGCCGCGTCCGCCGAGCGCCCATTCCGTCAGAACGTCGCCATCGTCGCTGTCGTAAGGGCCGCGAAATTCGAATTTTTGCGGCCCCTTCGGCGTTTGCAGGATCCAGTAGAACTCGCGCGATCCCGGATAGCGCAGCATCAGGCAGTCGTGCCTGTTCTGGATCAGTTCGCCGACATCCGCCGGCTCGCCGCGCCGTTCCAGATAGTCCGGCGAGGCCACCAGCACCCGCTCGCACTCCATGATGCCGCGCAGGCGCAGCGACGAATCCTCGATGACGCCCAGCCGGAACGCCACGTCGATGCCCTCTTTCAGAATATCGACATTGTGGTCGGAGAGCCGCAGGCGCACCTCGATATCGGGATATTTGTCGTGAAATTCGGGAATTCCGGAGGCGATCAGCCTGCGCCCGAGGCCGAGCGGCGCGGTGACGCGGATGGTGCCGCGCGGCTGGCCGGAAAGAGCGGTCACGGCGGCCTCGGCCTCCGCCACGGCGTCGAGGATCTGCTTGGCGCCGGTGTAGAAGACATTGCCCTGTTCGGTCGGCATCAATTGCCGCGTGGTGCGGTTGAACAGGCGCACGCCGAGGTGTTTTTCAAGCTCCTTGATCCGGTTCGAGGCGACCGCCGGCGAAATGCGCATGTCGCGCCCCGCAGCCGAAAGGTTCCCCAGTTCGACGACACGGACGAAAACGGCAATATTGTCGAGATAGGCCATGCGGATATCGTGGCTTTCATGCAGTTGCGTGAAACGACAATAGTATTTTCCAATTTTTTTTGAAAGTCATCGGGCCAATGGGCTCTTTTCGTTCGCACGCCAGTCCTTAAAGTCGTTCTTTGCCGATAAGGGGTGGAGCATGCTGGATTTCGCAATTTTCTGGGACTGGTTGTCATTTGCGGTGCGCTGGCTGCACGTCATCACGGCCATTGCGTGGATCGGTTCGTCCTTCTATTTCGTCGCCCTCGATCTGGGGCTGCGCCAGCGCCCCGGCCTGCCGGAAGGCGCGTTCGGCGAGGAATGGCAGGTCCATGGCGGCGGCTTCTACCATATCCAGAAATATCTGGTCGCCCCGGCGGCCATGCCGGAACACCTGACCTGGTTCAAATGGGAAAGCTACGCCACCTGGCTGTCCGGCTTCGCCCTTTTGTGCGTGGTCTACTATGCCGGCGCCGATCTCTTCCTCATCGATCCCGGTGTTCTGGACGTGTCGGTTCCCGTCGGCATCGGAATTTCGCTGGCCACCATCGGCGTGGGCTGGCTGGCCTATGACAATCTGTGCAAGCTCTTCCTCGGCAGGAGCGACACCGGCCTGATGATCTTCCTCTACTGCATATTGGTGTTCATCGCCTGGGGGCTGACGCATCTGTTCACCGGCCGCGCCGCCTTCCTGCATCTGGGCGCCATCACCGCGACCATCATGTCGGCCAACGTCTTCATGGTCATCATTCCCAACCAGAAGATCGTGGTGGCGGACCTCATCGCCGGCCGCAAGCCGGACCCGAAATATGGCCAGATCGCCAAGCAGCGCTCGATGCACAACAACTACCTGACGCTGCCGGTGCTGTTCCTGATGCTGTCGAACCACTATCCGCTGGCGTTCGGCACGCAGTACAACTGGGTGATCGCCTCGCTGGTGTTCCTGATCGGGGTGCTGATCCGCCACTATTTCAACACCGCCCATGCCCGCAAGGGCAACCCGACCTGGACCTGGCTGGCGGCGGCGGTGCTGTTCGTCGTCATCATCTGGCTGTCGACGGTGCCGAAGGCGCTGACGGGCGAGCCGAAGGCCGCGGGCTCGGCGGCGGGTCGGGTCTACATCGCCTCGACGCATTTTTCGGCCGTGCGCGACACCGTGATGGGGCGCTGCGCCATGTGCCACGCCTCCGAGCCGTTCTATGACGGCATCTACCATGCGCCCAAGGGCGTGGTTCTGGACAGCGACGAGGCGATCGCCGCCCATGCCCGCGAGATTTATCTTCAGGCCGGCCGCAGCCATGCCATGCCGCCCGCCAACGTTACCCAGATGACCGATCGTGAACGCCAGTTGCTCATTGCCTGGTTCGAAGACGGCCGCGAATGATGCAAGCCTTCCGGCGGGCCGGCGCGCCGGATCGTCCGCAGCCGAAAAAGCCAGGGAACCTGCCAAGGGAATTTGCCATGACCGAAACCCTTCTGCGCGGCCGTACGCTCACCTTCCTGCGCTGGCCGGAAGCGATCGACGACCGCGGCGCGTGGCGCTACGAGGAAGACGGCGGCCTGCTTCTCGGGGAAGGCCGGATTGCCGCCGCCGGCCCCTACGCCGATGTCGCGGCGAAAGCCGGGCGGGGCGTGAAGACGATCGACCATCGTCCGCATCTGCTGGTGCCGGGCTTTATCGACGCCCACGCCCATTTCCCGCAGATGCAGGTCATCGCCTCCTATGGCGCTGAATTGCTGGAATGGCTCAACACCTACACGTTTCCCGAAGAGACGAAATTTCTCGATGCGCAGCACGGCCGCCGCATCGCGCGCCTGTTCCTGGACGAGATGATCCGCCACGGCACCACCACGGTCGCCGCCTATTGCTCGGTGCACAAGCAGTCGGCGCAAGCCTTTTTCGCCGAATCGCATGATCGCGACATGCTCAACATCGCCGGCAAGGTGATGATGGACCGCAACGCGCCGGACGGCCTCACCGACACGCCGCAGTCGGGCTATGACGATACCAGGGCGCTGATCGCCGAATGGCACGGCAAGGGCCGCCAGCACTACGCCATCACGCCGCGCTTCGCCATCACCTCGACACCTGAGCAGATGGAGATGGCCGGCGCGCTGGCGAAGGAGTTTCCCGGCCTGCA
Organism: Alphaproteobacteria bacterium; assembly: GCA_036678505.1. Taxonomy (GTDB): domain Bacteria; phylum Pseudomonadota; class Alphaproteobacteria; order Rhizobiales; family Rhizobiaceae; genus Mesorhizobium. The sequence continues at coordinate 12,655 of JAZIHP010000074.1, forward strand.
TATCCAGACGCATCTGTCGGAAAACCACGACGAAATCGCCTATACCTGCGAACTCTATCCGCAGGCGAAGGACTATACCGACGTCTATGCCCGGTACGGCCTTTTGGGGTCGCGCACGCTGCTTGGCCACTCCATCCACCTTTCCGGGCGCGAGGCGGATGCAATCTCGGATGCAGGCTCGGTGGCGGTGTTCTGCCCCACCTCCAACCTGTTCCTCGGCTCCGGCCTGTTCGATTATCAGCGCTTCCGCCGCCGCGAAAAGCCGCTACGCATCGCGGCGGCGACCGATGTCGGCGGCGGGACGAATTATTCGATGCTGCGCACCATGGATGAGGGCTACAAGGTCATCGCCATCCAGGGCGAGAAGCTGAACCCGTTCCAGTCCTTCTGGCAGATCACGCGCGGCAATGCCGAAGCGCTTTCGGTTGCCGAGCGCGTCGGCACGCTGGAGGAAGGCAGCGATGCCGACATCACCGTGCTGGACAGCCGCGCCACTTCGGTGATGGAACTGCGCATGGAAACGGTGACGTCGCTGGCCGAGGAGCTGTTCCTGTTGCAGACGCTGGGCGACGACCGCGCCGTGCGCGAGGTCTATGTCTCGGGCAAGCCGGCGAAGAGCATTCTTGCCGGTTGAGTTTCTTCCTTCAAGGAAAGGGACGCCTTGACGATGCAGGCCAGTCCGTACAGAAAGCCGTGATCATCAGGTCGCGGTGCGCCCGACCGGGCGCATAAAAGACGATCAGAACTATTGATGGAGCATCGGAGCCACCGAAAACCGGTTTCCGCTTTTCGGTCAATGCTCTGGGAGGAGCCGGCAATGGTGGACCCGAAACCTTTTCTGACGTCGACCTTCGAGGCGGCTGTCGCAGCAGCCGATCCTGAGCGCACCATTCGCGAGCATCTGCCGCCGCCGCCGAAAGGGCGCACCATCGTCATCGGGGCCGGCAAGGGCGCGGCGCAGATGGCGGCTGCCTTTGAAAAGCTGTGGGACGGCCCTCTGGAGGGGCTGGTGGTGACCCGCTACGGCTATGGCGCGCCGACACGGCGCATCGAGGTGATCGAGGCCGCGCATCCCGTTCCCGACAAGGCGGGACTTGAGGCCGGGCAACGTCTCTTGCGCCAGGTGGAGGGCCTGGGCGCGGACGATCTGGTCGTGGCGCTGGTCTGCGGCGGTGGCTCGGCCCTGCTGCCGGCGCCCGCCGGCTCGCTGGCGCTGGAAGACGAAATCGCCGTCAACGAAGCGCTGCTCGCATCGGGCGCGCCGATCTCGGTGATGAACGCCATCCGCAAGCATGTCTCCGCCATCAAGGGCGGCAGGTTGGCAGCGGCGGCGCATCCGGCGCGCGTCGTCTCGCTGATCGTCTCCGATATTCCCGGCGACAATCCCGCCCTGGTGGCTTCCGGCCCGACGGTGCCCGACGCGGCCAGCCGCGCCGATGCGCTGAAGGCCATAGAGACCTATGGGATAAAACTGCCGCAGGCGGTGATGGCGCATCTCAATTCGCCGGAAGCGGATGCGCCGCACCCCGATGACCAGCGCTTTGCCCGCAACCAGGTGAAGCTGATCGCCTCGGCTGCCGTATCGCTGGAGGCGGCTGCGGCGGAAGCGAAAAGGCAGGGCGTCGAGGCTGTCATCCTGTCCGATTCCATCGAAGGCGAGGCGCGCGAAGTCGGTTCGGTCCATGCCGCCATCGCCCGCGAGATCGCCATGCGCGACCGGCCCTTCGCAAAGCCGGTGCTGCTGCTCTCGGGCGGGGAGACCACGGTGACGCTGCGCGCCAAAGGCAAGGGCGGCCGCAACAGCGAATTCCTGCTTTCCTTCGCGCTGGGCATCGACGGCTTTGCGGGCATCCACGCGCTGGCCGCCGACACCGACGGCATCGACGGTTCGGAAGACAATGCCGGCGCTTTCTGCGACGGCGAAACCGTGCGCCGCATGCGCGGCGCCGGCATCGACGCGCGCGCCATGCTGGCCGCCAACAATGCGTGGACCGCTTTCGATGCCGTCGACGATCTGTTCGTGCCGGGGCCGACCGGCACCAATGTCAACGATCTGCGCGCTATACTGGTGCGTTGAGAACGTAAGGTAATGCTTACGCAGTGCGCCTACACCTCGTGCAGATAGAGGTGATAGTCCAGTTCGCTCACCGTGCGCGCGACCCGGAAATACTCCGCCTGCTTGATGGCGGTGAAGGTGTTGTGCAGGTCCGGCCCCAGCGCTTCGCGCAGGAACGCCGAGGCCTTCGCCGCCTCGATCGCCGTGCGCCAGTCGCCCGGCATGGCGCTGTCGCCATTGTCGGTCTCGTAGCCGTTTCCCGTCGTTTCGGGTCCGGGATCCAGTTGTTCGTCGATGCCCTTGACGATGCCGGCCAGAATGGTGGCGGCAACCAGATAGGGATTGGCGTCGACGCCGGACGGACGGTGCTCGATGCGCCGGTTTTTCGCGTCTCCCGCCGGCACGCGCAACGCCACCGAGCGGTTGTTGACGCCCCATGTCGGCGCGACCGGCGCATAGGACTGCGCCACGAAACGCCGCCATGAATTGGCGTGCGGCGCAAACACCAGCATGGATTCGGCCATCGTGCCGGCAAGCCCGCCCAGTGCATGCAGCAGCAGCGGCGACCATGTCTCGCCTTCCTTTTCGGTGAAGGCGTTGCCGTCATCCTTGTCCAGCAAGGAGACGTGGAAATGCATGCCCGAGCCGGCATAATCCCCGATCGGCTTGGCCATGAAGCAGGCGGTCACGCCGTGACGGCGCGCCTGTGCGCGCACGATGCGCTTGAGCATGATGAGATCGTCGGCGGCGCGCAGCACGTCCTTGCGATAGTCGAGCGTAAGTTCGTACTGACCGGGAGCATATTCCGAGATCACCGTCTCGGCCGGAATGTCCTGTATCCTCGCCGCCGCGTAGATGTCGGAGAACAAAGGTTCCATGCCGTGCAGATGGTCGACGGAATAGACCTCCGTCTTGGCCGAGCGCCGGCCGTCCAGAACCGCGCCCGCCGGCCGCACCCTGCCGTCGCCGTCGCGTTCGTTGGCGAGCAGAAAAAATTCAAGCTCGAAGGCGCCGGCCGGGTGCAGGCCCTTATCGGCAAGCTTCGCCACCTGCCGTTCCAGCGCGTGGCGGGGGTCGGAACTCATCGGCGCGCCGTCGAGATGATGCATCGTCATCAGCACCTGCCCGCGCGCCGGGCAGGTGCCATGCAGGGGAACCAGCGTGCCGGGGATCGGCCATGCGCGCAGATCGCCATCGCCCGAATCCCAGATGAGCCCGGTCTCGTGGACATCCTCACCGGTGATGTCGAGGCCGAGGATCGAAATCGGCATGTGGCGGCCGTTATGATAGAGCCCCATCAGCTCGTGGCGGCGGATGATCTTGCCCCGCCCGACGCCATTGGCATCGGTGAGCAGAATGTCGAAAGCCTCGATGTCCGGGCGGGCGTCGAGAAAGGCCTGGGCTTCGCCGGGTGTCGAGCCCGAAGGAGAGGTCATGATGGGTGTCTCCGGAAAGGAATGCCGATTTACCGCAACCGGTAATCGACGGAAGGCAGATGATCAATCGACGAGCCGTTCCACGACGTCGCCGAATGCGCGGATCAGCCGGTTCACCTGTGCGGGCCGGGTGGCGGGCGAAACCAGCATCATGTTGTGGAAGGGCGCGATCAGCACGCCGCGGTTGACGAGCGCGACATGCAGCGCCGCCTCCAGTTCCGGCGCATGGGCCGCTTCCGCCTCGCCGCCGTTTCTCAGCGGTCCGGGGGCGCAGATGAATTCCACCCGCGCGCCGACCCGCGCCACGTGCCATGGCAGCCGGTAGCGGTCGATGACGGCGGTGAGCCCGGCGTCGAGACGCCGCGCCAGATGGTCCATATGGAGGTAGTTTTCCGCCGTCATCACCTCTTCCAGCGTGGCGCGCATGGCTGCGAATTGCAGGGGGTTGCCTGAAAGCGTGGTGCCCATGCCGGAATAGCCGGGTTCATGGGTGCGCCGGTAACCGGCATAACGGGAAGCGATATCCTCGCTCATCCCCCACACGCTGGCTGGCACGCCGCCGGCCACCGGCTTGCCGAGCACGAACAGGTCCGGCTCCAGCCCGAAGGCGCGCGTGTAGCCGCCGGGGCCGGTCGAGATGGTGTGCGTCTCGTCGATCAGCAGCAGGGTGCCTGCGGCGCGGGTCAGGCGGCGCAGTGCGTCGTGAAATCCGGGATCGGGCGACACCATGCAGGAATTGGTCAGCACCGGCTCGGTGATGACGCAGGCAACGTCCCGGCCGGCAAGGGCAGCCTCAAGGGCTGGAATGTCGTTGAATTCCACGATCTTCGCGGTGCGCGTCAGGTCGCGGAATTCGCCTGCCAGCCCCGGCCGGTTGATCGGCTTTCCGTCCCTCAGCCGCACCATGGTCTCGTCCACCGAGCCATGATAGCAGCCATTGAAGACGAGGATTTTTTCGCGCCCCGTCACCGCGCGGGCGATGCGAAGCGCGAAGCGGTTGGCGTCGGTGGCGGTGGTGGCGATCTGCCAGAAGGGCAGGCCGAATTTCTCCTGCAAAAGCTGGCCGATGGCCAGCGCGTCTTCCGAGGGCAGCATATAGGTGAGGCCGCGCCCGGCCTGCCGGCGAATGGCGCGCGCCACCGGCGGCGGCGAATGCCCGAACATGGAGCCGGTATCGCCGAGACAGAAATCGTCCAGCCGGTTGCCGTCGATGTCGGCGATGGCGGCCCCGCGAGCGCGATCGACGAGGATGGGGAAAGGCGTCGGCCAGTCCTTCATCCAGTGCATGGGCACGCCGTCGAGGAAGCCGGCGATGCCGTTGCCGAGCATGGCGGCGGTTTTCGGCCGGACCTTGCGGAACGCCGCCGCCTCTTTCTCGCGCAGATCCCTGATGCGATCCTGCCCGATGTCTGTCATTTTCCGCCCATGATCAATAAACGCCGTCACTATAAGGGAGCGTTTGCGAACGGCAACCGGCCACCAGGCCAATCGTATGGCTCAGTGCCGATCCGTGTCTATCGGTGCAGACAGGGCTGTTGTGCGTCCATTTCAGCCGGCGATGTCGATGATGCCGCAATCTCCGGCAGCGCTTGCAAAGGCGATCCGCCGTTCCTCGCCGTCCCAGGCCATGGAGGTGATAGCGCCTTTGCCGGCGCGCCGCAGCAGAACCTCCTTGCCGTCGGCGAAACGGGCGGCGAGGATCATGCCGTCGTCATAACCGATGGCCGCGACCTCCTGACTGGGGTGGCAACTCACCGATGTGACCATCGAATTGCCGCGCGTGCCGAGTTCCAGCGGAGCCTTGCCCATTGGCCCGTCCTTGCCGTGAAAGGGCCAGACGATGGCCGCCGGCGAACCCGAACTGGCCAGCCAGCGGCCCTTGTGCGACCATGACAGGCTCTTCACCTTGGCCGGATAGCCGGTCATGCGCATGTGCCTGCCGTCGGCCAGCTTCCAGCCGTGCAGGGCATTTTCCTGCATGGTGGTGACGAGGAAATTCCCGTCCGGCGAGAAGGTGATGCCCGTATGGGCTCCGGCCCATTCCAGCTCCGCCGGCTTGCCTTCGGCGGCCGGGAAATGCAGCGTCGCGCCGTTGTAGCGGGCGATGCCGATGCGCATGCCCTTCGGCGCGAAAGCGATGCCCTCGACCGAGCGCGGATGCGAAAACTCCTTCACCTTGCCGTCGGCGAAGCGCACGATTGCAT
>JAZIHP010000075.1:0-18310 GCA_036678505.1 Alphaproteobacteria bacterium
GCCGTACCCAGCCCATGCCCGCCCGCGCCTATGATGATGACGTCATAGTCCGCTTTCGGTTCCGGCGAGCTCCATTGCCGCTCCCACCCCTTGTGGCCGCGCATGGCTTCCCGCGCGATGGCGAATACCGAATATTTCTTCACGTTCCGACGCCTCGCGATTGAGCGGCGGGTTTCCCGCTGCCGATGGCTTTTCTTTATCACTAGCCAAACCGCCCTGCCACCCATGCGCTGTTTGCGACGGAGCCTGCCGCTATATACGTCGCCGCCGGCTGCGGCGAAGCGCGCCTGTGGGTATCGCCCCGCACGGCTTCGCAACCGGTGCGCCGGGATGGTAAAGCGCCTGCACAAGGAGTTGCAATGAGAGTCGACATTGACATGGGAACGGCCTCCCCCGGGAAGCCGGCCATGATCGATCTTGAGGAACTGCTGGCCACCCGATTGCTCGTGCAGGGCAATTCGGGCTCGGGCAAGTCGCATCTGCTGCGCCGCCTGCTGGAACAGAGCGCGCCCTGGGTGCAGCAATGCGTGATCGATCCGGAAGGCGATTTCGTCACGCTGGCCGACAAGTTCGGTCATGTGGTGGTCGATGCGCAGCGCACCGAGGCCGAACTGACCCGCATCGCCGGCCGCATCCGCCAGCATCGCGTCTCGGCCGTGCTCGATCTGGAAGGCCTCGACGTCGACCAGCAGATGCGCGCCGCCGCCGCCTTCCTCGGCGGCATGTTCGATGCCGAGCGCGAATACTGGTATCCGGTTCTCGTGGTCGTGGACGAAGCGCAGCTTTTCGCGCCCGCAGCCGCCGGCGAGGTCTCCGACGAGGCCCGCCGCATCTCGCTTGCCGCCATGACCAACCTGATGTGCCGTGGCCGCAAGCGCGGCCTGGCCGGCGTCATCGCCACCCAGCGGCTGGCCAAGCTTGCCAAGAACGTCGCGGCCGAAGCCTCGAATTTCCTCATGGGCCGCACCTTTCTCGACATCGACATGGCCCGCGCCGCCGACCTTCTGGGCATGGAGCGGCGGCAGGCGGAAATGTTCCGCGATCTGGCCCGCGGCCGTTTCGTGGCGCTGGGGCCCGCCATGTCGCGCCGGCCGCTGCCGATCGCCATCGGCAGTGTGGAAACCTCGGCCCGCTCGGTCAGCCCGAAGCTGATGCCGCTTCCTGAAAAGACGGAAGACGTTGCCGACCTGGTGTTTACGCCGGGTCCGGAAGAGGCGCGCCTGCCGGTGCGCAAGGCCCCGCCGCAGCCCATCCCGACCGCCGACCTGATGGCGCAGCTTGCGCGCCCGCAACCGGCCCCGATGCCGCCGCCGGTCGAGCCGATGTTCCCGGAAATCGACGAGGCAGAACGCGAGGCGGGCATCGATACCGTGCTGAAGGAAATCCTTGAGGACCCCGATGCCGGCTTCCGCACCGACGCCGTTCTCTATCAGGATTTCCTGGTGCGCTGCCGCATCCGCCGCGTCGCTGGCGAACCGCTGCAACTGGCCGCCTTCCGCAGGCGGCTGGCCGTCGCCCGCGCGGGCGTCGACCGCAAGACCGCCGGCGGCGAAGCCTGGCCGCAGGCGCTCCAGCTTTCCGAGAGCCTGCCCGACGATGTCCAGGGCGTCTTCCTGATGGTGGCGCAGGCCGCCGTCACCGGCGCGCCCTGCCCTTCCGACGCCACGCTGGCGCGGGCCTACGGCACCCATTCGGCGCGGCGCGCGCGGCGGCTTCTCACCTATTTCGAGGAGCGCGACCTGATCGTCGTGCGCACCGATTTCCACAACAACCGGGTCGTGGCCTTCCCCGATCTCGGCTGTGAAACCGCGCCGGGCGATCCCGATGCGCCCGATGATGCCGCACCTTCGGCCGACGCCGCCGAATAGGCTGCGCCGGAACGATGCGATCGCGGCACCCCGGAGAAATATGGTATGGACAACACACCCCCGTTCTGATACTAGCCGCCGCAAATTCGTGGCGGGAGCCGTCACGGAAGCTGGGGGACATGTCCGCCAGTTTTATGCATCCTAACCTGAGAGACAGGAACGCCCGTGCAGGTACTCGTTCGCGACAACAATGTTGATCAGGCGCTTCGCGCCCTCAAGAAGAAGATGCAGCGCGAAGGCATCTTCCGTGAAATGAAGATGCGCGGTCACTACGAGAAGCCTTCCGAGAAGAAGGCGCGCGAAAAGGCTGAAGCCGTGCGCCGTGCGCGCAAGCTGGCCCGCAAGCGCGCGCAGCGCGAAGGCCTGCTTCCCGGCGCAGCCCGCCCGGCCCCGGTCGCCCGCGCCGCGCGCTGATACGATCTGTCTTTCGCCCTTTTTACGGGGTATCAAGGTGGCGCGATTCCGGTCGCGGCCACCTTTTGTTTTTGCCGGGCGCTTTTAGCCGGGATACGGTCCGGGCGGCGGGATGGAGCGTTTCCAGGAAAAGTGGAAACACTTTTCCGGTCCGCGAGCGCGACAAGACAAAGACCTGGAGCCGTTCGGCGATACCGTGAAGCCATGAACGGCTCCAGGCTCTACAACAGGACAAAGCGAGGACAGACTGCCATGGAAACAGTGAACGAACGGCGCGCCGCGCGTTACGGATCGTCCATCGCAGCGCTCGTTCTGAGCGGACTGATTCTGGCGGCTTGCCAATCCGGCTCCGCCATCGATCTCACAAACGTCGATGTCACACAGGCTTCGAGTGAAAACATCTCGTCCCTCACGCAGGTGATCAACGCCAATCCGCGCGACCCCGAAGGCTACAATGTCCGGGGCTCCGCTTACGGCCGCGGCGGGCGTTATCAGCAGGCGCTGAAGGATTTCGACACCGCGATCTCCCTCAACCCGAATTTCTATCAGGCCTACGCCAACCGGGCCCTGATCTATCGCTTCATGAACGACAACGGCAAGGCGCTGGCCGATTACAACCGCGCCCTGCGGATCAACCCGGGCTATGACGCGGCCTATATCGGGCGCGGCAATGTCTACCGGCAGGCGGGCCGCACCCAGGAAGCCTTCAACGACTTCGAAAAGGCGATCCAGCTCGACACCACCGATGCCCGCGCCTACCACAATCGGGGCCTGATCTATCAGGGACAGGGCCAGCACGCCTATGCCATCGAGGATTTCTCGTCGGCCATCTCGCTCGCCCCGGACGCCTCCGAGCCTTACAACGGCCGCGGCCTTTCCTATCTGGCCATGAACCAGGAAGACAACGCCTTCGCCGACTTCAACATGGCGATCAAGCTCGATTCGAAGAATGCCGAGGCGTGGACCAATCAGGCGCTGATCTACGAACGCCGCGGAGACAAGGCGAAGGCCGCCAAATCCTACCGCGAGGCGGTGCGTCTCAGGCCGAGCTACCAGCCGGCCAAGGACGGGCTTTCCCGCACCCAATAGGCACCTGACAAGGAACTCGCATTCTTCCGCAGCGTCAGCCATATCGCAGCGTCGCCGCGTGGCCGCGCCATGATCGCGCCATGGTTCGACGCAACGTATCGCACTTTCAGGCGTTGATCGGCATGGCGATTCTGCCAAGGCGCGATCAGGAATTCAGGAGTGCTCGCATGATCAGGAAATTTGTTGCCGCCGCGGTGGTCGGCCTCGCTTCGATGACTGCCACCGGACATGCCGCCGACATGTTCGAACTCGGCGTTCTCGACTGCAAGATCGACGGCGGCGTCGGTTATCTCATCACCTCGAACAAGGGCCTTGCCTGTTCTTTCAAGCCCTCCAACGGCCGCGCGACCGAATATTACAGCGGCATGATTTCAAAGCTGGGCGTAGACCTCGGCAAGACCCATCAGGGCGATCTCGTCTGGGCGGTGCTCGCCGCCAACCGCGACTATGACAGCGGCCGCCTCGCCGGAAAATATTTCGGCGTCAACGCCGAGGCCAGCGTCGTCACCGGCGGCGGCGCCAATCTGCTGCTTGGCGGCTTCGAACGTTCCTATGCCCTGCAACCGCTCAGCGTTCAGGCGCAGACGGGCCTGAACCTTGCAGTCGCCGTACAGTCGCTGGAACTGGTTCACTCGCTGAAGTAAATCGGCCGCCGGCGAAACCCCGCCTTTCGCCGGCGTCCCTGACGGCATCGAAAAGCCGGGCCGGAAACCCGGGCCAGTCACGCAGCCGGAAACCGGGCCAGTCACGCAGACAGACACGCAGACGGGCCGGGCCGGACAGGACCAACGAAACGGCGCTCTCCGGAATGCCCGTTGTCTTCAAGCGCGGCGCAGTCTTTCAGGCTCGCCCCCTGCGCTTCAGATTGTCGTCTTTACGCATGTCGTCGTCCCGAAACAGCTTCCTGCGTTCGGGCGACATGCTTTAGAGCGTTTCCAGGATGAGTGGAAACACTTTTCCGGTTCGCAAACGCGGCAGGACAAAGACCAGGAGCGGTTCGGCGATTCCGTGAAACCATGAACGGTTCCAAGCGCAATGCCGCTGCCCGCATTTGCTGGAATTGCCCGGCTGGAGCCTTATTCCGCCGCTCTGCCCAGACGATCCGCAACCAGAGCTGCAAGCCGGGCCGCGACTTCATCCTTGGTCAGCTCCGGCCATTCTTCCACGCCGGTTCCAGAGACGATGCGCACCCGGTTGCGGTCGCCGCCCATCACCCCGCCGGCTCCGATGCCGCTGTCATGCGACACGTCGTTGGTGACGATCAGGTCGGCGCCCTTCCTGTCCAGCTTGGCCTGCGCGTTCTTCACCACGTCCTGCGTCTCCGCGGCGAAGCCGATGACCAGCGCTGGCCGCCCCGAATGATGCCCGATGCCGGCCAGAATGTCGGGATTTTCCACCATCTGAAGCGACGGCGGCCCTTCGCCCGCCACCTTCTTGATCTTTTCCCCGGCGGCACCGGCCGTGCGCCAGTCGGCCACGGCGGCAACGAAGATCGCCGCATCGGCCGGCAGCAGGCTTTCCACCGCATCGCGCATTTCCCGCGCGCTTTCCACATGAACAACCGACACGCCGGCCGGATCGGGGATCATCACCGGCCCGGAGACGAGCTGCACATCGGCCCCCAGCCGTGCGAGCGCGGCGGCGATGGCATGACCCTGCTTGCCCGATGAGCGGTTGGCGATATAGCGCACCGGATCGATCGGCTCATGCGTGGGACCGGACGTGACCAGAATGCGCCTTCCGCCAAGCGGCTTCGCGGCCGGCTCCAGCAGCGCCTCGATGGCGGCCGCGATTTCCAGCGGCTCGGCCATGCGGCCCTCCCCCGCCTCGCCGCTTTCGGCCATTTCGCCCCGCTTCGGCCCGATGAACGCAACGCCGTCGCCAGCCAGCGTCCCGCGGTTGCGGCGTGTCGCCGGATGCGCCCACATCTTCGGGTTCATGGCCGGCGCGATGAGCACCGGCTTGTCGGTTGCCAGAAGAACCGCCGAAGCCAGATCGTCGGCCAGACCATTGGCGAGCTTTGCCATCAGATCGGCGGTTGCCGGCGCCACCACGACGAGATCGGCCTCGCGGGCCAGCCTGATGTGGCCGACATCCTGCTCGTCCTGCCGGTCGAAAAGATCGGTGAACACATGGTCCGCCGCCAGCGCCCCGACAGCCAGCGGCGTGATGAACTCCTGCGCCGCCTGCGTCATCACCGGCCGCACCGCCGCACCCCGCTCACGCAACCGCCGGATGAGGTCAAGCGTCTTGTAGGCGGCAATGCCGCCGCCGATGATAAGCAGGATGCGCTTGCCGGAAAGGGTGCTCGACATGCCGTTGATCAACTCCGTAAGCAGCGTCCGGACTGGAAAAGCAAATTAGGCAGGACCGCAGGCGCGGTCAATTTGCCGTTCAGAACAACTTCCATGCGATATAAAGCAGGGTCAGCGCGATCACCCACAAAGCCAGACGCCCCGAGCGGGTGTGGCGGGCTTCAGCCTTGCCGATCGCCTGCGCCGTTCCGGCATCGAAACGCAGCCCATGCTCCGCCATGTAATCGATTTCGCGCGACAGGCGCTCGCTGCGCCGCGCGATCTCCGGCATCTGCCGTGCCAGCGCCGACAGGGCGTGCAGCCCCTCCCGGGCATCGCCGATCATGCCGCGCGGCCCCAGATTGTCGCGTATCCAGCCGCCCACGACCGGCTCCGCGGTCTTCCACATGTTGAAAGCCGGATCGAGCGTGCGGGCCACCCCTTCCACCACCACCATGGTTTTTTGCAGCAACACCAGTTCGGGCCGGGTCTGCATGTCGAACAGCTCCGTCACCTCGAACAGCAGCGTCAGCAGCTTGGCCATGGAGATGGTCTCGGCCGGCTGCCCGTGGATCGGCTCGCCGATGGCGCGGATCGCCTGCGCGAAGGCGGCGACATCGTGCCTGGCAGGCACGTAGCCGGCCTCGAAATGCACCTCCGCCACGCGCAGATAGTCGCGCGTGATGAAGCCGTAGAGGATTTCGGCAAGGAAGCGGCGTTCCTTCTTGCCGAGCCGCCCGGAAATGCCGAGATCGACGGCAACGATGGTGCCGTCGGCTTCCACGAACAGGTTGCCGGGATGCATGTCGGCATGGAAGAAGCCGTCGCGCAGCGTATGGCGCAGGAACGACTGGATCAGATTGGTGGCGATGGCCCTCAGGTCGTGGCCCGCCGCCGCCAGCGCGGCAACGTCGTTCATCTTGATGCCGTCGACCCACTCCATGGTGAGCACGTCGCGGCCGGTGCGCTCCCAGTCCACGGCCGGAACGCGAAAACCGGGATCGCCCTTCGTGTTTTCGCCAAGCTCCGAAAGGGCCGCCCCTTCAAGCCGCAGATCCATCTCGATGCGGGTGGTCTGCGCCAGCGTTTCGGTCACCTGCACCGGCCGCAGCCGCCGGCTCGAAGGGATGTATTTTTCCTGCAAGCGGGCGGCCAGGAAATAGCTTTCCAGATCCTGATGGAAGCGCCTGCGCACACCGGGGCGGATGATTTTCACCGCCACCTTGCGCCGGCCTTCGGGATAATCGACATCCGCCGGATGCACCTGCGCGATGGAGGCTGCCGCAACCGCATCCCCGAATTCACGGTAGAGATCGTCTGTCGTGCGCCCCAGGGACGCCTCGACAGCGGCCTGCGCCTCCGCCCTGGGGAAGGTCGCCATCTTGTCCTGCAACAGCGCAAGCTCAAGCGCGATGTCGTTGCCCACGACATCCGGGCGGGTGGCCAGGAACTGGCCGAGCTTGACATAGGAGGGTCCGAGCCGCGCCACCGCATGCGCCAGCCGGTCGCTGCGCTGCTCTTTCAGCGCGCGCCGCCGCGTGAAGACGGTGGCGGCCCGCCAGCCCAGTTTCGGCAGGCCCGAAAGCTGGTCGCCCGGCAGCGCCGCGACCACGCCCTCGCGCACCAGAACCCAACCGGCCCGAACGAGCCTGAAACCCGCACTCACGCTGCTCATGAAGGCTGTCCCGTCAAAGCTTCCAGCCTGAATGAAGTGCTGCGATGCCGCCCGAATAGTTGCGGAAGCTCACGCGCTCGAAACCTGCTTTGGAAATCATCTCGGCGAAATTCTTCTGGTCCGGGAACTTGCGGATCGATTCCACCAGATAGGCGTAGGGCTCGCCGTCGCCGGTCACCATTTCGCCGATCTTCGGAATGGCGTTGAACGACCATGCCTCATAGAAGCGGTCGAGCAGCGGCATGTCGACATCGGAAAATTCGAGGCACAGGAAGCGCCCGCCGGGCTTCAGCACGCGAAAGGCTTCCGAAAGCGCCACATCGATGCGCGGCACGTTGCGGATGCCGAAGGCTATCGTATAGGCGTCGAAGGTGGCGTCCGCGAAAGGCAGTTCCTCGGCATTGGCCTCGACGAAATCGAGATAGGGCGAAAGCCCCTTCTTTTCCGCGCGCTCGCGCCCCACCTGAAGCATCGACCCGTTGATGTCGAGCACGGTTTCATGGGCGTTGCGGCGGCTGGCCTCGATGATGCGGAAGGCGATGTCGCCGGTGCCGCCGGCCACGTCCAGCCCCTTCCAGCCCGGCCGCTTCGGCGGGTTGAGCCAGGCGATCATGGCGTCTTTCCAGATGCGATGCATGCCCGCCGACATCAGGTCGTTCATCAGGTCGTAGCGATTGGCGACCTTGTGGAACACCTCGTTGACCAGAGGCTGCTTTTCGCCGGCGCCGACCTGCCGGAAGCCATAGGAGGTTTCCATGCCGCCACGGGCGGTGGTTCTTTCAACTGACATGATCATGATCCGCCTTTTATGCGCGCGGACCATACAGGAACGAATTTGGCCGCGCCATGACTTTAGCCCTCATTTCATTTACCCGATGCCCTGCATTTACCCGGTAAAAGGTCGCAGGCCACCTGTGGACTTTGTGCGCCCCAGCCCGCATAGGCCTTTTCTAATTTCTTTCCACCATTCACAATCGAGACATGAATTAGCCGGAGAAGACCATGAAGGGCGTCACCGTCATCGATCATCCGCTGGTGCAGCACAAGCTCACCATCATGCGTGACAAGAACACCTCGACGGCGAGCTTTCGCCGGCTGCTGCGCGAAATCTCGCTGCTGCTTGGCTATGAGGTGACGCGCGACCTGCACCTGACGACGAGAACCATCGAAACGCCGATCGAGGAAATGGAAGCGCCGGTGCTGGAAGGCAAGAAGCTGGTGTTCGCCTCGGTCCTGCGCGCCGGAAACGGGCTGCTCGAAGGCCTGCTCGACCTCGTTCCCGCCGCGCGCGTCGCCCATATCGGGCTTTATCGCGACCACGATACGCTGGAAGCGATCGAATATTTCTTCAAGGCGCCCGGCGACCTCGGCGACCGGCTGGTGATCGTGGTCGACCCCATGCTGGCGACCGCCAATTCGGCGACCGCGGCAATCGACAGGCTGAAGGCGCGCGGCGCCACCAATATCCGCTTCCTGTGCCTGCTGGCGGCACCCGAAGGCATTGCCCGCTTCACCGCCGCCCATCCCGACGTGCCGGTCTATACCGCGTCCATCGATCGCCAGCTCAACGAGAAGGGCTACATCATGCCCGGCGTCGGCGATGCGGGCGACCGCATGTATGGCACAAAGTAAACCCGGCATGAGCGACACTGGAAGCGACAGGCTGGTCGCGCTGGAAATCCGCGCGGCCGAACAGGAAAAAACCATCGAGGAACTGTCCGGCCAGATCGCCGGACAGTGGAAGGTCATCGACCGGCTTCACAAGAAGCTCAACGCCCTGACCGAGCGTTTCCTGGAGCTGGAAGAACAGGCCGCGCCCGAAATACCGGTGACGAAGCCTCCGCACTGGTAAGCGCGGAGGCCACACAAGCCGAACGGGCGGTCAGGCGCGCACGCCGGCCGGGATCGGGCAGGAAACGCCGGTGCCCTGCAAGCCGCAATAGCCGGCCGGGTTCTTCGCCAGATATTGCTGGTGCTCGGTTTCCGCGAAATAGAACTCCGGCGCCGGCGCGATCTCCGTGGTGATTTTGCCGCGGCCGCTTGCCAGCAAAGAGGCCTCATAGGCATCGCGCGAAGCCTTTGCCTGCTCCAGTTGCGCCTCGCTCGCGGTGAACGCCACCGAGCGGTAAGTGGTGCCGATATCGTTGCCCTGGCGCATGCCCTGCGTCGGGTCGTGGTTTTCCCAAAACAGCTTCAGCAGGCCGGCATAGGATATTTCTGCCGGGTCGAAGACCACCAGCACCACTTCGGCATGGCCGGTCAGCCCGGTGCAGGTTTCACGATAGGTCGGGTTGGGTGTCAGGCCGCCCGCATAGCCGGCGGCGGTGACCCAGACGCCCGGCACCTGCCAGAACAGCCGCTCCGCCCCCCAGAAGCAGCCCATGCCGAACACGGCGCTCTCCATGCCCTGCGGATAAGGCCCCTTGAGCGGATGGCCGTTGACGTAATGGGTCTTTGCGGTGGGGAGCGGCTGATCGCGTCCCGGCAGCGCCTCCTCGGGCGTCGGCATGGAGGATTTCCTGCTCAGGAGATCGTTTAGGGAAAACATGTCGGTCTTCCTTCCTTAAAGGGTTGGCGCCCCTCAAAGGGTTGGCGCCAAAGGGTCAGCACCGGTCAGCCGGCGGCGTAACGTGCGGCCGGGCGTTCGCGCCGGTAGCCGATGGCGTAAAGCAGCAGCGCAAGGCAGGCGAACACCGCAAAGCCCGGCAGCGACAGAATGAAGTTCACCCCCACTTCCCAGACCAGCGGGCCGATCTTCTCGCGCACGAACATTTCCGCCGCGCCCAGCGTCTGTGGCGACACCGCGTTCCAGCTCGTTTTCAGGGGCGTGGTGATCAGCCGGGAGGCCGCGACGGTGCGCGTGGCATCCAGCACCGCCATGATCACGGCGACCGAAAGTGAAACCATCGCGGCAAGCCGGAACAGGAAACGAACCATCAGTGCACCTTTCTGGCACAACAGATATGGCGAGGCGCGGCGCGGCGCAATCGGGTGGACGAAAAAACAGGGCGTACCGGCAAGCCGTCCGGCCCGGTATAAATCGAAAAACGCTTGCGATTCAAAGCGAAGGATTAGAAATCAACCATTGCGATTCCGAGTTTGTTAAGCACAACCTGCGCGCACATTTCATTTACCATGGCGCTTAACACAACCGAAAGCGATGTCCGCGATATTGGGGTCACGGTTCATCAAGAAGCCGTTCAAACAAGTCACAACCTGGGCAACAAGGAATACAGATATGACCAAGCTTCTCGCACGTTTCGCCAAGGACGAGTCCGGCGCCACCGCCATCGAGTATGGCCTGATCGCTGCCCTGATCGCCGTCGGCATCATCGGCGCCGCCAGCGCACTTGGCAAGAACATCACCGGCACGTTCGAAACCGTGAGCGACTGCTTGGCGAATCCGGCAGGCTGCGAGTGACAACTTAAGATACATTTTTGGAAAGGCCGCCTTCAGGCGGCCTTTTCTGTTTTTCGGCCTCAATCATCTGGAATAATGGTACGTCAAGCTTATATTCTGGCGGTATCAATAGTTGCGAACCGATGCTGAACGAATTCTCCAGAACTTCGTATGCGGCGGCGCTCTTGGCGGCTGCACTTCTGGCCATGAGCGCTCCGGCTTCGGCCCAGCAACGCCTGCCCGATGCCCGGCCCGATACACAAAACCAGCTGGAAATCATCCAGCTTCAGAACCGCATCCAGCGCCAGCAATTCGAGCAGCAGCAGCAGCTTGACCGGCAGATCGACCGCCAGCAGGCCACCCAGCCGCTTGCCCCGCGCCCGCAGGCGCCGGTTTTTCAGCAAAATTGTCAAACTCAGTTGACGACGAGCGGCTATGTCAGGAATTGCCGCTGACGCGGCTTGCCTCAGATGATTAGCCGACTATTCTGTTCGGTGCAGATCGAATCGGCGGAATATGGCGAAACAGAAGAAACAGGTGCTTCGCAAAGCGAAGAAAGGCGAGAAGATTCGCCAGGTGGCGGCGATCCCCTTCAGGATCGGAGCCGATGGCGGCTTGCAGGTGATGCTGGTCACCTCGCGCGAGACCCGGCGCTTCATTCTGCCGAAAGGCTGGCCGATGAAAGGCAAGAGCGGGCGCACCGCCGCCACCATCGAGGCGGAAGAAGAGGCCGGCGTCGCCGGCAAGACGCTGAAACAGCCCGCCGGAACCTACAGCTACTGGAAGCGCCTGCCCGCGGCCTTCGTGCGCATCGACGTTACCGTCTATCTTCTGGAAGTCACCGAACAGCTGAAGAAATGGCCGGAATCCGGCCGCCGCCAGCGCGCATGGCTTTCACCGGAACAGGCAGCGGTGCTGATCGACGAGCCGGAACTGGCAAGTCTCGTCCGCCAACTGAAAATTCCACAGGAAACCGCGCCGGCAAAACCTGAAAAAACCCCGGCAAAACCCGAAAAAGGCTAAAGCATGTCGCCCGAAAGTGGGAACCGGTTTCGGGAAAACGACATGCGTAAAAACAACAGCTTGAAGCGCAGGGAGCTGATCTGAAAGATCGCGGCGCGCCTTAAAGCGTGATCCGGCGCGTGCTGCCGCGCCCGCCTCTTCAAAGTGATTGCGGAATCTCCTGCGGCGCCAGTTCCACCAAGGGGGCGGGTATGGAGGTGGTTTTTTCCGCCGACTTGCAGATATCGGCAATGACGCAGGCCGGGCAATCCGGCTTGCGCGCCTTGCACACATAGCGCCCGTGCAGGATCAGCCAGTGATGGGCATGGCGCATGAATTCCTCGGGAATGATGCGGACAAGCTCCGCCTCCACCTGTTCCGGCGTCTTGCCCGGCGCCAGCCCGATGCGGTTGCCGATGCGCAATATATGCGTGTCCACCGCCATCGTGTGCTGGCCGAAAGCCATGTTGAGCACCACATTGGCGGTCTTGCGCCCAACCCCCGGCAGTTTCACCAGATCGTCGCGGTTGTCCGGCACCTCGCCGCCATGGTCTTGGATGAGAGCCCGCGAAAGCGCGATCACGTTCTTTGCCTTGTTGCGCCACAGGCCGATGGTGCGGATATGGTCGCCCATCTTCTCCTCTCCCAGCGCCAGCATTTTTTGTGGCGTATCGGCGATCTCGAACAGCGCCCGTGTCGCCTTGTTGACGCCGGCATCGGTGGCCTGCGCCGACAGCACCACCGCAACCAGCAAGGTGAAGGCGTTGACATGCTCAAGCTCGCCCTTCGGTTCGGGGCGCTGCACCGAGAAGCGGCGGAATATCTCATGCACCTCGGCCGGGGTGTAGACGGAGCGCGCCCGGCGCGCGGCGGGCGGCGCCTTCACCGTTTTCGCCTTGCGCGCCGTCCGTGCGACCTCATTTCCGGGCGCGGGCTGATTTTTTGACTTGGGCTTGCTCATGCACATCCTATAGTATCGTCGCATGAGCGAGACAAATGCCGACTTTGCCGCGGATCAGCCCTTCTTCACGGCGCTGCTGACGCCGTACCGGTCGCTTGGACGCACCGGCTTCCTCGCTCTGTTCGGCGCGCTGCTCGCCGCATGGACGGTTACCGGCATCATCTTCATCAGCCATGGCGCCTGGCCGATTTTCGGCTTCTTCGGTCTGGATGTGGTCGCGCTCTACGTGGCGTTCCAGCTAAACTACCGCGCCGCCCGCGCCCGCGAGGAAGTGTCGGTATCCCGCACCGAACTGCATATCCGCAAAATTTCGCCTTCCGGAAAATCCGAGCAGCATCGCTTCAACCCGTTCTGGACGCGCTTTTCAGTGGCCCGCCACACCGAAATCGGCATCACCCGCATGGCCGTGGAAACGCGCGGGCAAAGCGTGGCGATCGGCAGCTTCCTCAACCCGGACGACCGCGAAAGCTTCGCCACGGCGTTTTCCCGCGCCCTTGCCACCGCAAAGGCCCGTTGAAAAACGCTCATCGGGCAGGAAACGGGTGGGAATGGCGCTGCATCGGGGCGATATTTGAGAACAAACGGATATCAGCGAGACAGGCCATGAACGCCCGCACCCGGATAAAGCCCGTACCCGTTCTGGAACGGGACATCACCCCGCAAGGCGGCGATTACGAGATCGTGCGCCGGGTCATCGAAAAGATCAGCCTCGACTATCGCGACCAGCCATCGCTGGAGGAACTGGCCGCCGCGGTCGGCGAGACGCCGACCGGCCTGCAAAAACTGTTCACCCGCTGGGCCGGTCTTTCGCCCAAGGGGTTCTTGCAGGCGGTGACGCTCGACCATGCGCGCCGGCTGCTCGAATCCGGCGCGCCGCTGCTGGAAGCTTCCATGGAAGTGGGCATGTCCGGCCCGGCCCGCCTGCACGATTTGTTCGTGACCCATGAGGCGATGTCGCCGGGCGTCTACAAGAACCGCGGCCAGGGCCTGACCATAAGCTATGGCTACCATGCCTCCCCCTTCGGCATCGCGCTCATCATGGTCACCGACCGGGGGCTTGCCGGCCTTTCCTTCAACGACCCCGGCGAAGAAAAGGCTGCGTTCGACGATATGGCGGGGCGCTGGCCCAATGCCAGCTACATCGAAGACATGTCCGCCACCCTGCCCTATGCGCAGCGCATCTTCGATCCGTCAAAGTGGCGGGCGGACCAGCCCTTGCGCGTGGTCATGATCGGCACCGATTTTCAGGTGCGCGTCTGGGAGGCGCTGCTTTCGATCCCCATGGGCACGGCCCGCACCTATTCCGCTCTTGCCGGACAGATCGGGGAGCCGAAGGCATCGCGCGCCGTAGGGGCCGCCTGCGGCGCCAACCCCGTCTCCTTCGTGGTGCCCTGTCACCGCGCCCTGGCGAAATCCGGCGCGCTCACCGGCTATCACTGGGGCCTGACCCGCAAGCGGGCGATATTGGGCTGGGAAGCAGGGCAGGCAGCCTGACGCCCGAAGGCGCGATTTGCGCATTCCTGGCCCGCGATAAAATGTGCCGCGATCTTCCGGTTGCGCTTGAGCGGCTGCGACAGCCGGCGCTTGAGCGCCGGTCTCGAAGCCGGGGCTTGAGCCCGCCATTGCCCTTGCCGGCGGGGTATTTGCGGCCCTGTCTCGCGGGCTATCGATGCGAACCGGCACGAGCACAGCGCAAAACCTGCTTTCCTGTGCAGCTCGGACGCCCAAATCTTGAACTCGGCGCCGCGACGGACCATATCTGGTGCAGGCAAGAATGCCATATGGGTTCTTCCGGAATTTGTCGCTCTCAAGAGGACAGGATTGCATGACCAGAATGACGCCTTTTTCCAGCCCGCTTCTTCTCGGCTTCGATGCCATGGAGAAGACGCTGGAGCGCCTGGCAAAATCGGGCGACGGCTATCCTCCCTATAATATCGAGCGCCTTCGCGGCGCAGACGGCTCCGGCGAGAAGCTGCGGATCACGCTGGCCGTCGCGGGGTTCGCGGAAAGCGACCTCGACGTGAGCACCGAAGAGAGCCAGTTGATCGTCAGGGGCCGCCAGACCGACGATTGCGAACGCGAATTCCTCCACCGCGGCATCGCCGCCCGCCAGTTCCAGCGCTGTTTCGTGCTGGCTGATGGAATGCGCGTGATCGGGGCAGAACTCAGGAACGGGCTTCTGTCCATCGATCTCGACCGGCCCGAAGCCGAAAGGCTGGTACGAAAAATAAACATATCGGTGAAAGACTGAACTTTGCCGATGCTGAAGAGCCGGCCTCGGAAGGCGGCTCATAAACAGGAGGCCTGGATATGACCAGAACCGTTGACATGATTGCCGACAGCCAGGTGATGAGCGAAGGCGAACTGGCGCATCTCGGTGAAGGCACCGTCGCTTATCTGAGAAAGATGTCGAGCGACGACCTGAGGGGCCGCTTCCCCGGTCTGGGGCAGATTGCTCCGGGACTCGAGTTGTGGGCGCTGTTCGCTGCGAATGGCCAGCCGATCCTGCTGGCGGACGAGCGCGACCGCGCGCTTGCCGGTGCAATGGAAAACGACCTGACCACGGTTGCCACCCACTGAGACCCGCCGGAGCGCAAAGCCCATCCGTTCAAACCATGCCGCCCGGAAGCGGGAACCGGTTTCGGGACGGCAATGGCATGCGTGAAAACAAGAGCTTGAAGCGCGGGGAGCGTATCTGAAAGATCGCGACGCGCTTTGAGACGTTTTGCTTTCTTCCCAATCGCAGAAGCGCCCAATCGCAGAAGCGCTCCGACTTTGTTTTTGGAGCGTTTCCAGGAAAAGTGGAAAACACTTTTCCGGCTCGGAAACGCGACAAGACAAGGACTTGCAGCCGTTCGGCCATTCCGTGCGACCATCAACGGCTCGAACGCAAGACCGCTTCGCGCTTTGCCGGAGTTTCCGTTCCTGTATCGGGCATGCTTTCAAAGCGGAAGGGCCGCGCAATGCGGCCCCTGAAGAAAAGCGCAATCGAAAAAACGGCGATCGGCGGCTGCCTGTTCTCAGGCTGCGTGCGAAGCCGGCGTTTCGGAAAGCAGCGCGTGGATTGCCTGCGCATCGCGGGTGCCGCGGATTTTGGCCACCGTGTCGGTGTCCCGAAGCACGCGCGCGATGCGCGACAGGGCCTTGAGATGGTCCGCGCCCGCCCCTTCGGGCGCCAGCAGCAAAAACACGAGATCGACCGGCTGATCGTCCAGCGCCTCGAAGTCGACAGGCGTTTCCAGACGCGCGAAGACGCCGCTGATGCCTTTCACGCCGGCAAGCTTGCCGTGCGGGATGGCGATGCCGTTGCCAACGCCGGTGGACCCCAGCTTTTCACGCTGTAGGATCGTTTCGAAAATGTCGCGCTCGGGAATGCCCGAGATGGCGGATGCGCGCTCGGCCAGAAGCTGGAGCACCTGCTTCTTGGAGCTGGCCTTCAACGCCGGCATGATTGCCGGAACGTCGACAAGATCGTTCAGAGCCATTTTTGAAATTCCTCTGCTTCGCCTGCCGCGGCCGGCCCTGGTAAGAGGCAGGTACCGGCCGTCTTTTCTACCCTTACGCGGTTTTTACCGTCGCGGGATCAATCCAGCCGATGTTCCCGTCCGGCCGGCGATAGACGATGTTGAGTTGTTCTGTCCCGCCGTTGCGGAACACAAGGACGGGGCTGCCCGTCGTGTCGAGCTCGATGACCGCCGAAGCGACGGACATCGTCTTCAGCGCAAGGCTCGATTCGGCGACGATGGTGGGAGCGAAATCCTCCGGGATATCCTCCTCGTCATCCTCGGCCAGCGCTTCCACCACCGCATAGGCGATGTTGGGACCTTCGGAAGATGCATTGACCGGATAATGCGACTTGAGCCGGCGCTTGTAACGGCGCAGGCGCTTTTCCAGCCTTTCCGCCGCCGCCTCGAAAGCCTGAATGGGGTCGTGGGATTCGCCGGCAGCCTGCAGGGATGCGCCCGAATCGAGCCGCACTACGCAATCGCAGGTGAAACGCGAGCCCGACTTGATGACAGTGACCTGGCCGGAAAAGCCGCGATCGAAATATTTCTCAATGATGTCAGTAACACGCTCATCGATGCGCGTCCGGAACGCATCACCGACATCCATGTGTTTTCCTGCAATCCGCAATGCCATCTGAACTCTGACCTTTCCTGTACAGGCTTCAAACTAACCGGAGTTTATACGCGTAGTCCGTTCGTACAAGCCACACGGCACCCCTTGTGCCGAATTTGCCCGAGAACGTCGCAGCCGACTCTCAAAGCCTGCCGTTCAAGCATCGATGGCTATTGCCTGCGCGGGTCAGACCCGCCTCATGCGGGCGG
This sequence comes from Alphaproteobacteria bacterium, assembly GCA_036678505.1. Taxonomy (GTDB): domain Bacteria; phylum Pseudomonadota; class Alphaproteobacteria; order Rhizobiales; family Rhizobiaceae; genus Mesorhizobium. Next base: position 17,032 of record JAZIHP010000075.1, read on the forward strand.
GCTTCTAGACACTTCACGGAAGCTTGTCAACGAAACGGAAGCGGGCGATGCCGTGCCCCGGCGTCATCCTTTCAGGCCGGCACGGGCCCGCTTCTCGCGCCTGCGCTGCACCGAGGAAGGAATATTCATAGCTTCCCGGTACTTGGCGACCGTGCGCCGCGCGATGTCGATGCCCTCCTCCTTCAGGCGCTCGGCAATCGTGTCATCCGAAAGTACGGCGGCGATCTCCTCGGCCTCGATCAGTTGGCGAATCCGGTCACGCACGGCTTCCGAAGAATGGGATTCGCCCTCGCCCGAAGCCGCGATCGCCACGGTGAAGAAATAGCGCATTTCAAACACGCCGCGCGGCGTGAGCATGTATTTGCCGGCGGTCGCCCGGCTGACGGTCGATTCGTGCATGCCGATGGCCCCGGCCACCGTCTTCAGGTTCAGCGGCCGCAGATGCCTTATGCCATGGGCCAGAAAAGCGTCCTGCCGGCGCACGATCTCGGAAGCCACCTTCAGGATGGTCTTCGCGCGCTGGTCAAGGCTGCGCGTCAGCCAGTTGGCGCTTTGCAGGCACTCACCCAGGAAATCCTTCCCGGCCTGATCCAGCGTCTGGCCGGATACCCTGGCAAAATAGCTCCGGTCGAACAGCACGCGCGGCAGGGCGTCGGCGTTCAGCTCCACCGTCCAGCCACCGTCGCCGGCAGGCCGCACCTCGACATCGGGCACCAGAGCCTCGCTGACGCCCCCTGAAAAGGCCAGGCCGGGGCGTGGATCCAGCCCCCTGATTTCCGCCAGCATATCGACGAGGTCCTCGTCGTCGACGCCGCAGAGGCGCCTGAGCGCCTGAAAATCCCGGCGCGCGAGAAGATCGAGGCGGCCGAGCAGCGCCTGCATGGCCGGATCGAGCCTGTCGCGGGTCCGAAGCTGGCTCGACAGGCATTCAGCAAGATCGCGGGCGAACAGCCCCGGCGGGTCGAAATTCTGGCAACGGGAGCGCACGGCCTCCACATTGCCGGCCTCCGTTCCCAGTCTTTCGGCGATGTCGTCCGGGCCGGCCCGCAGATATCCGGCCTCGTCAAGGCAATCGGCAAGCTCGGCGGCGATCATCCGCTCGCGCGGATCGGTGAACGCAAAGGCGATCTGTTCCCCGACATGATCGCGCAGCGTGACAGGCGCCGCCGCCACATTCTCCAGGTCGAAACCCTCCCCGCGCCCCGAACCGCCGGCGGCCGACTTCAATTGCATCGGCAGTGAGGGATCGCGATGGTCGGAGCGGCCGGGATCGTCGGGA
>JAZIHP010000076.1:0-18044 GCA_036678505.1 Alphaproteobacteria bacterium
GTCCCGATCCGGGCAAGCTGAATGACCGCCTGCGTGCGGCTGTCGACCCCGAGCTTCTGAAGGATGGCCGAGACATGGGCCTTCACCGTGGCTTCCGAAACGCCAAGCTCATAAGCGATCTGCTTGTTGAGCAGCCCCTCGCCCAGCATGCTCAGAACGCGCGTCTGCTGGGGCGTCAGCGTCTGGAGCCTGCGGATGAGGTTGGAAATCTCCGGGTCGCGTTCCTCGCCCAGTTCCATCGCCGGTGGCGCGGCAATGCCGCCGTCCAGAACGGTGCGCACCGCATTGCGGATGTCGTCCATGCTTGCCGATTTGGAGATGAAACCGGAAGCGCCAAGCTCCAGCGCGCGCCGGATGGTCACGGGATCGTCATGGGCGGAGATCACCACGATCGGCAGGCAGGGCTGAATTCCATGCAGGGAAACCAGCCCGGACAGCCCGCTGGCTCCGGGCATCGTAAGGTCCAGCAGCAGCAGATCGATATCGTCTTCGCCAAGCAGCGTCCTCTTGGCGCTTTCAAAATCGCCCGCCTCCAGCACCGATGGCGCGTCGCCAATACTGGCGATCGCCTCTTTCAGGGCTCCGCGAAACAAAGGGTGATCGTCCGCAATGACGAAAGTGTAGCCTGGCGGCAAGGGCGTCCTCCCGGTTCCCGATACTGCAAAGCCGATACTGTAAAAACGGCGGGAACGGCAGCCAAATTACGCGGCGAGGGGTACGCTGTTCAAGTGCAAACTGTGTAGTCTTGCCGGTCCTGCGATCCGCCGGCTGAAATTTGCCGTCCCGATTGCCGCTCAGGTGCGATCGGGCGCCGGCTCCGCCGGTGCGGCATCCTGTTTTTCCATGTCCTTGACGATACCCATGAAGGACCGGAAGAAGCGCTCGACATAGCCCATGGTCCTGTTGAATTCCTCCTCGGTCGGCAGACTGGATTCAAGCCGCGAGGCAAGCGAGTTCTCCATTTTGGCCACGCGTTCCTCCAGAGCCGTGATCCGCTCCTGCAATCGCTCCATGTCGTCCTGAACCGCGGTGCGTTCGTCAGCCGCCATGCGGCAGACGAGCTGGCCGGATCGTTCGCGGCAGGTCGACATGGCGCCGGTGACGGTGTCCATGCGCACATAGCCATCCGCGGTCTTTTCCAGCCGATAGCGTTCCGCATCGCCCTGTGCCGAGGCAGGGGCGCAAGACACGGCGAGCAGGGGCAGGGCAGCCAGAATGCGGTTTCGCATGGGAACTCCTTTCAGCCGCGGCGGCAAAATTCGTCAGCCGCTATAACGCCGGTCCGGATATAAGGTTCATTGCGCCCGGACCGGGGATGGCAGCACGGCGCCCTTTCCACGATGCCAGCTTGGCGCTATAGCCGGCTCATGTCGAGCCTCATTTACAAGATCGTTCCGCGCAGCCTGTGGCGCGAGGCAGAGCGTAGCGGCACTTTCACCGGCGCGCCGGTCGATCTCGCCGACGGCTATATCCATTTTTCCACCGCCGCGCAGGTGCGCGAGACGGCATCGAGACATTTTGCCGGACAGGGCGATCTGCTGCTGGTGGCGGTGAGCGGCGCAGCCCTTGGCGCTGCGCTGCGCTGGGAGCCTTCGCGGGGCGGCGCCCTGTTCCCGCACCTCTATGCCGGTCTTGCCGTCGACGCCGCGCTGTGGGTTCGCCCGCTGCCGCTCGGCCCGGACGGGCAACATCTCTTTCCCGAACTGGAGCCGTCATGAGCCTGATGGATGCGATCGGCAGAAAGCTGCTGTTTTCTCTCGATCCCGAAACCGCGCATGGCGTTTCCATCGCCGCATTGCGCTGTGGCCTGCCGGCGGGACCGAAGCCCGCGCGCGACGAGCGTTTGCGGGTGCGCCTGTGCGGGCTCGATTTTCCCAATCCGCTCGGCATGGCCGCCGGCTACGATAAGAACGCCGAAGTGCCGGATGCTTTGCTCGGGCTTGGCTTCGGCTTTGCCGAGGTCGGCACCATCACCCCGCTTGCGCAGCCAGGCAATCCGCGCCCGCGCATTTTTCGCCTGACTTCGGACGAGGCCGTCATCAACCGGCTGGGCTTCAACAATGAAGGGCATGAGGCGGCCCTGCGCCGGCTGGAAGCCCGCAAGGGCCGCACCGGCATCGTCGGCGTCAATATCGGGGCCAACAAGGACAGCGCCGACCGCATCGGCGATTATGAGCTTGGCGTAAGACGCTTCGCGCCGCTGGCATCCTATCTCACGGCCAATATTTCCTCGCCCAATACGCCGGGCCTGCGCAACATGCAGGCGCGCGAGCAGCTTGCCGAACTGCTGTCGCGGGTGATGGCCGCGCGCGAGGCCGCCGCTGCGAGGCCGCCGGTCTTCCTCAAGATCGCGCCCGATCTGGCCGAGGCCGAACTGGAGGATATCGCCGCCGAGGTTCTGGCGAGCGGCATTGACGGGGTGATCGTTTCCAACACGACAATCTCGCGGCCGCCCCTGAAAAGCGCCGCGCTGGCCACGGAAACCGGTGGCCTGTCGGGCAAGGTGCTGTTCGAGCGCTCGACCATCGTTCTGGCGAAGATGCGCAAGCTGCTCGGACCCGAGATTGCCATCGTCGGTGTCGGCGGCGTGCATTCGGCCGGGACGGCGCTGGAAAAAATCCGCGCCGGCGCCGATCTCGTCCAGCTCTATACGGGCATGATCTTTGCCGGTCCTTCCCTGCCGGCGAACGTCGTTGCCGGCATGAGCGCCGCCCTTCGGCGCGAAGGAGCCGGGTCGATAAGAGAACTGCGTGACGGTTCGCTCGACCAGTGGGCGGCAAAGCCCCTTTGACGCGCCAGATCGCCGGGGCAGGGCGTCGCGTCAGGCCATCAATGGCGTGAAGCGAATGTAGCGCGTTCGCGCCGCGGCAGCATGGCAAGCAGCCCCACGCCCCGCGTCAGCAGGAACAGGTGCAAAGCCATCCACAGGCCGTGATTCCCGAAAAGCGGGGTCAGCATGAACATGGCGCTGGCAAAGGCTGCCAGCGACAGAAGCATGGTGTTGCGCATGTCGGCCGACCACGTCGCCCCGATGAAGACGCCGTCGAGTTCAAACGCCAGCACGGCGCTGACGGCGGTGAACGCCGCCCATGGCAGGAAGATGGCGGCCATGTCACGCACGTCCTGTGCGGTGGTGAGCAGGGCGACCAGATCATTTCCCCATATGTAAAGAGCCGTGGCGGCGATGGCGGCAAGCACGGAGCCCCATATGGCGCACAGCTTCACCGCAAGGCGGAACGCGTTGCGGTCGCGCGCGCCGACGGCGCGTCCGGCAAGCTGTTCGGCTGCGGTGGCAAACCCGTCCAGAAAGAAAGAGGTGGCGAGGAAGAAATTCATCAGAACGGCATTCGCGGCCAGCGTCACCGTTCCGAACTGGGCGCCCTGCCGGGCAAACAGCGCGAATGTCGCCAGAAGCGCGAAGGAGCGGATCATGATGTCGCGGTTGAGCGACAGCATGCGTGTGATGGCGGCGATGTCGGCTACTCTTGCCAGGCTGATGCGCGCATCCTTCCGGAAACGCGCAAGCACAAGCGCCATGCCGGCCAGAACAGCCACCAGTTCGCCTCCGACTGTTCCCCAGGCCACGCCCGCTACGTTCCAGCCAAGATACAGGCCAAGGAACAGCGAGAAGACGATGTTGGTTCCGTTGAGCAAGAGTTGCAGGCCAAGCGCGGTCTTGCCTTCGCCCCGCCCCAGCAGATAGCCGAGGATCGTGTAGTTCATGAGCGCGAAGGGCGCCCCGATCAGGCGAATGCGGACATAGGTTTCAAGCGCGCGATTGACCTCGGGCTCCGCATCGAGAAACTGGATTCCCCCGCCCGCGATCAATGGCGCCAGAACGGTTATGGCAAGTCCGGTCACTACGGCGATGAGGAAGGCGCGCCAGAACACCGCCTGCTCCTCGCCGCGGTCTTCGGCCCCGTATGCCTGCGCCACAAGACCGGTGGTGCCGGAACGCAGGAAGTTCATGGTGGTGAACACCACATCGATGACCAGCGCGCCGGCGGCCAGTCCGCCAAGCAGGGCGGCATTCCCATACTGGCCGATGATCGCCGTATCGGTGAGACCGAGAAGCGGCGTGGTCAGATAGGCCAGCGTCATCGGCACGGCGATGGCCAGCACCGTGCGGTTGGAGACGATGAAGGCCTGCGCCGGCTGGGCTGGCATTGTGGTCACGGCGGGTGTCGTTCCTGACTGCGGCGGAAAGCGCCTGTCAGGCTCCGATAGCGCGCATTCGCATCCGGGTAAACCGCACCGGTACCCGTAGCAGTGCCGCGACTATTTGCGGTAGTTGGCGATGCGGATGAGCAGGAACGCCGGGATCACGATCGCGGCTCCCAGCAGCACATAGCCGAACACGCGGTCGATGGCGCGGAAGCCGAGGTTCCAGATATCGAGGAAGAAATTGCGGATGCCCATGACGATGTCATAGGGCGACCAGCCGAAAGCGCTCATCACCAGCCCGACGAGGAAGGAGACGACCAGAAGCTTGAGGAGGACGCGCATCGGCGAATCGCCGAGAAAGCGGGCAAGGGCGGACACGAGATTCTCCTTCCGATCCGTTCCGTTGTGAAATAGGCAACGGACGGCGTGCCTGCAAGCAAAACCATGCTGCGGCCTTACCTTCGGCGAAGGCAAACTGGCCGCGAAGGCAAACCGGACCCACGCTTTGTGATTGCGGGACGAGCCCCGCGCATGCTAACGAAGCGCTGCGCGGGTATGATGTAATGGCAGCCTGTCAGCTTCCCAAGCTGAACGCGCGGGTTCGATTCCCGCTACCCGCTCCACGTTTCCCTGCAGCTTTGCCGATCCTGAAGCGTATCGCGATTCTTCGGATAGGTATGTCTTTGTCCTGAAAACGGTTTTCGCTTTCAGGCGGCATGCTTTAGGGGCGAGCCCGCATCATGCTCATCATGTATGTTGCTGCGAAGTTGGTTGCACGCTTGTGATGTCGGATGGCGGCCCGCCTCCGATCCTTCAGGCGGCAGAATGTGCGTTCGATGATGTTTCTGCGCTTGCAGGCCTGAGCGCCGAATGGCTGGATATGTTTTCGCGTTGGATTGTCGGGGATCACCGGCTCGGTATCGCAATTGCGTAGAAACAAAGAGATAGAGCAGAGAAGGCGATCCCTTTTTTCCCGGAAATGCTTCAATATTGTCCGCGATAGTAGCGGTCGTCGCATTCGGCGACATAGATGCGGCCATCCGGGGCTTGATAACGGCACATCTGGCGATCATTCGGCTGCGGGCCAGCCGATGTGGCCGCAACGGCGCCCAGCAGCGCGCCTGCGCCTGCGCCGATCAGCGTGCTCTTGGTATCGCGGCCGATGGCCTGACCGACAAGCGCGCCACCAGCGCCGCCGAGCGCGGCACCCGTCGCCGCGCGCTGCTGTTGCGGCGTCTGAGAGCAGCCTGCAAGGCCGAGCGTCAGCGCCACGGCGCCCATGGCCGCGAATTTCATGATGTTCATCTTTTCCATCTCCTTATGTGCCAAGCTGGAAGTTAGGCCGGAAGTTAGAATGCATATTGAAGATGAACGCAACCTGACCGTGACAGGTTCCTGTCCGGTGCCGGCTTAATGCGCGGCAAACGGAAAAGGCACCCTGCGCCGCACGCGGATGCCGGTGTCCATCAGGGGCAGGGCTGTTTCTCGGGTTCATTGAACGTGTTGACGCCGCCGCCCGTGCGGAACGGACGTTCATCGAACACTTTATTGACGCCCGCGGCCACTTTCAGATTGTCGTTAAGACGAAAATCGAGGCTGGCATTGACGATCATATAAAGCGTATCGCGATCTTTCAGATTCACTCGCTGCGCTTCAAGTCCTTGTTTTTACGCATGTCTCTGCCCCGAAACCGGTTCCCACTTTCGGGCGACATGCTCTAGGCCTCGCCTGCGTTCAGTTGCTGGTCGTCGCTGGTGAGGTTCCCCGTCAGCAAAGGGGGAAAAACCTATCGACCTGTGCATTGGTTACTCGGTCGAACGGAACGAAGTTCCGTCCGCGCGCATCCGACACATGTCATGCAGGCGCATTTTGCTTGTCTGACGGCTCTATTTTAGACGCTTCTCCCGCGTGGAACATGAATTATCGATTCATGTTTTATGCAGGGCAGTGCGGTCATTGTGGAGGGGCATTTCGGCAAGCCGGAATGATATCCGGTCAGAGGCGGCAAAAAGGCCGCAATGTGCTGCGGCCTTTTTTCAGGGCTCAGGGCTCAGGGCTCAGGGCTCAGGGCTCAGGGCGTAGGGCAGATCGTTTCGGGCATCAATAGATGTCGAAGTCGAAATACTTCGCCTGGACTTTTTTGTAGGTGCCGTTCGCGACGATGGCGTCGATGGCGGCGTTGAGCTTTTCGCGCAGCTCATTGTCGCCCTTGCGGATGGCGATGCCGGTTTCGAGCTCGGTTCCCTCGACGTCGCCGATCAGCTTGCAGCAGGCGCCGTCGTCCGAGTTTTTCAGCCAGTCGACCATGACGAACTTGTCGGAGACGACGGCGTCGAGCCGGCCGTTGAGCAGGTCCTGCACAGCCTCTTCCTGCGTCGGATAGAGCTTCACGTCGGCGCCGGCCTTGGCGTAGTGATCCTGCGCATAGATCGCCTGCGTGGTGGCGGCCTGCGCGCCCACCGTCTTGCCCGAAAGCGCCTCCGGCGTGGTGCCGGTGATGCCGCTGTCCTTGGGTGCGGCCACGGCCAGCGGCGTCACATAATATTTGTTGGTGAAGTCGACCTGTTCCTTGCGCTCGTCGGTGATCGACATGGAGGCGACGATGGCGTCGAACTTGCCGGCCTGCAGGGCGGGAATGATGCCGTCCCAGTCCTGTACGACGAATTCGCATTCAGCCTTCATCTGCTCGCACAGAGCCTTGGCGATGTCGACGTCGAAGCCTTCGAGCTTGCCGTCCGCGGTCAGCGAGTTGAAGGGAGGATAGGCGCCTTCGGTGCCGATCTTGATCTTGCCGCCCTCCTGTGCCGCTGCCTGCCCGGCAACAAGGGCAATCACGGCAGCCGTTGCAACGCCTGTGAGCCATCCGGAAATACGCATTGTGAACCTCTTCCCAAAAATCTCAGGCCCCCTTTGGCCTGAATGCAGCCAAGCACAGCAACCGGCTTGTTACAAGCCGAAAGCTTCAGGGCAAAAGCGGTTCCTCTTCTGAGCGAACGTCAGGCGATACTGCGGAAATGTTTGGACAGTTTCAGGCCCTGCGCCTGATAATTGGAGCCGAGATCGGTTCCATAGAGCGCCTGGGGACGACGCAGCATATGCTCATAGACCAGCCGGCCGACCGTCTGGCCATGGTCGAGGATGAAGGGCACCTCATGGCTGCGCACTTCCAGAACGGCGCGGCTGCCGGTGCCGCCGGCGGCCGAATGGCCGAAGCCGGGGTCGAAGAAGCCCGCGTAATGCACGCGGAATTCACCCACCAGCGGATCGAAGGGGGTCATCTCGGCGGCATGGAAAGGCGGCACATGCACGGCCTCCCGGCTGACCAGGATGTAGAATTCGTCGGGATCGAGCACGAGGTCGGCTGCGCCGCGATTGTAGAGCGGCTCCCAGAAATCGAGCACGTCATGGGCGGCCCGGCGGTCGACGTCGATGAGGCCGGTATGGTGCTTGGCCCGGTAGCCGACCAGCCCGCTGGCGTCGCCCTTGAGGTCGATGGAGAGCGCGATGCCGCCGCCGGAAATATTGGGCTGGTCCGCCGCGACCAGCGTTTCCCCGCGATGTAGGGCGTGCAGCTCGTCTTCGGAAAGCAGCGCATTGCCGGCGCGGAAACGGATCTGCGACAGGCGCGAACCGGTGCGCGCGACGATCGGGAAGGTGCGCGGGCTCACTTCCAGATAGAGCGGACCCCGATAGCCGGCGGCGATCTTGTCGAACTCCGCGCCATGATCGGTCATCACGCGGGTGAAGATGTCGAGCCGTCCGGTCGAGCTTTTCGGGTTCGCCGAGGCCGAGATGCCGGCGGGCAGGGCCAGCCTTTCCAGAAGCGGGACGATGTAGACGCATCCCGTTTCCAGAACCGCGCCCGCCGTGAGGTCGATCTCGTGCAGTTGCAGGCGGTCGAGCTTGTCGGCGACGCTGTGGCCGGGGCCGGGCAGGAAACTGGCGCGCACGCGCAGCGCCTTCTCGCCAAGCCGCAGATCGAGGCTGGCCGGCTGGATCTGGTCGGCATCGAGCGCGCGCGGTGTGCTCAGCGCGCCGCTTTCGAACAAAGCTGCGATGTCCTGATCGGGAAGAATGCCTGTCTGACGCACGATACGCTCCCGGCCGTGGAATGGGGCCATGATCGAAAACGTCTTAAACATACGGCCAATTGACGCAAGGCCGGGCGGGGTTTAAGGAAGGCTTATCCCGTGGTGATTTGGCCGGTCGGCTTGCAGCCACGTTAAACAAGTCGCTAAAGGACCGTCGGGCTCACAGGCCGTCTGTACCGGTTGCGACTTTCGCGACCGGTTTTTTGTTGTTCGGAAGAGAGCCATGACATCAGACAAGACACGCAACTGGAGACCCCGTACCACCCTGGTGCACGGCTCGACCCTCAGGTCGCAGTTCGGCGAGATGTCGGAGGCGATCTTTCTCACGCAGGGCTATGTCTATGAAACGGCGGAAGCGGCCGAGGCCCGTTTCAGGGGCGAAGTGCCCGGCTTCATTTATTCGCGTTACGCCAACCCCACCGTCGACATGTTCGAACAGCGCATGTGCCAGCTTGAAGGGGCGCAGGATGCCCGCGCCACCGCATCGGGAATGGCGGCCGTCGCCGCCGCGATCCTGTGCAGCCTGAAGGCGGGCGACCATATCGTCGCGGCGCGCGCCCTGTTCGGCTCCTGCCGCTGGATCATCGATACGCTGGCGCCGCGCTACGGCATCGAGGCGACGCTGGTCGATGGCAAGGATATCGCCAACTGGGAGCGGGCGGTGCGCCCCAACACGAAGCTGTTCTTCCTCGAAAGCCCGACCAATCCGACGCTTGAGGTCGTCGACATCGCCGCCGTCGCTGCGCTGGCCAATTCCATCGGCGCGCGGCTTGTCGTCGACAACGTCTTCGCCACGCCTCTGCTTCAGCGGCCGCTGGAACTCGGCGCTCATGTCGTCGTCTATTCCGCCACCAAGCACATCGATGGTCAGGGCCGGTGCCTGGGCGGCATCATCCTGTCCGACAAGGCCTGGATCGACGAGCATTTGCACGATTATTTCCGCCATACCGGCCCTTCGCTGTCGCCCTTCAATGCCTGGGCGCTGCTGAAGGGGCTGGAGACGCTGCCGGTGCGCGTCGATCAGCAGATGCGCTCTGCCGCCCGCATCGCCGATTTCCTGGCGCAGTCGCCGCAGATCGAACGCATCGTCTATCCCGGCCGTGCAGATCATCCGCAGGCCGACATTATCGCCCGGCAGATGTCGGGCGGCTCGACGCTGATCTGCCTCGACGTCAAGGGCGGCAAGCAAGCGGCCTTCGCCTTCCAGAACGCGCTGGATATCGTGCTGATTTCGAACAATCTGGGCGATGCCAAGAGCCTCATCACCCACCCCGCCACCACCACGCACAAGAATCTGAGCGAGGCGGCGCGCGCCGAAGGCGGGATCGGACCGGGAACGCTGCGCCTGTCGATCGGGCTGGAGGATGCGGACGATCTTCTGGAGGATATCGCACAGGCCCTGTCCCGCGCCGGCAAGGCTTGACCTGACGGTTTTGCAGGCCAATTCTCCACGCTGAGCAATTCCAGCAAAAATGTGTAGCGGTTTTGCGTCCGGAATTGGGTCAAGGCGAGGATTTGGAGCTTTTCTGCGCTTCGCGGAAAAGCTCCTGAGGCAACGCGCGCCGGGGAGGCGCGCGAAAGCCTCCGGGAGATGCGGATCATGTACAGTGCCACGACGCGCTCCATCGAGGTGCGGGTCAGGCCGTTCTATCTGGAGGAACGGTCGGATCCCATGGGCGGCCGCTATGTATGGGGTTACCGGGTCACGATCCGGAACCACTCGCCCGAATTCGTGCAGCTGATGTCACGCCACTGGCGTATTACCGATGGCGTTGGCCGCATCGAGGAGGTTCGCGGCGCCGGCGTCGTTGGCGACCAGCCGCAACTCGATCCCGGCGACAGCTACGAATACACCTCCGGATGCCCGCTCGCCACGCCGTCGGGCATCATGACGGGCACCTATACGATGCGCACGGCAAGAGGGGAAACCTTCGATGTCGTCATCCCCTCCTTCTCCCTCGACCTTCCCGACGAACGGCGCGTCGTCAACTGAGGCGGAAAAGCAGGACGGAAGCCGAGCTCCCGCCTTTTGCCGAAACGATCAGGTCCGGGCAGACAGGAAGTCGGCCGGCTCGAAGATATAGGCTTTCGAGCAGAACTGGCACCCGACGCGGATGCGCCCGTCTTCCACGCTGTCCCTGATTTCCTCGGCGGTGAAGCCGCGCAGCATGCCCTCGATGCGCTCCCGCGAGCACGAGCAGCGGTCGGCGACCGCGGCACTTTCGAACACGCGCACGCCATGTTCGTGGAACAGCCGGTAGAGCAGGCGTTCCGCCCCGACGGTCGGGTCGATCAGTTCGGCCGGCTCCACTGTGGCGAGCAGCGCCAGAAGCTCCTGCCAGGCGTCGTCCTGCGGATGATCGCCCGCCCCGGCGTCATCGCCGTCGCCGCCGTTCAGGTCGGGCATGCGCATCCGTTCAGGCGCCTGCGGCAGGAACTGGGCGAACATGCCGCCCGCCCGCCAGCGTTCCTCGCCGCCGGCGAACATCTGCCTTGCGACCGCCAGCCTGAGATCGGTGGGGATCTGCTCCGACTGGCGGAAATAGACGCGCGCGGCCTCTTCCAGCGTGATGCCGTCCAGCGCCACGATGCCCTGATAGCGCTGCATGTGTTCGCCCTGGTCGATGGTCAGCGCCAGCACGCCGGAGCCCAGCAGGCCGACTTCATCGACCTGGCCTTCGGCCTCCAGCGCCGCGACCTTTTCCGCATCGAATTTCGCGTAGGCGCGCAGCGCGTCCGGTGTGCTGAAATCCGCAACCAGCATGTCGACGGGGCCGTCGGTGCGGGTTTGCAGGATGAACTTGCCCTGAAACTTCAGCGAGGTGCCGAGCAGCACCGTCAGCACGCAGGCCTGCGCCAGAAGCCGGGCGACGGGTTCGGGATAGGCATGGCGCGACAATATGGCGTCCAGCATGGCGCCAAGCTGGACGGTGCGGCCGCGCACATCGAGGGCGGAGACTTCGAAAGGCACGACCTGATCGTCGCCTGCATGGCCGAATTCACCAAGCTTGATGTCGCGGGGCTTCGGGTCTTGTCCGGTCACTCGAATGGATTCCAGCATGGCTTGTCTCCGGCCACGGGCCGCGCCTTCACGGGGAAAGGCCGGCCCGGCATCGTCTTGTTATGGGATGGCGCGCCGGAGATAGGCGCCGCCGCCGGACTGTTCAAGCAGCGCCTTCCGCCCCGAGGCACCAGGCCAGAACGGCTTTCTGGGCGTGAAGCCGGTTCTCGGCCTCGTCGAACACCACCGAGTTCGGCCCGTCGATCACCTCGTCGGTCACTTCCTCGCCACGGTGTGCGGGCAGGCAGTGCATGAACAGCGCATCCGGTTTTGCCCTTGCCATGAGTTCCGCATTGACCTGATAGGGCAGGAACACGTTCTGGCCGCGTGCGCGGTGCTCCTGGTTCATCGATACCCAGGCGTCGGTCACCACGCAGTCGACGCCCTCCACGGCCTCTTCAGCGCTTGGGAAAAAGGTGACGCCGGCGCCGTTCGCGCAGGCCCAGTCGACATAGGTCTGCATCGGCTCGCTGCCCTGCGGCACCGCCACATTGACGTTGAAGGAGAAGCGGGCGGCCGCCTCCATCAGCGAATGCAGCACGTTGTTGCCGTCGCCGGTCCACGCGAAGGTGCGCCCGGCGACCGGTCCGCGATGCTCCTCGAAGGTGAGCAGGTCGGCCATGATCTGGCAGGGATGGGTGTCGTCGGTCAGCGCATTGATGACCGGCACGCCGGCGTTTTCGGTCAGTTCGATCAGCCGTTCATGCGCGGTGGTGCGGATCATGATCGCATCGACATAGCGCGACAGCACCTTGGCGGTGTCGGCAATCGTTTCGGAGCGGCCGAGCTGCATTTCGGTGCCGGTCAGCATGATGGTTTCGCCGCCGAGCTGGCGCATGCCGACATCGAACGACACGCGGGTGCGGGTCGAGGGCTTGTCGAAGATCATGGCCAGAACCTTGCCCTCCAGCGGGCGGGAGCGTTCACCGGCCTTGAGGCGCGCCTTTCGTCGCGCCGCGTCGTCCAGCATGTCGCGCAGGTCCTGCGCCGAAATCGTGGACAGGTCGGTGAAGTGGCGCAGGCTCATCTGTCGGCTTCCAATCACTTTGCTTCTGCGAGAGCGTTTGCCAGGCTGGCGACGCTGGCGCGGATGCGGGAAAGCCCTTCCTGGACTTCCTCTTCCGTCAGGGTCAGCGGCGGCAGCAGGCGAATGACGTTGTCGCCGGCCGGAACCGCAAGCAGCTTGTGCCGGCGCAGGGCCGCATTGACGTCGCCGGCCGGGACAACGCATTTCAGGCCAAGCATCAGGCCGCTGCCGCGAATGTCCCCGATCACGCCGGGGAACTCGTCGCATATAGCGGCCAGGCCCTGCTTGAAGAGCAGCGCCTTGTGCTGGACTTCTTCGAGGAAGCCATCCGCCAGCACCACGTCGAGCACGGCGTTGCCAACCGCCATGGCCAGCGGATTGCCGCCGAAAGTGGTGCCGTGCACGCCGGCGGTCATGCCCTTGGCCGCTTCCTCGGTCGCCAGGCACGCGGCCAGCGGGAAGCCGCCGCCAATGCCCTTGGCGATTGCCATCACGTCGGGGGCGACCCCGCTCCACTCATAGGCGAAGAGCTTGCCGGTGCGCCCGATGCCGCATTGCACCTCGTCGAATATGAGCAGCAGGCCGTGCCTGTCGCACAATTCGCGCATCCGCTTCAGCGATTGCGTCGACAGCGGACGGATGCCGCCTTCGCCCTGAACCGGCTCGACGAGAATGGCGGCCGTTTCGGGGGTGATCGCCTTTTCCAGCGCTTCCATGTCATCGAACGGCACCTGATCGAAGCCGTCCGCCTTGGGGCCGAAGCCTTCCAGATATTTCTGCTGGCCGCCGGCGGCTATGGTGGCGAGCGTGCGCCCGTGGAAGGCGCCCTCGAAGGTGATGGTGCGGTAGCGCTCGGGCTGGCCGTTGGCGTAATGATAGCGGCGCGCCGTCTTGATGGCGCATTCGAGCGCCTCGGCGCCGGAATTGGCGAAGAAGACCTTGTCGGCGAAGCTGGCCTCGGCCAGGCGCGCGGCCAGACGTGTCTGCTCCGGGATCTCGTAGAGATTGGAGACATGCCACAGCTTGCCGGCCTGTTCGGTGAGCGCTGCAACCAGATGCGGATGGCTGTGGCCCAGCGAGTTGACGGCGATGCCGGCGGCGAGATCGAGATAGCGCTCGCCCTTGTCGGTCACCAGCCAGGCGCCTTCGCCGCGCTCGAACACCAAGGGTATGCGGGCGAATGTATCGTAAAGCGCCGAGCCGCTCATTGTTTCTCCCCCCGGACCGGAAACTAAAAAGCCGCCATGCGGCGGCTCCAAGCGCTTATCATGATTTGAGGGGAGACTGTCAATGAAAAGGTCGTTTCGCGGAAGGCTTTCATTTAACCGCTTCCGCCGCGTCATTTCGGCTTGAAATCGGGTCAAGTTGGGGAAAACCCTAAAAACTGATTCGGGTTCCGGCCGGGACTCTTGTCACCGAGTCCATGCATATTGTAATCATGGGCCGGAAATAACCAGATTTCGCGCGGCTATTCCATTCATCACATAGATGTGGTGCCTGACCGGCTTTTGCCGGAACGGGAAGGGAGTCCCGGAGCCGTGCGGTGCAAAGGAGTGCAGTCTCATGAACTGGACTGACGAGCGCGTAGAGCTGTTGAAAAAATTGTGGGCCGAGGGGCTGAGCGCCAGCCAGATCGCGGCGCAGCTCGGCGGTGTCAGCCGCAATGCGGTCATCGGCAAGGTGCACCGCCTGAAGCTGTCGGGCCGGGGCCGCACGACGGCTGCTCCCACCCGCCAGAAGAAGGCGGCTTCGGCGCCTGCCGTCGCCAAGCCGGTGCGCGCCGCGAGCCCGGCGCGCAGCGCTGCGCCCGCCATCGGGGCGACCGCGTTGCAGGTCCAGTTCGATGCGGAACCGGTGGCGCGCCCGCAATTGCGCTCCTCCGACAATGTCGTGGTGCCGATCTCGCGCCGCCTCGACCTGACGCAGCTTACCGAGCGCACATGCAAATGGCCGAACGGCGACCCGCTCTCGGAGGATTTTCACTTCTGCGGGAACGAGGCCGGGGAATCCGGTCCTTACTGCGCCTATCATGCAAGGCTTGCTTTCCAGCCCGCGTCCGAGCGCAGGCGCGCCCGCTGACCGCTTCCGGTTCGCCGGTTTTCAGGATGCATTCAAAAGGCCCCGGTCCGACCGGGGCCTTTTTTGCTGCCGCTCATCGATCCAGGCCGCTCTTCAGCGCAGGCTGCGGCTGGCGCGTGCCCGGTCCCGGCAGGGTGCGCCTGCGATGCCGGATATGGCGTCTGTCCGTGCCGGCGCCTGGGTGAAACATAACAACTGGCGCAAACAAAAAAACATGCTAGCATCCGCAAATATAAAATAAGCAACTGCTGATCGGGGGGTGATGATCAGTCATGTTAAACAAGAATACAGGTTCCGGTTTGCATCGGAGCCGGAGGATCTATGCGGTCGGAAAACAGACAATGCCGGGATCATTCTGACCGGGTAAATAAGTCGTTTTTCGTTACATATCGCGGATTTCACATCAGAACAGCCTGAACGGGAAGCTGCCAGCGAAGCCGGCTTGTTGCCGGCACTGGCGGGTCGCTCTCCAGTTGCCGGCATCATGGCGGGGTCGCGGCGGGACGGCGCCGCCGCGGCGATGGATACGGTGCGTTTTAAGGCATGCCGCCCGGAAGCGGGAACCGGTTTCGGGACGACGGCATGCGTAAAAGCAGGAACTTGAAGCGCAGGGAGCGGATCTGAAAGATCGCGATACGCTTCGCTGGTCTGAAGGATGCGAACGAGCGATCGGCACCGGCGTTTTGGATGACGGGGGGAGGGCATGCATCATACGGTCAGCGATCTGGCGCATGCCGCCGGACCGGTCTTGCGAAAGCACGGCGTCGACCGGCGATCGGGAATGGGAGCGTCTTCCCGCACCCTGGCCGGCCGCAGCCGGTTCTTGGACGAATGGCACCGGGTTCTGCGGCGGCTCGACGCCTCGCCGTCCCTGATCGCCGATCTCTCCCGCAAGCCCGCCGCCCGTGCCGATATTCTTTCGGCGCTGGTGTCGTCGGGGGATTACAGCCGCAGCGAAGTGATCGGCGCCTTGGCCGGGGAACTGGGCCTCAGACCTGCGCAGGACATAGACCCTGAGCGGATGGTGCTGAACGAGAACCAGTTGCTGTTGCTGCTGCGCGGGAATGGCGGTCACCTGCCGGTCCGGTATCTGGAGAAGGGAGGCGGCGTGTGCTTTCTGCTACCCGCCGGATCCATTCGCCCGGAGCGCATGCGCGCCTGTCTCGCCAAGCGCCCGCACCTTGCGCCCAGAATAAGGCTCGTCGATGACAGGGCCTTGCGCGAGGCGCTGATTGCACGGGCGCGCCCGCTCTTGTCCCGCATCGCGGTGAGCGGTCTTGCCGAGCGTTATCCGGATATGTCCGCTCATGTCGTGGCCAATGCCTGGCAAGGCTATATGGTGGGGATCGTGATGACGTTGTTGCCTGTCGGCCTGCTTCTGGCTCCCGCGCTGGTGTTCGGCATCGTCCATCTGCTTGCCACGCTGTTTTTCCTTTCCTGCGTCATGTTGCGGGTGGCGGCAGCCATATATGCGAAGCCGCCCGAAAATGTTTCCCCCGCGCCGGTGCCGGCCGGGGAGGTGCCGACCTATTCGGTGCTGGTCGCGCTCTATAAGGAAGCCGACATCGTTCCCGATCTGCTGACGGCGCTGGAGTGGATCGTGTGGCCGCGCGAACGGCTGGAGATCAAGCTGGTGTGCGAGGCGGACGATCATGAGACGCTGGCTGCGATCCGCGCCTGCCCGTTGCCGCCGCATGTCGAGGTGATCGAAGTGCCGGCGGTCGGGCCGCGCACGAAGCCGCGGGCTCTTTCCTATGCATTGCCGATGACCAGCGGCGAGTTCGTGGTGCTTTATGACGCCGAGGACTGGCCCGATCCCATGCAGCTTGCCGAGGCGTGGGCGCGTTTTCAGAAGGCGGGTCCGGAAGTGGCTGTCCTTCAGGCGCCCCTGGAAATCTCCAACGGCCCGGAAAGTCCGGTGGCGCGCATGTTCGCCTTCGAGTATCGGGCTCTTTTTCGCGGGCTGCTGCCTTTTCTGGCGCGCCACAGGTTCCTTCTGCCGCTGGGGGGCACATCAAATCATTTTCGCCGCGCGGCCCTTGAGGAGGTCGGGGGGTGGGACCCCTATAACGTCACGGAGGATGCCGATCTGGGACTGAGGCTGGCGCGCTTCGGCTACCGGGCTGAAACGCTGAAATCGCCGACCTATGAGAAAGCGCCGCGCATCTTGTCGGTGTGGGTGCCGCAGCGCACGCGCTGGTTCAAGGGCTGGGCGCAGACATGGCTCGTGCATATGCGTCAACCCCTGCGCCTCGCCCGCGACCTTGGTTTCGGCTCCTTCGTCATGACCCAGATATTGTTCGCCGGAATGCTGGGATCGGCATTGCTGCATCCGTTCCTGCTGGCTGCTTTTCTGCTGGGGGCGGTTCGTCTGTCGCTCGGGGCCTCTTCCGGCGTGTCCTATCCGATGCTGATGGCTCTGGATATCGTCAACGTCACCTGCGGCTATGTCGCGTTCCTGATGCTTGGCTGGCAGACCATGGTCAAGGGACAGCGAAGAGGCTTCTGGAGGATCGTGCTTCTCACCCCGGTCTACTGGGCGATGATGTCCTGCGCCGGCTGGCGCGCCGTGTGGCAATTATGGCGCCAGCCGTTCCGATGGGAAAAGACGCCTCATGAAAACATGAAGGCGTCGCAGATTCTGGTGCGGGCGCCGCAGGGAACGGGTGCGGCGGCGGCGGGATATGGCACCGGCCAGCTATGGCCTATGCCAGCAGCAGCGACGGTCCTTCACCGATGATCTTGTCGTCTTCCTTGCCGATCACGCCGGGGTCGCGGCCCTCATAGGGCAGCGCCAGCAGCAGACGGCGGATGACGGCCAGCCGCGCCCGGCGCTTGTCATTGGCCAGAACCACCGTCCACGGACCGGCCTTGCCGTGGGTCTTGTCGATCATCTGATTGCGGGCGGACGTATAATCGTCCCAGCGTGCGATGCCCGCGACATCCATCGGGGAGAACTTCCAGTTCTTCAAAAGGCTGTGGCGACGGTCGTGAAACCGTTCAAGCTGCGTTTCCCGGCCGATGTCGAGCCAGAACTTGAAGAAATGGATGCCTTCGGATCGCACCATCTTTTCAAAGCGCGGGGCTTCCTCCAGAAAATTCCTGTGCTGCCCGGGCGTGCAGAAGCCCATCACCGGCTCGACGCCCGCCCGGTTGTACCAGGAGCGGTCGAAGGAAACGAGTTCGCCGGCGGTCGGGAAATGCTCCACATAGCGCTGGAAGTACCATTGGCCGCGCTCCGTCTCGGTCGGCCTGGTAAGCGCTACGGTCCGTGCGGAGCGAGGGTTCATATATTGATGCAGCACGAATATGGTGCCGCCCTTGCCGGCGGCATCACGGCCCTCGAACAGGGCGATGACGCGCTCTCCGGTTTTCTGCATCCAGGCCTGCGCCTTCACCAGCTCGATCTGGAGCGCCTCCAGAGCCGGCTCGTAGTCCTCCCTCTTCATCTTCCTGTCATAGGGGTATCCGCCCGCTGTCAGCTTGTTCTTCGCAATCCAGTCCGGCAGCTTCGGATCGTCGACGTCGAACAGATGCTCCTTCCCGTCCACATTTATTTTCAGCGGCCCGGCTGTGTTTGTCACCGGGGTGTCATCGGGGTTTTTCATGCAGGCGAACCTTT
>JAZIHP010000077.1:0-17923 GCA_036678505.1 Alphaproteobacteria bacterium
GCGTACTCTCCATGGAGAAACTCCCTTCGCTCATCCATGGAAAAGTCGATCACAAATCCGGGAAGACCGAGCAACGTGGAGGCAGAACACCGGTTACGTCCTACGTGACTTTACTCCGCCACAACCATACGTCCACCCGAAAAAAAACGCACCCCTGATCTCTTCAGGAGTGCGCTGTACCGCGAAATAAAGCCGACTTGGTCGACTGCAATCGACAACGGCATTATTTAGATTGGATGCTCACCCAGAGCGGTAGCTTTATACCGCATTCAGCATCCGATCTCAAATTGGAAGGAAGGATGCGGCATGGAAATCAGTGGCAAATTTTCTCAATCGGCGCAACTTGATAAAATTCCTAAAAAACCTGTCAATATAACGGGTTACTCATTACCTAGCCAACCCAATGTCAGTCTCATAAGTAAGGGAATGAAGTCTGGTAACGGTATTGAGAAAACCCCTGTCGTTGAACTGGGTGAGTGCAATGATGATGATAGGGACTTCATCAGCACTGCCTCGGCCATGAAGCTTCGTGACCGGTATCCGGCTGAGGCGAATACGCATAGAAATATGCTGGCGCGGTGCAAGCAAGGACGGGTCATTCATCCTGACTTCAAGGACTTTCGTAATTTCCTTCTTTGTGTAGGGCCTATGCCCGGTAAAGGCATGACGCTTGATCGGATCCATAATAATGATCCTGAATATGCGCCGGGCAAGGTACGATGGGCAGATCGCTATACCCAGAACAACAATAAATCTGACACACTGACATTTCATTATTCCCGGACTGGGGACATTTACACGACCTCACGTCTTGCCAAGCTCCAGAAAGTGTCTGCAGCAGCGATACGAAAAAGACGCCGGGATGGCTGGACCGATGATGAGATCATAGAAGGCAAACGATATGCCTCACAACCACGAAACCCTCAGGCGAAAGAAACGACAGCTTCCCCTACAATAGGCTTAAGGCTTCCAGCCGGGCTTTACAGCCGCCGGCAACTGGTACTGCTTTCTCGAAGTGAAGCTCAATTAACACGGGTTGCTGACATTATGTTTCATCGTAATGCCTATTATCACCAATGGCATCGTGAAACCCATGGTGAAGAAGCCATGCTTCCGACTTATGGAGAATTCCTAGAAATATTTGAGGAACATGCAGCCGTGGTTACAAAGGAAAATCATAAGAAGAAAGTCCTTAAATGGTGGGAAGATAATCACCACCATGTGGTTTATAACAATCTTAAGCCCCATCAGTTGGATATGATAGCTGAATATGATCCAAAGTGGGTGGAGGAACAAGAGATATTAATAAGATCTCAAATGACGATTGCACCTTCTATCTAATTGTTTTTGCTATGTAATACATTGCCTCCCTGTGCAAGAATGGCTTGTATAGGGAGATAATGCCTTGACCACCACCATATATTCCATCGGCCATTCCAACCTTGCGTGGGAAGACTTTCGGCATCTGCTTGAAGGGCCTGATATTGGCTGCATCGTTGATGTCCGATCATCGCCCTTTTCACGCTGGCGTCACTTCCGCCAGCATGAATTACGCGTCAGGCTGAACCAGATCGGCATCTCATATGTGCATCTGGGCGTGGAACTCGGAGGCCGACCGGAAACCGGGCCCACAGACTATCAGGCCATGGCCCGTGCCAAGTCCTTCCTGACTGGTATCGACAGGCTCATTGAAATTGCCGGACGCTGCAAACCTGTCATCTTATGCAGTGAGCATGAGCCGCTGACCTGCCATCGCTTTCTACTGGTGGCCCGCCATCTGGTGGAACACCGTGGCGCTATCGTCCATCATATTCTGCGTGATGGGCGGATCGAACCTCATGCAGACACGGAGGAACGCCTGCTTGCCCTTCACGGCGGCACCGATGATTTATTCGCTGATCGGCTGCAGCAACTGGATTATGCCTATTGCTGGCAGGCTCAACGTCTGGGGGCTGCAGGATGATCAGGGCAAAAGCAACCGAAATCTGGAAAGGCGAAGCTGTTGAAATCATTAGAGGAAATTATTCTTCACCCAGCAGAGATTGTAGGGTTTCTGGCAGAATGCAAAATGTTGCCAGAGCTTCATTGGAAATTAACGAGGGGCTGAGTAAAATTGCAATTAATTGCACTGCAGGCGACAAAGTAAAAACCAGTGCAATTAATTGCACAAAACCAAAAGCCCTATTCCGTCCTCCTGCGACGGTTCGCAACTTCCTCCACCATTCTCTTGCTGCCAGCACCAAGCGTGCCTACGAGGCTGATCTGGCGCACTACGCTGCATCTGGCCGGACGATCCCCACATCGCCGCAATTCATTGCTGAATATCTTGCTGAGATTGCTAGCTCTCTTGCGGTTGCTACGATCCAGCGCCGTCTCGCTGCGCTTTCCAAAGTCCATCGGGCTGCTGGTGTCGATGATCCTACCAAGGCAGAAATTGTTAAAGGCACATTGCGGGGGATCAGGCGCATGCACGGCACCGCTCAACGTGAGGCACGTCCGGTCCTGCGCGAAGATCTGTTCGCCATTCTTGACTGCATGGGAGACCGGCTGAAGGATAAGCGTGACAAGGCGCTGCTTCTGCTGGGATTTGCAGGTGCCTTCCGCCGCTCCGAGTTGGTTGGTCTCAACATTGCCGACATAGAGCATGCCCGGCAGGGCATCATTATCACCTTGCGCAGGTCGAAAACCGATCAGGAAGGCCGAGGGCGCAAGGTTGGCATTCCTCATGGCCGCACACGCTGGTGCCCAATCACGCATCTGAGCGATTGGCTGGTCAATGCCGGGATCAATGAGGGACCTATCTTCCGCCGCATCAATCGGCATGCCCAAATATCTGATCAGCGCCTGTCAGCTGAAGCAGTGTCTATCATCGTGAAAGAAAGAGCCGAGACTGCCGGCTTTGATCCAGATGCCTATTCCGGCCATAGTCTTCGGGCTGGGCTGGCCACCAGCGCAGCGTCAGCCGGTACTCCCATGTGGAAAATTCGGCAGCAGACCGGGCATGCGTCTGACGCGATGCTGGGCCGCTATATCCGTGATGGCGATATGTTCAATGGCAATGCTGCGGGCGCGGTCCTGTAAGACAAGCAAGCGTCTTGGTACTTGCGCCCTGTAACGCAACGCGATACATATGATGCATGATAATTGGATTTCGGCACAAGGGGCTTGAAGCCTTTTATCGAACAGGAACGACACGGGGCGTTCAAGCTTCCCATGTGAAGAAACTCCGAAATATTCTTGCACTGCTTGATGTCGCAGCCGGGCCGGACGATATGAATTTGCCGTCCTTCAAGCTGCACCCGCTGAAGGGAGATCTGAAAGGCCATTGGTCTGTCTGGGTCAATGGCAATTGGCGTATCACCTTCCGCTTTGTTGGCACCGATGCAGAGCTGGTCGATTATCAGGATTACCATTGAGGCTATGACGATGATGCACAATCCTTCCCACCCCGGCGAACTGCTGCGCGATGAAGTCATCAAAGAGCTGGGTCTATCTGTGACTGAAGCAGCCAGCCGTCTTGCCATGTCACGGGTTGCCCTGTCGCGTGTGCTGAATGGAAAGGCCGCGATCAGTCCTGATCTTGCAGTCCGGCTTGAGCAGGCTGGTGCAAGCACAGCACGGGCGTGGCTTGCCATGCAGGCGAATTATGATCTTTGGTGCGCACAGCAGCACGAACAGCCACCGGTTCGCCGCCTGCAGGATGCAGCGTAAAGATGGCTGGTGGCGTACAGAAAAGATAAAACACCAGCGCTGCCGAGATGATCTCCTAACTCGCGGAACTCAGCTTCACAGAGTGATAGTCCATGCCTACAGAACCCCGCTCTTCGCGTCTCGCCGTCTTGATCGATGCAGATAACGCTTCACCGCGCATTGCCGACGGGCTGTTTGAGGAAATCGCGCAAATCGGCGAGGCCAGTGTCAGGCGCATCTATGGCGACTTCTCTCAAGGGCGATCAAAGGGCTGGGCCGATATTTTATCTAAACATGCCATTATCCCGCAGCAGCAATTTGCTTACACGACAGGTAAAAATGCCTCTGACATCACCTTGGTGATTGATGCAATGGACCTGTTGCACAGTGGACGCTTTGATGGTTTCTGTCTCGTGTCATCGGACAGTGACTTTACCCGGCTTGCCGCCCGCATCCGTGAACAGGGTGTTGATGTGTTTGGCTTCGGTGAGCAAAAGACCCCGGAAAGCTTCCGGCAGGCGTGCAGGCGATTTATCTACACCGAAAACCTGCTACCGGAAGCCACTGCCAACGGGACAAGTGAGAGCAAGCGGGCGCTGCAGCCTGTCAGCCAAGCCAAGCCGATCCTCAAAAAAGTGCTGGCTCAAATGGAGACGGAGGATGGCTGGGTGCTGCTCGGTATGGTCGGCACGCAGCTTGCTAACCTTGCCCCAGATTTTGACCCGCGTACCTTTGGAAGCCGAAAGCTGAGTGATCTAGTTCGCGAAACCGGTGCCTTTGATGTTGATCGAATGGAAAACGGCCATTTACGTATTCGGATCAAACAGCCAACGGCACAGGCTGATAAACAAAAGAAACAGCCTCCTAACTCGTGATAATACCCACTTATCACGACTTAAAACTGCTTGCCTTCTTCCCTTGCGTGACGCCTCTGGCTAACCTGCTCCCGCTGGGGGAGATGCGATGAGTTCAGACAGATTTACAGCCCTGATTGCCGAAGCAAGTGCTTCTGGCGGCTCTGAGCTTGCTAATTATCAACTATTCATCATCGGCCTATGCGAGGCGCTGGAACTGGATCGTCCTGCCATGGCGCAGGAAGCAAATGAGCTGAATGACTACGTGTTCGAGCGCCGGGTTGATTTTAAGCATCCTGACGGGTCACGCACAGCAGGTCGTATAGATTGTTATAAGCGCGGCGCATTCATCCTCGAAGCCAAGCAGTCTGGAAAGCGCAAGACGCGGAAGCTTGATGCTGATCAGCTGGCCCTGCTGCCAGAAGATGCCTTGCAGCAAAAATCGGGACAGGCCAAGCGCGGCACGCGTGGCTGGGATCAGGTCATGCTTGAGGCTCGCAAGCAGGCAGAAAACTATGCTCGCGCCTTGCCGGTGGAGCACGGCTATCCTCCTTTCCTGCTGATCGTTGATGTCGGCCACGTGATCGAGGTCTATGCTGACTTTTCCGGGCAGGGCAAAAACTACGCGCACTTTCCAGATCGCCAGTCCTATCGCATCAGCATGGACGATCTGCTTGACGCAAAAGTGCAGTCCCGTCTGCGCACGATCTGGACTGATCCGCTGTCTCTCGACCCGACACGCATCTCGGCTGAGGTAACGCGCGACATTGCAGAACGGCTGGCCAAGATCGCCAAGCGGCTGGAAAGCAAGCACGATGCCAAGGATGTGGCAGAGTTCCTGATGCGCTGCCTGTTCACCATGTTTGCGGAAGATGTGCTGCTGATCCCGGACAAGAGTTTTCACAAGCTGCTTGGACAGATGAAGGACACGCCGGAGCATTTCGTAGCGGCTTTGGAAAGTCTGTGGGCAGTCATGGATGCTGGCGGTTATGCGCCACACCTCAACACCACCTTGAAAAAATTCAATGGATCAATATTCAAGAAGCGCACCGCATTGCCGCTGGAGCGCGATGATATCGTTGAATTATGGGTAGCATCCAGCAAAGACTGGTCGGATGTCGAGCCCGCCATTTTTGGCACATTGCTTGAACGGGCACTCGATCCACAGGAACGTTCAAAGCTGGGTGCCCATTATACTCCGCGCACATATGTGGAGCGTCTTGTTGTCCCTGCCATTATCGAACCGTTGCGCGCAGATTGGGAATTGGCACAGGTTGAAATCAAGCAGCGACGTGATCGCGGCGACAACCCCGGTGCATTAAAGATTGCCAAAGCCTATCATCACAAGCTTTGCACAACGCGAGTGCTTGATCCTGCCTGCGGCACGGGCAATTTTCTTTATGTCAGCCTGGAACTGATGAAGCGTCTTGAAGGTGAGGTTCTGGACGCGCTGGATGACCTTGGCGAAGATCAGGTCCGGCTTGCAATGGACGGTGAAACGGTCAGCCCACGCCAGTTTTATGGATTGGAGCTTAATGAACGTGCGGTGCCGATTGCCGATCTCGTGCTGTGGATCGGCTATCTGAAATGGCAACTCAAGACCGCGGGTCTTACATCAATTACCGAGCCGGTCCTGCATGCCTATGGAACGATCAGGCAGCAGGATGCAGTAATCGCTTATGACCGTCGGGAATTGCTGCGTGATGAACATGGCAAGCCGCTGTCGCGCTGGGATGGTGTGACCAAAAAGCTGCACCCGGTCACTGGTGAGGAGGTTCCCGATCCTGACGCGCGGGTGCCGGTCTATAGCTATATAAACCCGAAGCCTGCCCCATGGCCGGAAGCTGAGTTCATCGTCGGCAACCCGCCATTCATTGGCGGCAAGGATATGCGTGCGGAACTGGGCGACGGATATGCGGAAGCCTGCTGGGCGGCACGTCCACATGTTCCGGGTGGTGCCGATTTCGTCATGCACTTCTGGGACGAGGCGGCCACCCGTCTTTTGGCAAAGCCAAGCAAAGGCAAGACGAACCCGCTCCGACGTTTCGGCTTCATCACCACCAATTCGATCACGCAGACCTTTTCGCGGCGGGTGATCGAGCGCCATATGGCAGCAAAAGAGCCTCTATCTTTGATATTTTCCATACCGAACCATCCGTGGATGAAGGCATCTGATAAGGCTGCTGTGCGTATCGCTATGACAGTGGCTGAAAAGGGCGAGCATGATGGTGTGCTGGCCGAGGTTGCGTCCGAGGCCGGATTGAACACCGATACGCCGAACGTAGTTTTGAAAACCCAATCAGGACGCGTGTTGTCGCACTTAGCTCTTGGCGCGGAACTCGGAAAGGTAGCCATTCTCTCCGCGAACTTTGGGGTTGCCATCAAGGGTTTCGAGCTGGGCACACAATCCCTTTTGTTACCGAAAGAACGGGCGTTGAAGCTCATCCAGCGAGAACCAGGTTCCGCGGTTTTCATGTTTCCATACGTAAACGGTATGGATTTCAAGAATGGCAGGAGTTGGCGCTACGTCATCGACACCTACCCTGCCGACTGGCGGGAAATCCAAACCTTGCCAGAGCTGGCTCAATATCTGCTGGAAAACGTGCGTGGATCACGCAACCCGAATACAGATGACCACGTGCTAGAAAGATGGTGGCAGTTCCGTCGGACAGGCGAGGCCATCAGGTCCGCGATAGCGCATCTTCCTCGCTTCATCGCGACGACCAGAACATCGAAGCACAGGTTTTTTGGGTTCATGCCCTCAGAAGTGCGCGCGGAAAGTAAGACTGTCGTGATTGCTTCATCGACGGCGAGCATGCTGGCCGTGCTGAGTTCACGGGTTCATGTCGATTTCGCGATACGCAAGGGAGGCCGGCAAGGTATCGGTGACGATCCGGTCTATCAACACACTGACACATTCAACCCCTTTCCATTTCCCGCCGCGGCCAGCGAGGATGTGATCTCAGATCAACAGGCTTTAGCCCAGAGGGATCGGTTATCCCAGCTTGGCGAACGCCTCGACGCATTCCGCAAGGCGCGTCTGGCCGAACACTCCTTCCTGACCATGACAAGCCTCTACAACGCACTGGAGCGAATGCGGGAATTGGAGAATGGCTGCAACGTGCCGCCGCTCACCGACGCCGAACGCGACGTGCATCAGGCCGGGCTGGTTTCCGTGCTGAAAGAAATTCACGACGACATCGACCGCGCCGTTCTGTCTGCCTATGGCTGGGAGGACCTGATCCCGGAGCTGGTTGGCAAGCCCGGCGCAACTTTGCCTTCACCGCACAAAAGTGCCGCGCAGGAAGAGGCTGAAGAAGAGCTGTTAACGCGCCTCGTCACACTCAATCAGGCGCGGGTGGCTGAAGAAAAACGCGGGCTGGTACGCTGGCTTCGCCCCGACTACCAGATACCGAAACTGGGCGTGATGGCTCCGAAGCCGGCAGATGAACATATTGGTTCATTCGATATCGAATTGCCGGCCACCGAGAAGCGGCCCAAATGGCCTTCAGATGGCCTTGAGCAGATCAGGCTGGTGCGCGACATGCTTGCCAAGGCACCGGCTCCATTGCCGCCCGATGGCATCGCCAGTGTTTTTGATGGCAGAAACACTGCCAGACGTAAGGATCGTGTCACCGAAGTGCTGGAAACCCTTGTTGCTACCGGCCTTGCCCGCACCGGCGAAATTGAGGGCCAGCGCCGCTACTTCCTGCCCCGATAGGACTGAATGACCAGATGAGCATTCCCGATTACCAGTCCCTAATGTTGCCAGTCCTGCGCATGGCTACCGAGGGAGAGAAACGCGTTGCTGACGTTGAGGATCGCATCGCAGATGAATTCCACCTGACCGCGGAAGAGCGGGGCGAATTGCTTCCCAGCGGTCGTCAGCGGGTGCTGCACAATCGTATTCACTGGGCCAAGTTCTACATGACCAGGGCCGGCTTGATCGAAGTGCCTGCACGGGGTCGATTTATTGCCACTACGGCAGGTCGGGATTTGCTTGCTACAAACCCTGAACGCATCGATGTGAAGTTGCTGCTAGAACGCGACGAGTTTCGTGCCTTCTATAGAGCCGGTAGCAATGGCGATGATGGCAGGATCGCCTCTGAGGACGATGGCACATCTGGCGAGAAAGAGGCCGAAAAGACGACGCCCGAAGAGCAGATCGAGGCAGCATATCAAGCTGTGCTTTCAGCACTTCGTGCGGACCTGCTCGACCGGATAGGGCAAAATAGCCCGGCATTTTTTGAGCAGTTGATCGTCGATCTGCTGGTCGCAATGGGTTACGGCGGATCGCATAAGAATGCCGCGGAACAACTTGGGCGCTCTGGTGATGGCGGTGTCGATGGCGTTATCAACGAAGATCGCCTCGGCCTTGATCGTGTCTATGTTCAGGCCAAACGCTATGCTGCCGAAAACATCGTTGGACGACCAGCCGTCAATGCATTTGTCGGCAGCTTGGTCGGGTTCGGCGCCACCAAGGGCGTGTTCGTCACGACATCTGCATTCAGTCGCGAGGCGCGGGATTATGTCGGCAAGCTGCAACAGCGCGTGATCCTCATTGATGGGCGGCAGCTGACTGATCTGATGATTGAGCACAATGTCGGCGTGCGCATCAGCCGTGCCATTGAGTTCAAGCGGCTGGACGAGGATTTCTTTACTGAAGAATAAATCTAGGTCGTTCTGTATCGAAGGCTGCGTATGGTCTGGTTGGCAGCAGTCCTATCCAAGCCACTTAGGAAAGGTCGGGGCCGACATCGGTCTTTGGTATCAGCTTGGCGATAGCTTTGATCTCGCTGGCGTCCAGATCAGCAATCTTTGCGAGCGTATCGACGTATCGCACCAGCTCAACCTCATGTTGGCTTATATCATCAACCGATGCGCTGAGATTTTTTTGCCATGCCGAAAGCGCAAGAGAATTTCACGGATTAGATCCATGTCCCACTTCATGCTTCCGGTTCCCCCATACGTAGATGAGCTTTGATCGCGGCGATTTCATTTTCGAGTACCTTAAGCCGATTTACCATAGGATCGGTCTGGTCAGACAGATTAGCGCTTAATACCCTTTGAGCAGCAAGCTTTGAGTGTGCATCTGTTGCCGCTCTATAGCGGGCGAAGTCCTTTTCTGCCGCTAAGCTCCATTCTAGCCGTTCCGTGATTTCAGCATTCAATGACCGGCCGTTAGCTTCGGCCACAGCGTCTAGGTCTCTTTTGAGTTTTGGCAGCAGCCGGAGCCCGAAAGGCGCTACCTTAGAAATTCTGATTTTGCTGTCGTCTGTCATGTAACTAGCATGTAACCACTTTTATGGTTGACGCAATCACAACATATTTGTAACTAACTACATGTAGCTAGCTACATGGAGCTTACAGATATGGAACTTATCAGCAAGATCAAACCGTTTGGATTGCGGCTTCCCCGTGAGTTGAAACAGTGGGCCGAAACTCGCAGCATTCGAAACAGCCGCTCACTTAATGCCGAGATCAACGCAATTCTTGCTGCCGTTCGACTTGGTGAAGAACACGGATCAGGAATGGAGAACTTTGCCAACCCATCCGGCATCCCCGGCACGGTTGAACTATTTCCCCCGGAGGAAAATGACTTCCGTCGCTAACCCCTATGTCGATCTTATTTGGAGTAACTGACATGAGCACTCTGGCAAACATTCTCAACTTTTTGGACGAATTCGACAGCATCGGCCATGATTTTGAGCTTGTTCACTCAAGGATAAAAGAGACACGCGGCGGAGTGTCGATCTTGTTTGAAGGTCATACCCACGGCTTTCCGACTGGCATCAACATGAGCTTTGAAATGGAAGTCGAAGAAGGAGACATGATGCCTCCCGATGAAATCGTTGCCCGCGTCATGAACCGTGACAACCCCGATTACAATTTTGCGACCGATCCATATTATCACGAGGAGGACGCTGCCTATGCCTGATCGTCTCCCCCATAACTTGCGACGAGCGGCGATCTATGCCCGGTTCAGCACCGATCTTCAGAACGACAGATCAGCAGAAGATCAGATCGCCTATTGCACGACCTATGCCGAGAAGCACGGGCTCCAGATTGTCGCCAAGTATGCTGACGAGGCTATCTCCGGCGCTTCGATCCATGGCCGTCATGACTTGCAGAAGATGCTTCTGGACGCCCATGCAGGCAAGTTCAGCGTCATCATTGTGGAAGCCTTTGACCGCCTGTCTCGTGACCTTGCTGACATGGCGACCATCCACAAGCAACTGGAATATCATGGTATTCAGTTCATATCCGTAAACGAGGGCGAAGCGAACTTGATCAACGTCGCCATGCATGGTCTTCAGGCACAAATGTTCCGCGAAGGTACCGTCCTCAAGGTCCGCCGTGGCATGGGCGCAAAGATCGACCGAGGCATGTCTGCAGGTGGTAAGGCATACGGATACAGACCAGTGAAAGAGCTCGATGCCAAGGGCGAACTGATCCGAGGGAAGCTTGAAATTGTCCCCGAGGAAGCCGCCATCGTTCAGCGCATCTTTGAAGACTATGCTAGTGGCGTTTCCCCAAAGCAGATCAGCCGTCAATTGACGCTGGAGGGCATACCCGGACCACGAGGTGCCAACTGGTCACCATCGGCCATCTATGGCTGGGCCGCCCGAGGCTCCGGCATCTTGCGCAATTCGATCTATGTCGGGCTTATCGTCTGGAATAAAAACAGGATGATCAAAAATCCGGACACAGGCAAAAGGCTCTCCCGCCAAAACCCGCATGAAGAACGGAGGCACACAGCTATCCCCCACCTTCGGATTATCACCGATGAGCTATTCGAACGCGTACAGGCCCAGCTTGCCGAACGCTCGAAGGCAGCCAAGGAAGATCGCATCGGTGTGAACACTCGACCCAAGTACCTCTTGTCCGGCCTCCTCAAGTGTGCCGCTTGTGGCTCTGGGTTGTCCCGCCAAGGGCCAGACAAATCCGGAAGGGTCCGCATCCGATGTTCGAAGCACGTCAACAGCCGAACATGCCCCGCCCCAAAGACTTTCTATATCGATGACGTCGAGAACCTACTCATTAACTCGCTAGCGCACGAGCTTGCCACGCCGGAGCGCATCCAGTTTTATGCCAAGAAATACATCGAAAGCAGGTTCAAGGACGAGCGCGACAGCCATCGCAGGCAGGCTGATATTGAACGCCGTCTCACCCAAATCGAGGTCGAGAATAAGAAGCTGTTGGATCTCATGCTTCAGGACGTATCGGATACTAAAATATTGGGCTTGAAGACCAAGGAGAACGCCAAGGAACGCGACAGGCTTGAAATCGAACTGTCTCGGCTCCCGCAACCGAGTAACATTGTCCTCCGCCCCACTGCCATCACCAACTTCGCTCAACTTCTCATGCGGAAAAGCTCGAACCCTTATCGGTCGAGCCGTGGGAGGCTGGAACTCGTTCTGACAGAAATGGATGAAATGGGTAAACTTGGTCCGGTCTTACGAGAGCTTATTCACTCTATCACCGTACACGATGGCGGTGACAGTATAGGGATTATGGTGCAAAGCCACTTGGCACCCTTCTTGCAAGAAGATGGTCACCCCCTAAAAATCAATGGGGGTGCTGGTGGTGGTAGCGGAGGACGGATTTGAACCGCCGACACAAGGATTATGATTCCTCTGCTCTAACCAACTGAGCTACTCCGCCCCGGTGCAAAGGTTCTGTTCCGCAGCTTGCTGCCGCAATTCCCTTTGCCAAGGTCGCGCGGATATAAGGTGGCCATGGTAATCGTGTCAAGCAGGCAAAAGCACTTGTTGCATGAATGGAGGCTGTTTTCCGCCGCCGTGAAATTTGCCGGCGTGAACTGGCGGGGTTGAGTTCGCCCCGGGCCGCCGCTATGTGTCTGCCACCAGAATTTTCGAGTTTATGATTGATGAAACCGCGTATTGCCGTCCTTGGATGCGGATATTGGGGCAGCAACCATGTCCGCACCCTGAAGGGGCTTGGAGCCCTTTACGCGGTCTCCGATGCCAATCGCGACCGCGCCGAGGGATTTGCCAGCGAACAGAATTGCCTGGCGCTTACGCCTGACGAGTTGTTCGGGCGCGCGGACGTCGATGCCATCGTGATGGCGCTTCCACCGCAGTTCCATGCCGAGGCCGCTATCCGGGCGGTCGAGGCCGGCAAGGATGTGCTTGTGGAAAAGCCGGTTGCGCTCACGGTTGAAGACGCGGAGCGGGCCGTGGCCGCGGCGAGGGACAGGGGCCGCGTCTATATGGTCGGTCATGTGCTGCGTTTTCATCCGGCCTTCGAGAAGCTCAAGGCGCTGGTGGATGCCGGTGAACTGGGCGAAATCCGCTATATCCATTCGCATCGCCTGGGCCTTGGAAAATTCCACACCGAAAACGATGCATTATGGGACCTTGCGCCTCATGACCTCTCCATGATCCTGGCCATCACCGGGGCGGCGCCTGTGGAGGTCCATGGAGAAGGCGCGGCGGCGCTCGATCATCTCAGCGATTTCGCGCATCTGCACATGCGTTTTCCGGGAAATCTGCGCGGACACCTGTTCGCGTCGCGGCTCAATCCATATCGCGAGCGGCGGCTGACGGTTGTCGGCACCAAGGGAATGGCGGTTTTCGACGATGTCGAGCCGTGGGAGCGCAAGCTGGCCGTCTACCATCACTCCATCTGGCAGGACAGCGGCCAGTGGGCCTTCACCGCCGATGAGCCGCATTATATTCCGGTGGAGCAGGGCATGCCGCTGACGCGGGAGCTCGAGCACTTCATCCAGTGCATCGAGACCCGGGCAGAGCCGCGAACAAATGGCGAGGAAGCCATCCGGGTCCTGCAGGTTCTGACGGCGGGAACCGTGCGTCACCAGCGGCTGGTGTAGAACTCCGGACAGCTGATGTTCTTTAAATGAAAAGAGCGGCGCGAGCCGCTCTTTTTATTGGCCGCTGCGTTTCACACGTCAACCGCTGGAGCCGTTCAAGGCTTCACGGAATCGCCGAACGGCTCCAGGTCTTTGTTTTGTCGCGTTTGCGAACCGGAAAAGTGTTTCCACTTTTCCTGGAAACGCTCCTGCTGCGCAGGCCGGACGCCGAGACGGGACAGCATGGCTTCGGCTTCCGCTCCACGCTCGGAGCGGTCGATGAAGCCGCCGCCCAGCACCCGGGCTTCGTTGCCGTCATCGGCATAGAGAACGCAGGCCTGCCCCGGCGCGACACCGGATTCGCCATCGATCAGCTCAACGACCGCAGTGTCGTTGTCATAGCGCAGGATGGCAGGACGCGGCGGCCGCGTGGAGCGAACCTTGGCAAAAAGCTCGATGCCTGCGGATGGAATTTCAGACAGGGCGCCATCGCCCAGCCAGTTCATGTCGCGCAGATAGACCCTGTGGGTTTCCAGCGCCTCACGCGGGCCGACGATGACACGCGCGCGCCCGGAATCGAGATGCACGACGTAAAGCGGCTCGCCGGAGGCAATGCCGATGCCGCGGCGCTGGCCGATCGTGTAGCGCAAAATGCCGTCATGGCGGCCGAGCACACGTCCGTCGATATGGACGATGTCGCCGGGAGAGGAGGCTTCCGGCTTCAATTTTGCGATGATGTCGGAATATTTTCCCTGCGGCACGAAGCAGATGTCCTGACTGTCCTGCTTGGCGGCGACGGACAGTCCCATTTCCTCGGCGATGGCGCGAACCGCCGGCTTCGGCAGATCGCCGAGGGGGAAGCGCAGATAATCGAGCTGCGCCTGCGTTGTCGCGAAAAGGAAATAGCTCTGGTCGCGGTCGGCATCGAGCGGGCGGTACAAGGCACGGTGGGCACCGTTCGCGCGCGAGCGGATATAATGGCCGGTGGCCAGAGCGTCGGCGCCCAGTTCCCTGGCAGTGGCGAGAAGATCGGCGAACTTGACCGTCTGGTTGCAGGAAACGCAAGGGATCGGCGTTTCGCCATGCACGTAGCTTTCGGCGAAGGGATCGATCACTGCCTCGCGAAAACGCTTTTCGTAGTCGAGCACATAATGGGGAATGCCCAGCGTTTCGGAAACGCGGCGTGCGTCGTCTATGTCCTGCCCGGCGCAGCACGAGCCCGGCCGGTGCGTCGCCGCACCATGGTCGTAGAGCTGGAGCGTGACGCCGACGACATCGTAGCCTTCACGCTTCAGCAGCCCGGCCACGACGGAAGAGTCGACGCCGCCGGACATGGCGACGACGACGCGCGTGTCCTGCGGGCGTGCGGGAAGGTCAAGGCTGTTCATGTCTTCGTTCCAAAAGGATGCGACCGCATTTCAGTCCGGTATGCCGGAAACAGGCTGGTCAGGCAAATATAGGGCAGGCTTCGATGTCTTGCCAGACTCGTTTTCTCCTCATGCCGGGACTGCGAAAGAAGTTCCGTGGCCTTTGAACCATATTTGAAACAAAGGCCGGTGCATTCCCTAACGTGACGTTCATGTTCGTTACCTATCCATTAGGAACCGCTTAGGCAATTTTTAAAGCTGTGGCGGTAGTGTGGCAGCGATTGGTTCTTGCGTTTTTTTAGTAGAGAGTATGATGACCGATCTTGTTAGACCGCGAGTCAAATACGTAATCGGGCCGGACGGCAGCCCGCTTACAATTGCCGACCTGCCGCCGACGAATACGAGGCGCTGGGTCATCCGGCGCAAGGCTGAGGTTGTGGCGGCCGTGAGAGGCGGCCTTCTCAGCCTTGAAGAAGCGTGTCAGCGATATGCCCTGACGACCGAGGAATTTCTTTCCTGGCAGGCGTCGATCAGTGAATATGGGCTTGCGGGCCTGCGCACCACGCGAATTCAGCAATATCGGCACTGAAGCCTGACCTGATTTTCCGGGCCCGTCTCTCGCGCTTCAGCGCGGCATACGTCCGAACAAGCTCGGGCTGCCGCTCTGTCTGCTCGTTTAGCCGCATTTATGCGACGTCAAGCGATTCCACCTGGCTGAGAAAAATGCTTTAAAGCGTGGCGCGATCTTTCAGATCAGATCCCTGAGCTTCAAGTTATTGTTTTCACGCATGTCTTTGTCCCGAAACCGGTTCCCGCTTTCGGGCGACAGGTTTTCAGGGGTGGGGCCTTTTTGCTTGTCCGCAGCCTGTCCCCGATTTTTGTCCGCAGATTCCGTCGCAGCGCCCGGGGCTTTTTTCGGGGCAGATGCGAAAAACGGCCTCGCGGCGAAGCCGGCAAGGCCGTTTGGAAACCGACGATCCGAAAAGATCAGCCGATCATTGCGCTGCGCGGCGGTTCAGGCTCGGGCTCGCGTGCCTTGCCGTCCCGCATTTCCAGCATTTCAGCCTTGGCAAGCTCCGCTTCAGCTTCATGAAGCAAGACCTCGGCGGCGTTGCGCTGACTGGCGAGGTCCGACTGGGAATCTCTGAGATTATCGCGTCTCTGGCGCGCCGCCTTGGCGAAGGTGGGATAGGCGAAATGGGTGATATCTGTGATGCCGGCTTTCTTTTCCTCGGCGATGATCTGCATTTCCAGCTCGCTGGCCATCCGGTCGAATTCGGCAATCATTGCGTCGAGCTGCGCCAGCTGCCGCCGTTTCTCGTTCACCTGGAACTGTTTCAGACGAACGAGGCTCCCACGTGACTTCATGACCCTCAACTCCGCACATACTCATTACGCTCACACTGATCCGGTGAAATGGCCTGGGCCTCCCACCGGCGCTTTCCATTGAGACATCCAATGGAAAACAAATTCCTAAGATTTTTTGCGCCCGGTAACCATTCGTTTACGGGCATTGTTAATCATAAGGGGGAGGGCTTAAGAGCCGGTAAAAATTCTGATGCGAATTGGCGCCGGCGAGCTAGCTCGTTGAATCACTTACGTCGGTTTTTTGACGTGCGGATGGTTTTGGGGTTTCCTCGAATCATCTTTGGATTCAACAGGGTATGGAAAGAGGTTAAAAGTTCTGGTATCGTCCGAAGCACGAAATTAGGATTTGTTAACCATTCGGTGGCAGTTTCGATTCAGGCAATCGCTGCCGCGGGCCAGGACGGGTCGTACACAGGTTCGGCGGCAGAAAAGGGGAATGAGATGCGCGTTCTGCTGATAGAAGATGACAGTGCAACCGCACAGAGCATCGAGCTTATGCTGAAGTCCGAGAGCTTCAATGTCTACACCACCGACCTCGGCGAGGAAGGGGTGGATCTGGGCAAACTCTATGACTACGATATTATTCTCCTCGACCTGAATCTGCCCGACATGTCGGGCTACGAGGTTCTGAGGACGCTCCGCCTTTCCAAGGTCAAGACACCCATCCTGATCCTGTCCGGCATGGCCGGCATCGAGGACAAGGTGCGCGGCCTCGGTTTCGGTGCGGACGACTACATGACCAAGCCGTTCCACAAGGATGAGCTGGTCGCCCGCATTCACGCCATCGTGCGCCGCTCGAAGGGGCATGCGCAGTCGGTCATCACCACCGGCGATCTGGTGGTGAACCTCGATGCCAAGACGGTCGAGGTCGCGGGCCAGCGTGTGCATCTCACCGGCAAGGAATACCAGATGCTGGAGCTGCTCTCGCTGCGCAAGGGCACCACGCTCACCAAGGAAATGTTCCTCAACCACCTGTATGGCGGGATGGACGAGCCGGAACTGAAGATCATCGACGTCTTCATCTGCAAGCTGCGCAAGAAGCTCGATGCATGTTCGGGCGGCCAGAATTATATCGAGACGGTCTGGGGTCGCGGCTATGTGCTGCGCGAGCCGGAAGAAATTCGCGAAAGCGCCTGATTGCTGCATTGGCGGCAAGACAAGAAAAGACCCGGCTTTCGCCGGGTCCAGATCAATTGCAAACCCCTCGGTTTTTGGCAACAGTCAAAATCGAGGGGTTGTGATTCCGGTTTGTTCTCGATTTGAATCTGAGACGTTCCGTGAATCCTGTGTCATTTCGGCGGGCCAGAGGTTTGTCAGCAGTCTGAACCCGGCATTCGCCGGGTCTTTTTGTTTTCAGATGATGCTGCGATGGCGAATCAGGCCGCAATCTTTACGGTGCGCAGGCTGTCGAGAAGTTGTTCGCGGACGAATGGCTTCAGCAGGTAACCGTCCGCGCCCGCGCGTCTGGCGCGCATGATGGCGCCGATATCCATTTCAATCAGTGAAAGCAGAATCCGGGGCGTGACCGTGCTTTCGACGGAGCGGATCTGAC
Source organism: Alphaproteobacteria bacterium (assembly GCA_036678505.1). Lineage (GTDB taxonomy): Bacteria > Pseudomonadota > Alphaproteobacteria > Rhizobiales > Rhizobiaceae > Mesorhizobium. The sequence continues at coordinate 17,665 of JAZIHP010000077.1, forward strand.
GAATCAGTTCCGCGGCGCTCATGTCGGGCAGATTGGTCGAAACCACCACGATGTGAGGCATCGAGCGGCGGCACATCTCCAGCGTCTCCGCGCCGGTGCCGCTTTCAAAAACGGTCATTTCAGGGGTAGCCAGAATTCGCTTGGCGACCCGGCAGATCACATTCGATCCGTCAGCAAAAATGCACACTTGCTTCATGCAATCTTCCCCCATTGGCCTCACGGGCGTCCGAACGCCGCAAAACTCGCTTCATATTAGGAT
>JAZIHP010000078.1:0-17910 GCA_036678505.1 Alphaproteobacteria bacterium
CCGGGTTTCGGGCGACATGCTTTAGAATTTGAGGTCTTACAATCGTTCTGTCGGATCGACAGCCGGTGAAGCCCGCTTGTCGGCGATTATCGTCCGGATTCTGTTGTCTGCAAATTCCAGAGTGAATGCGCCGAGGTCCTCATCACATTCAAGCTCTACAGCCAGCCGGCGGCCGCGGAGGTCCGCCTTTTTCAGGCGCGCCGGCTTGTCATTCAGCCAGGCGTCACCGGTAACTTTCTGGTATTTTTGCCGCAGATCAAGGCGATAGCGTTTGCCGGCGCGCTCCCATTCCCAGATACCCGCGACCGCAGCCGGCACAATCCATTTGTAGATGCTGACATTGTCGATCTTGCGGATTTCATCAGCTTTCCATTCACCCATATCGAAAGCGTGTGAAACGACCCGTGTTCCCGGGCGCAGCTCGCTCAATATCCTCGGTCGCAACTGCTCGTTGATCGACTGTAGAAGATACAGGGTGACTGCGGTGGCTTCACTGAAATTCGCCGTGAAGATGTCATCCTCGATGAAATCTACAAGATCTTCCACCTGAGACCAGCCTGCATACTCCATCGCTTCGGCAATTCGCATGGGATCGATGTCGATCCCGATGCCGCGCGTGCCCCATGCTTTCGCTGCGGCCACCAGAATCCGGCCATCGCCCGACCCCAGGTCATAGAGCACGTCTTTCGAGCCGATATTGGCCATCTCCAACATCGTATCCACGACGTTTTCTTCAGATGGCACATAAGGGACATCGAGATAAAATCCGGCGTCTGAGGAATAGTTGTCTATGTCGTCGAGGAAACGGCTGAACAATGCTTACTCTTTCCCGGTGTCACCGGTTGTCGTAGTCGCCGATTCGGAAGGCGCTGGCGGGCGGCGGCCCAATTTCCGGAGCTTTGATCGATGCGCTGTTTCGTCGGCAGCTAAATCATGAAAACCATTTGGATGACCAGCTTTTACAGGGAAACCGTCTCAATCGCAAAGCAGTCATTCGCAATTGTCGAAAAGCGCGCCCCCCCCGCATGTCAGGTCCGGTTGTTGTCGAGCGTTGCCGCCGCTTCACAGCGGGCATCGGAGAACCGGCTTGTGACGGCATCGATCGACGCCTGGTCGGGCATCAGGCAGGCGGCGGTGGAGAGCGCGTCCGCGATTGCCGCCGACGGGGCCGACACCGATATCGAGCGCCAGGCGGCCCGCACCGGCCCGCCCGTCAACGGATCGAGAATATGCCCGTCATGGCCGGCCTGATCGAAGGTCGTTCCCAATGGCGCCGATGTGGCCAGCGCCCGCTGGCGCAGGCTCACCCGCCCGCCCGCTTCCAGCCGCACAGGCCAGCCGCCGCCTTCCGGAGCGCCGCCCAGCGCGCGCAATTCGCCCGCATCCACGAGAATGTCGTTCAGTCCTTCGGCTTCCAGCAGGGCCACGACCCGGTCGGCGACATATCCCTGCCCGATGCCGTTCAGGGTCAGCGCCATGCCAGGCTCCATCACCACCGCGTCGGGGCTGAGACGTATTTTTTCCCAGCCGGTTTTGCGCCGTGTCCGTTCGATCGCAGCCTGCGCCGGCCGCGCGCCGGATGCGGCAGCCTCCGCCCACAGCGCCCACAGCGGCTGCACGGTCGGATCGAAGCGGCCGCCGCTGGCTTTATGAACCGCGCCGGCGGCCGAAAGGCATTCCAGCAACTCGAAGGGCGGATTGTCCAGCCGGCCGGCGCGGTTCAGGCGGCTGAGCGCGCTGTCTGCCCGGTAAAGGCTCAGAATATTCTCCAGCCGCCCGATTTCCGTAAACACGCGCGCTGCTATGGCCGCGGCCTGCGGATGGTCCAGCCTGATCGACGCGCGCGCGCCGAGGGCCTGCCCGGTCCACAGGCGGGAGGCCGGTTCTGCCCGGGCGGCAGGCACCCATGACGATGCCGCCATGGCGGCGGAAATTGCGATCATACGGCGGCGCGTCAGCATGGTTCAGCCTCCAATTGCGTTTGGCAAGGCCCTCAGCCGGCCTTCGAAATCACTGTCGTCTCCGGCGCTCCCGTCCGGCCCCTGCTCCACGGGCGCCAGCACCATGTCGTCGGTGATCGCGGCCAGTTGCAGAACCGTGCCTCCTTCGGCCCCGGCAAAGGCTTCGGCGTCGGCGCGGCGGGCAAAGGGCACGGTTTCCGGCGCGCCCATGCCGCCTTCGCGGGCGGAGCCGACAACGAAGAACGCCTTATCCGCATCGATCCAGTTGCCGTCGCCCGGCTCTTCCCATGTCGCGCCGGGAGCCCCCATGTCGTTGACATAGATCGCCAGGATCGGCGCGAACTGTTCCGGCGCGCGCGCATAGGCGATCGCGTCGCGCACCTGGCTGAAGAACAGCGGCGCGGAAATGCCCTTCATGTGCACCTGCGCCTTGGGGCCGGGATGTTCGAGCAGGTTCATCTGGCAGTAATGGCCAAGCGTTTCCGCCGTCATGTCCTGCGGGGCGGTGTTCTGCGCCGCGTCCTGCGAACAGGCGCCGGCGGACAGCAGGGCGGACAGCATAACCAGGCGCAGCAGGGCCTTCATGGCGTCACCTTTCTGAACGCGGCCCATGCCAGCGACAGGGCGAGTGCGGGCCACAGAAGGATCGAGGCGGCAGATTGCCAGAGCGGTATGGCGGCGGCGGCGCCGCCGATGCCGCCGGCGGCGGCGACGGCTTCCGCCGCCGACAGGTTGAAGATGCGGAAGGCGTCGGCGGGGTTGGACAGCAACACCGCCGGCAGAACGCGTGTCGTCAGCGGCCCGCCGGCATCCGAAACGATGAGGGCGAGCAGCGCCAGGTCGTAGAGAACGACGGCCAATAGCCACAGGCCGATGGCCAGCCCGGCGGCGCTGGAGGTGCGCCGCGCCAGCGCCGAAAGCGCATAGCCCGCGCCGAGGAATGTCGCGCCAAGCAGCACCGAGGACCACACGAGCCGCCACAGCGAAGGCAGCCCGGCAAGGGCGCCGCGATCGGCCAGGATTGCGGCGAGGGCGGCCAGCCCGTAGCCCAGCCCCGTCGCCAGGCCGAGAATGGCGATGTGGGCGAGCAGCTTGCCGAGCAGGATCTGAAACCGCGAAACCGGATAGGTCAGAAGCAGCGGCAGGGTGCCGCGCTCCACCTCGCCCGCCACGGCGTCGAAGCTCATCAGCAGCGCCAGAAGCGGCACCAGATAGACCGACAGCGAGGTGAGCGAGGCAACGATCACCGAAAGCCGGTCGACGCCGATGTCGCCCGTGGGGGCAGCGCCTGCCGCCGCCAGCACCAGCGCAAACAGCGCCATCATCGCGGTGGCGATAACCACCCACCGGTTTCTGAACGCGACCCGGAATTCGCACAGGGCGGTGGCGAGAACGCGGGTCATTGCCCGTCCCTCCGGCTGAAATGGGAATAGATGTCTTCAAGGCTTGGCGGGATCACGTCGAGATCGGCAACCTGCGCGCCAAGCGCGGCAACCTGCGAGAGAAGCGGCAGCTTGCCGGCCTGCCCGCAGGACATCCGCAACCGCCCGTCCCCGGCGCACGCCGCTTCGGGGAAAGCCTGCGCCACCGCCGCTTCCTCGCCCGCTGCCGGGGTGACGAGCACCACCACCGGCAAGGCCGCCCGGCCCCGCAGCGTGGCCAGCGTGCCTTCCGCCACCAGCCGCCCTCCGGAAAGGATCACGATGCGGTCGGTGCGGGCCTCGACCTCGGTCAGCACATGCGAGGACAGCAGGATCGCGGTGCCGGCGGCCGCCAGCCCGTCCAGAAGATCGTAGAAATCGCGCCGGGAAACCGGATCGAGGCCGGATGTCGGCTCGTCCAGCACCAGAAGGCGCGGCCTGCCGATCAGCGTCTGCGCCAGCCCCACGCGCTGGCGCATGCCCTTGGAATAGCCGCCCATCCGGCGGCGCGCGGCATGGGCAAGCCCTACCTTTTCAAGAAGGCTCATCGCCAGTTTCGGGTTTTCGCCGCGCAAGGCGAGATAGTAGCGGATCTGCTCCTCGCCGGTCAGCGCCGGGTGAAACGACGCGTTTTCCGGCAGATAGGCAACCTGCGCGCGTGCTTCGGCGGAACCGGGCGCGGCCCCGCACACGCTGACCGAACCGCTGTCGAAAGGGATGAGGCCGAGGATGATCTTCATCATCGTCGACTTGCCCGCGCCATTATGGCCAAGCAGCGCGACGCGCTTGCCCCGTTCGAGCGCCAGCGAAACATCGCTCAGCGCCTCGACCGTGCCGAAACGCTTAGTGAGCCGTGAAATTTGCAGCGTCGAGGTCATCGTTATTTCCTTGGGCCCAGCGTCCCTGGACTTCGGCCTCAAAACTTTGCGCCTCGTCCGTGACGGCAATCGTCAGGGGGCGCATCAGGGGGAATGAATCGCGCACGCCCCCCGGCAGCGTGGCGGGAAAATTCTGCTGGCTCCAGCGCACAAGCTGCACGGCGGGCGATCCCGTCAGAAGCGCTGCGGCGGGCTGGGACCACAGGATCTGGTCCATCAGGTCGTTCGGGCGATAGAAGCTGTCGGCAATGCCGTCGCCGTTCAGGTCGTAGGCCGGATGGTCGGACCAGAAATTGCCGCGTCCCTCATGGCTCCATTCCATGTGGCGGGTGCCGACATATTTCACCTGCTCGCGATTGGCGATGAAGGCGTTGCCGGTCAGCACGTTCTTCTCCGAGCCGGCGGTGAAATGGAGGCCGATGCCGCAACCCTCGAACCGGTTCTCCCAGATCAGGTTCTTGTGGGCGTTGTAGATGAAGAGGCACTTCTTCGTGCCGCCGCGCACCAGGTTTCCGGTCACGTCGGCATTGTTGGCGTAGTTCAGCATCAGCCCGTGCTCGCGGTCGCCGAGGCTTTGATTGTGCAGGATCTTCGTTCTGTCGGAAAACATGATGGCAAAGCCCAGATGGTTGCCGGCCGAGATGTTGTGCGAAACTTCCGTGTTGCGGGTGTACATGAAGTGCACGGCAAAGCGCAGGTCGCGCATCGTGTTGCCGCGATAGATGCTGTTGGAGCTGGCATTGGAGAAGATGCCGTCGCGTCCATAGCGGATCGAATTGCCCTCGATCAGCGTGCCGGGGCTGTTCCATATATAGATGCCGTTGCCGCGCTCGTTCATATGCGGGTGCTGCGTGCCGACGATTTCGTTGCCGAGAACGCGCGCGTCGCGGCCGCCATGCACGTCGATGCCATGCATGTTGCCGGTGACGAGCAGCCCTTCCACAAGGGCGCGGTCCGCCCCCTTCTCGATCTTCACGCCGGCGTCGAGATCCTGGTTCACATGGCCGGAGCCGGTGACGGTGAAGCCCGACAGCGTGATGTCGGGGGCGATCAGGGTGATGACGCTGCCTTCGTTGCCCCCGTCGACGACGGCGCCGCGCGGGCCGGAGATGGTCAGCGCACGGTCGAGGGTGACGGGGCCACGATAAACCCCGTCGACCAGCTTGAGCACGTCGCCGGGCGCGGCCCCGGCGACGGCCTGCGCGAGGCTGCCCGTTCCCGGCGCGACCGCGCGCTCCGCCGCGGCCACAGGCGCGGCGAAGACGAGGCCGATGAGAAGGACAGCCACACGCATGGTCAGGCCGCCTTCGGCTCGACGAACATGCGCCCGCGCATTTCCATGTGCAGCGCATGGCAGAACCACTGGCAGTAATACCAGTATACGCCGGGCGTCGCGGCCACGAAGGTTACCGACGAGGTCTGCTGCGGCCCCACTTCCATCGCCACGCCGTGGTTGCCCATGGTGAAGCCGTGCGTGAGGTCGTCGATCTCGTCGAGATTGGTGACGGTGATCGTCACCTCGTCGCCTTCCTTGACGGTGAAGCTCTCGACGCTGAAGGCCGGCGCAACCGAGGTCATGTAGACGCGCACCTTGTCGCCGTCGCGGACCACCTCGTCCGTCCATTCATCGATATCGACGCCGTCCTTTTCCGCCTGTGCGCGGGTTTCGGCCCACATCTTGTCGTTGCGGTCCCACACGGACTTGATGTTCGACAGGATCGAGGGATGAACGGCGATCGCGTCATGCGGTTCGGCGAAGGTCGGGCCGTCGTGCACCAGCACCATCTTGTCGCCGGAAATGTCGATGAGCTGGTCGTTCTCCGGCTTCAGCGGCCCGACATTGAGGAAGCGGTCCTTGGAGAACTTGCACAGGCACACCAGCCAGTCGCTCGTGGCGTCCAGCGTCTCGCCCATCACCGTCTTCAGGTGGCCGGGCTGGTAGTGAACGTCGATCTTGTCCTTGATCGGGTCCACCTTCTCGCCCGCATAGGCGCGGATGGCCTCCTCGATGTTCCACTTCACCACCTGGCTGTCGAGGAAGAGCGAGGTATAGGCGTTGCCGCGCCCGTCGAAGGCGGTGTGGAGCGGGCCAAGGCCGAGCTGCGGCTCGGCCACGACGGCGCTGCGCGGCTCGGCGTCGTCGTAGAACAGGGCATCGAACTTCGTCACATCCAGGACGGTTGCCGTGGGCGACAGCTTGCCGTTGACGACCAGATGCTTCCTGTCCGGCGCCATGTTGCAGCCATGCGGGTTGTTGGCGATGGGGATGTAGCGGGTGAAGAGGGATTTCGCCTCCTTGCGCCCGTCCAGCACCTTGACGCCGTTGACCTCTTCATACTGCCCGGCGGCGATGGCCTTCTCGATCTCGGCGATGTTGAAGACGACGACATGGTCCATTTCGGACTTGGTCATCTCTTCCAGCGTCATGCCCATTTCGGAATTGTAGCTGGTCGAGAACGCCCACTTGCCTTCGTAGTCGGCATCGCAATTGTCGAGATTGCCCGACACCTGCACCTGCCAGGCGACCTCCCACTTGTCGGCATCGACCGCGGTGAAGATGTTCACATAGGTCGACACATCATTCATGGTCGAGCCGTCATTGTTCAGCGGCGCCTCGTCCTCGCCGTTGCAGAACACGTAGTTGGAGCGCGGCCATTTCTGCGGGCGCATGCCGTGGATGCCCTTGGCGTTGGGAATCTCCAGGATGGCGTCGGTTTTCATGACGTCGCAGCGCACGCGGGCAACGCGCGTGTTGGCCTTGTCGTTCATGAACAGGAAGCGGCCGTCATACTTGCCTTCGGTGAAGGACATGTGGACGTGGTGCAGGTCGCCATTGTCGTGGATCTTCTTGCCGTTGGCGGCGAGCTGCTTCTTCGTCTTCTCCGTCATGGTGCGCTGGTGGATGCGGATCGATTCGTTGGTCTGCCCCCAGCCCGTTGCCGAGCAGCGGTTGAACACCGGCACGCGCATCAGTTCGCGCATGGAGGGAATGCCCAGAATGCGCATTTCGCCGCTCTGCCCCGAGGACCAGAAGCCGTAATAGTCGTCGAGCTGGCTGGGCGCCACGGAGCCGTCGGCCCCCGCCGCCCGCGCGCTGGCGCCGCTCATGGCCGTGGCAGCGCCGGTCACGCCAAGCCCCAGCGCGGCCGGGCCGATTGCAAGGCTGCCGCCGAACGCGCTCGCCGCTACCGCGCCGCCGGCGCTGGCGCCAAGCAGGGTGCGGCGGCTGAGCCCCTTTTTCTCCGTGGATTCCATATTCCAACTCCTTTGGTTAAACTTTGGAAACGCCGGCCCGGACCACCGTGGGCTGCCCGACGGACGGGCCACGCGGCCCGGCAGGCGTGCTTTGCGCCAGCTTCTCCCGGCGCTTCATCTTCCTGATCACGACGGGACAGGTCGTCTCGGACTGGTAGAGCACCTGGCAGTGCAGGCAGTCGATGCATTCGTTGGGGTTGATCTCGCCCGTGGGGTGGATCGCCTGCACCGGACACTGGTTTGCGCAGGTCTGGCAGGGGTTGCCGCATTCATGGTAGCGCTTGAGCCAGTCGAACATCCGCAACCGCGCAGGGATCGCCAGCGCCGCCCCCAGAGGGCAGAGATAGCGGCAATAGAAGCGCTCCACGAACAGGCCGGCCATCAAAAGCGCGGCGGCATAGGCGACGAAGGGCCAGGCGCGCATGAATTTCAGGATGATCGCCGTCTTGAACGGCTCTATCTCGGCCAGATGCTCCGCCTGTTCGATGGAGACCAGGGAGACGCCGAACAGCCCCAGGAAGATCATGTATTTGACCGGCCAGAGCCGCTCGTGCAGCCCCCATGGCAGGGTCCATTGCGGGATGCGCAGCTTGCGGGCGATCTGGTTGGTCAATTCCTGCAGGGCGCCGAAGGGGCACAGCCAGCCGCAATAGGCCCCGCGCCCCCAGAACAGGAGGGCGGCCGCCACCGCAAACCACAGGATGAAGGTCAGCGGATCGAGCAGGAAGGCCTGCCAGCTGAAGCCGTTCACCAGGCTTCCGAACAGGGCCATGAGATTGACCACGGAAAGCTGCGCATTGGCATACCAGCCGAGGAACACCAGCGTGACCACGAGGAAAGAGATGCGGAACATATAGAACCAGCGCTCGTTCCTGACTGCGAAAGACTGGAAAAAAAACACGCCCGTCAGCACCGTCAGCATGGCGCCGAGCACGGCGATCTTCAGCTTGGAATCCGTCCATATCCGCTTCCACAGCTCAGCCTGTGCCGCGCCTTCGCCGCGGTCGGCGGCAGCGGTCGCCTCCGGTTGCGGCGCAGCTTGCGCGACGGCGCGCAGATATTTCCGCGGAAGCTGGTAACCGAGGTCGAATGTGTGAAACACCTTCTCGACCGGCCCCACCTCGCGCTGCACCAGAAGCTGGATGCGGAACGGCTTTGCCGGATCGAAGCCGACACCGGCTGGAATGCGGAACAGGTCCTTTTCCACGAAATCGGGCGCGCCTTCGGCGGCGATGGTCGAAAGACGCCGGTGGTCGCGGTCGCGGAAACGCACCGATACATCGTCCTGGATCAGCACCACCCGGTCGAAGATGCCGCCGCGCACATAGCCCGACCCCTTGAAGGAATAGAGCCCGCGTCCCAGCAGCGCGATGGCGTTTTCGCCGTCTTTCAGCCAGTTTTTCAGATTGGCCGCCTCGGCGCTGCCCAGCAGCCCTTCAGCCACCGGCGGCGCGGAAACCAGCGCGGCCTGCAATTCGATGAACAGCGTCTCGGGCGCGTCGGTCAGCGCGCGCTCGCGCGCTCTCGTATCGGCATGCTTTGCAAAGGCGTCGTTGACCTGCCCGACATCGAGCGAAAGCCTGCGCACCGTGCCGTCGCCTTCGGCCTCGAACCAGTCCGCGGGCGCGGCCGCATCCGGATCGATTTCCAGGCGGGGGCCGGCCTCGGCCTGTTCGGGCGTCAGGCCGCCGAGGCCGAGCGCGCGGGCGACCTTGAGGCCGGAGCGGATGATCGAGTCGTCGATCACCATCACCGTCACCGTGGCGCCGGAAATGATGTCGACATCATGCGCGGTGCCCCCGGCCTTCGCCTCGGCCAGCAGGTCGAGCCCGGCATAGCCTTCCACGAAGGCTTTCACCTTGGCTTCGGGGATGCCGATCAGGACGATCGGCTCGGAATGCTTCACCAGCTGCACGCCGAGAATGCGGGCATCCTTGCCGACGGCGACGAGCGAATGGATGGGCTTGCCGGAATATCCCGTCGTGCCGACAAAATCGGAGGTGACGAACGCCCAGGCGACCGTTTCACCGGCCTTCAGCACCGGGGCGACGGCGAGATCGCTGCGGATCCGCCCGAAGCCGTCGGCACCCGGCACCAGTTCGGAAGCGACCGCGGAAGGCAGATAATCCTGCAATACGGATGCCGCGGAGGCGCTGCCCACCCAACCTGTCATCACGCTCAGAAGAAGTAAAAAACGCAGGAAAATCATCGCGCCGTCAATCCGGTATGTCATGACCGGATTGCTAGACGGGGTTGAGGCGATGCTCTTTGCGCCATATCAATCAGGAACGGATTGGCCTGCGACATAATGGATTTTTTTACAAGGCGATACCCGCGAATTCCCGCCAAAAGCTTCCGCCGGCGAATGGCCCGGCCTCAAGGCCCTGGCGAAATGTCCGGCGCAGCCGTCGCTATGGCTTTGCAGCTCCGATGCAAGGACCGGGGCAACGGCATTCACAAATGCGGAAAATACCGCGGCCGCAGGCCTGTACGGGTAGCCTGCGGTGCCGGCGGCAGGCCCGGCGCGCCGGCAACGGCCATCGCGACCATGCGGCAATGGGCATGGCGGCGCTGAATGCTCTTCTTCCCGAGCGTGGCGGGCTCGTCGACGGCCGGCACGGCCGGCAGGACGACGGTTCAAGGCTTAATTCGCCAGTGCTTAATTCGCCAGTGAAAGATCGGCCCGGTGCCGGAAGGCCGCCCTGACCGCGGCTGCGTCATCGAAAGCCATGAGCAGGAGCGTCAGGAGAAGGCGCGCCTTGATCCCGCAGAAATCGCCTGCATGAAGCGCCCCGCTGTCGAGCAGGTCGATTTCGGAGCCGGCATAAGCGTATGTCGAGCGCAGTACCGGCCCGAGCGGGCATCTGCTTGCGAAAACGACAGGCATGGCACCGGCAAGTTCGCGCACCGCCGGCATCATCGCTTCAGCCAGGTGCCCGCCGCCTGCACCCTCGATCACCGCACCACGATATCCAAGGTCTGGCAGGGCCCTTAGAATGCGGTCGTCCTGCCCGAGTGCGAATTTGAGCAGCGCCACCGGGCGCCCGGCTTCCGCGCTCGCCACCGCGATGGACGGCAACCGCTCGTTTCGCCAGCAGTAACGCACCTTTCCATCGACGATTCGTCCCATCGGGCCTCTCCCCCAGGAGCGAAACGGAGAGACGCTGATCGTATGGACTTTCCGGACGTAACGAGCCGCATGGATCTCGTCGTCGAAAACGACGAGGGTGCCCCGGCCACGGCTCTGCGGGTCGCAGGCAACGCGTATGGCGGCCTCGATATTGGCCGGCCCGTCCGCGGAGGAAGACCGTGCGCCCCGCATCGCGCCGGTTACTATGACGGGCGCCTGATCGTCCAGCAGGCAATCCAGGATGAACGCCGTCTCTTCGAGCGTGTCCGTGCCCTGAACCAGCACGACGCCGTCGAAACCCGATGCGAGGCGCTTTCGGATCTCGAAAGCGACGGAGACGATCTGCGGTATCGTCAGCGAGGGGCTTGCAACCGTCAGCGCCGTCCATGTTTCAACGCTGGCAAGATCGCCGGGCAACGAAAGCTGGCCAAACAGGCTGTCGGCCGCCAATGACGGCGTCAGCCCGCCGCGAGCCCCGGAAGTCATCGCGATGGTGCCACCAAGCGAGATCGCCAAAATACGATACGGCATGCATTGTCCCAAAGTTATGTCGTGGTTTGCTCGAAAGACGAGCGTCATGCGCCCGACAATGTCGTTCCGAAATGATCGCGGAATTTAAAACAGGCATCGCATCCTTCGTTCAGAAGCGGGCGACCGCGCTCAGGCCGTCAATCGCCAGCGTCGTGCCCATGGTTCCCGAGAGCTGTTGAAATCTCTCAAGGACGGGCATCGCCGTCATGGGCTCCTCGATGAGGTTCGGAACCCCGTCCCTGTCGCATTCGGTTGCCCGGAACGCGATGGAAGAAACGCCGCCCCGGCCGAGCTCGATGCGGCACACCACAGACCACGGGTCGATCTGCGAGAATATCTTCTGCCGGTCGGCGTTGGTATTGTCCCAGTCGTGCTGGGCGATGTGGTTGCCCAGGCTGTAGAGGATGGGGCGGCCCTGGTAGGTCTCGATGCCGGCCGGGCTGTGGGGATGGTTACCCAGAACCATGTCCGCGCCGGCGTCGATGATGGCCCGGCCGAGAGGACCCTGATATTCCGCCTGGGGAAAGCCGCGACCATATCCCCAGTGGACGCTGACGATCAGGGCGTCGACGGATGATCGGAGCGCGGTCACCTGCCGGCATAGCCGGTCCAGATCTTCCGGGCACACGCGGCTTCGCATCGTCATCGGCGCGCCGGGCTCCGTCGCGAGCATGACGGGATTGATTTCCGGCCATTGCTCGATGCGCAGCGGCGCGATGCCGGGCCGCTGGTCGGTTGCGGCATAGTCTGGCGGCACCAGGCAGCAGACGGCCAGAATGCCGAGCCGGCAGCCGTTCACAACCCCGATCCACGGCTCCAGCGCCCGCTCCAGGTCCGGCCCGCCGCCGACGGTATCGATGCCCGCGGCGTTCAGATGCGCCAGCGTGTCGAGAAAGGCGTCCGGTCCGTAGTCGCAGGTGTGATTGGTGGCGACCGTCATGATGCCGAAACCGGCGCGGCCGAGATCCTCCGCGACCACGGGATCGACGAGATACCCGATGGGCGCATCGGTGCGATACCCCCGCTGGCTGAACTGGACCTCGCATGCCCCCCAGACGAGGTCGGCCTCCCGCAGATAGTTCAATGTCCGTTCATATCCGGGGTGCAACGGTCCATTGCCGTCAAAAAGCCGTCGGCACACGACGATGTCGCCGGCTGCGCCCAGGGTCAACTTTCCGTCCATTTTCGTCTCCTTTGCGGACCCGCAGAAATTACCGTCGCGAATTATCGGCTCGTGATGAAGGACACGGGCGCCAGAACGAACTGCGGAAACACGGTGATGATCGCGATCGCCAGAACCATGAGCCCGAAAAATGGCATCGAGGCGCGCGTGACCGTGCCGAGATCCTTGCCCGTCAGGCCCTGAAGGACGAACAGGTTCATCCCCACCGGCGGCGTTATCTGCGACATTTCGATTGTGATGATCAGGAATATGCCGAACCAGATGAGATCGAACCCCGCGGCGGTAACCAGCGGAATGACCACGGCGGCGGTCAGCACCATCATCGATGCGCCCTCAAGGAAACAGCCGAGGACGATATACATGACCGTCAAAATGGCGATCAGCATATAGGGGGAAAGGGAAAGCGACTCGACATAGGCCGCGATCGCGGCCGGCACCCCGACGAAGCCGAGGGCGATCGACAGGAAGAAGGCGGGCGCCAGTATGAACGTGATCATACACGACATCGTCACCGCGGACATCAGCCCCTCGAAGCAGGATCGCCAGGTGAGCGACCCAGAGGCGGCCGACAGGACGAACGCCCCCAGGACGCCGATCGTCGCGGCTTCCGTCGGCGTTGCGTATCCGCCGTAGATCGAGCCTATCACGACGAAGATCAGACCTATCACAGGCAGCAGCGGGCCGGTCATGCGCATCTTCTGCGCGAAGGAGAGGCGCGTGGTTTCCACCGGCGCGATCTTCGGGTTCAGAAGGGCTCTGATCCCCACATAGATCATGAACAATGCGATGATCAGCATCCCGGGAAGCACGCCCGCTATGAACAGGCGCGAGATCGATTGCTGCGCCAGCACGCCGTAAATAATCATCATGATGGAGGGCGGAATGAGCAGCCCCAGCGTGCCGGAGCCGGCAAGGGTTCCAATCGACAGCGACGGGTCGTAGCCCCGCTGGTCCAGCTCGCGCATGCTCATCCGGCCGATCGTTGCCGCCGTCACCGCGCTGGACCCCGTGATCGCGGCCATCATGCCGCAGCCGAGGATGTTTACATGCAGCAGGCCCCCGGGAAGCCGCGACAGCCAGGGCGACAGGCCGCGGAACATGTCGGACGACAGGCTGCTGCGGAACAAGATCTCGCCCATCCAGATGAACAGCGGCAGGGCGGTGAGCGGCCAATGCCAGCTCGCATCCCAAATGGTCGACGCCATGAGGGAGCCGACCGGGACGGAGGAAAACATCGCCAGGGCGATGCCGCCTCCGATGATCAGGGCGGGGGCGACCCATATCCCGCTTGCAAGCAGCAGGAGTATCGTCGAGAAAATGATGAGACCAACTACAGAGCCATCCATGGCACGATCCTGACTTCCGGCGCTGGGCGCCTATTCCTCGTGAATGTCTTGCCTGGCGGACAGCATGACGATGAATGTGTCGATGACCGAGATCATGAGGAGCAGCGTCCCCATCGCCATCGCCGAACGCGGCACCCACAGCGGCATTGCGATGATCCCCGAGCTGATCTCATTGTATTTCCAGGAAAAGTGAACGAGATCGAACGTCCAGTAGACCAGATAGGCGGTGGCCATGAGGAACGCGCCGGTCGACCATATATCGAGCACCCGGCGCTTTGCCGGGCCGATGCGGTCCAGCAGCAGGGACACGCGTATCTGCGCGCCCCGCCGGAAGGTGTAGGCCAGACCCAGGAAGGTCGAACCCGCCAGGAAAAAACCGGCGGATTCGGTGGAATCTATCGTCACCCCTGCAAATCTTCCCACCACCTGCGCAAGCGTGGTGGCGGCCACTCCCACGATGCACAGGGCGCTCAGAACCCCGGAGGCAACGTAAAGACCGTCGAGAAACCGGCGCAGCGCCGAGGGCGCGGTCGATGTTTCGGACATGATCTGTCTCCCGGATCAGCGAAGCGACAAATATCTGTCCAGGACAGAGTTCGCCTCCGGGCTCGCAAGCGCGCGCCAGTCCTTCATCAGCGCCTCTCCGGCGATGTTGAGCTGCTGAACCAGGTCCTCGGGCGCCGGATTGAGGGTGATGCCGTTGTCCTCAAGGATTTTCATCTGCGCCGTCGTGGTGGCTGCGCTCATCTCCCAGCCGCGCAGCTCCGCGCGCCTGGCCGCGTCCAGTATGATTTGGCGCGTGGCCTCGGGCAGGGCCTGATAAGCTGCTTCGTTCACGAAGACCGCGTTCGTCGCCAGAGTGGCGCCGACATAGGTGAAATATCGCGTGGTGTCCCACGCCTGAATGTCGATGCCGGTCTGCGGGCTCGTGAACATGGCGTCGATGAGACCCGTCGAGAATGCCTGCGGCACCTCGGCAAAAGGCAGGATGGTCGCCTGGAAGCCGAGCATGTCGCCCATCTTCTGGGTCGGAACGGAATATATTCTCAGCTTCTGTCCCTGAATATCCTGCAATGAATTGACCGGGGTCTTTGTGTAGAAGCCCGAACCCGGCCACGGCATCTGGAAAAGCAGGCGCATCCCCTGGCCGCTGAACCACTTTTCGAGATAGTCCTTCTGAATATCCTTCAGGAGCCACAAGGTGGCATAGTCGGGCGCAACGAACGGCACGCCGGCGAGATCGAGCATGGGGTCTTCATTGCCATGGACCCCGAGCCGCACGTCGCCGATCTGCACCTGCCCCCTCTGCACGGCGGCCTTGATCGATTCCAGCCTGATCAGCGCGCCGTCCGACTTCAGATCGATGTCAAGTCCGGCGTCCTTGATCTCGTCGATGAAAATCCGGATGTTCCGGGTCATGAAGTTTCCCTCCGGATAGCCGGAGGCCATGATCCAGCGGTCGGCGGCGTGGGCCGACGCGGTCGACACGAGGGCCGCCAGAAAGCCGGCGGCCGCCGCTCCGATACAGCGCCCCAGCTTCAAACGCCATGACCGGTCATCTGAAGATCTACCCTCGCCATATGTCGTCGGGATCAGGCGGGAGCCGAATGTAGAATTTCGATGCGCATGATTATTCATAGTCTTCCCCATATTGTAGAGACATGCGGAAATTTTTCCACTGTCCAATTATTTCGAGTATTTGAATTTGAATTTGGATTTTCATCCATTTGTTACGACGGTTCTATATCTTTCCTTCCTTTTGCTGCCGTGCAAGACGATTCATCGAAGCAGATTGCAGCCATATCCCTACCGGCAGCACGCATCCGCCAGGTCGCGAAGGAATTTCCGCGATCTGGTGAGCTGAGCGATTTCCATGAACTCGTCCGGCTGATGAGCCTGGCGTATGTCGCCTGGACCGCAAACCACGACGGGAATGTCCAGCCCCTCCATGAAGCAGCCGGCTTCGGTGCCATAAGAGAGCTTCACTTCCTCGTTTCTTTCCGCGCAGCGCTTCGCCAGCACGACGGCCGGATGCCCGCCCGCGATCTCGAACGCGGGGTAGCCATAGATGTTCTCCACCTTCACGCCGCAGCCCTGCCCGCGGGAGGACATGGCAGCGTCCAGTCTTCGCGCGGGCTCCAGAACGAGCCGCTCCATCAGATCGCCGGCGTTTTCCGTCGGCAGAAAGCGGAATTCCATCTCCACGCTGCATGTATCGGGGACGATGTTGACCTGCCGTCCGCCATTCATCACGCCGACATGAACCGTCGTATGGGGAATGGTGAAGCCCCGGTCGAAAGGGCCATGCTCCTGAAAAGCGGCCGCCTCGGCGTTGATCGAAGACACGTAATCGGCCGCATAGGCGACCGCATTCACGGCTTCGGGAGCGCGGCTCGAATGAGCCGCCTGCCCGGTGAAGGTCAGCCTGAAGCTCCGGGTGCCCTTGTGGGCGATCCCGACCTCCATCAGCGTCGGCTCCCCGACCACGCACAGGTCCGGAACGATCGCCATCGTCCGCATCGCGGCGATCAGATCGTGGACCCCCAGGCATCCGAGTTCTTCGTCATAGGAAAAGGCGAGATATACCGGCTTGCGGAGCCGGGTTGCAGCCAGTTGCGAAGCACAGACGAGGGCCGATGCAACGAACCCCTTCATGTCGGCCGCACCGCGCCCGTAGAGCCTGTCCTGGCGCCGGGTAAGGACGAAGGGATCCGACGCCCACGCCTGGCCCGCAACCGGCACGACATCGGTATGGGCCGAGAGCAGCAGGCCGCCGGCCGCCTCGGGGCCGATCCGCGCGAGCAGGTTGGCCTTCATCCCGTCCGCCGACGGCAGCCGCCAGACTTTCGCGCCCATGCCTTCGAGACAGGCCGCGATGTATTCCACGATTTCCAGATTCGACCGGTCGCTGACCGTATCGAATCCCACCAGATCCGAGAGAATCCGGATTTCTTCGCTCATGTCCATTTCTGGGTCGCCCATTGCCTGTCTGCCTTCCCTGCCTTCGAAATGAGCCTCTCAGGAGGGCCATGTGGCGGGCATTCCGTGGAATCGGGGGTTATTGCGTGACCGTTTTCACGGCCGGTGACGCTCCGCGCGACACTGGAGCGTTTCTGCTTTTCTCCCGATCGCGCAAACGCTTCGTCGTGCGGGTTGCCGTGAACGGGCGTGCAGCCGTTTTTTCCGCCGCCCGCCGGGCTGCGGCTGCGATTGCCGCAAATCATGTCCGCGTCCGCATGGACGATCCGCCTTGCGGGCGAGCACCGCCTTGCGGGCGAGCGCCGTCGGGCGGGCGACCGGATGCGGCGAAATGCGCCCGCCAGTGCCTGGCGATGGACAGTCGCGTCGCCAGCCAGACGCCGGAATGCGACTTCACATGATCGAGAAACCGGCGCAGGGCGATCGCCCGGCCAGGGCGGCCGACGAGCCTGCAATGAAGTCCGACGGACATCATTTTGGGCGCTCCGCGACGTCCCTCGTCATAGAGCTGATCGAATGTGTCGCGCAGATATGAAAAGAACTGGTCACCCGAATTGAACCCTTGCGCGGTCGCAAATCGCATGTCGTTCGCATCGAAAGTGTAGGGCACGATCAGATGGTCGCGCTCCCCGCGCCGGACCCAGTAAGGCAGGTCGTCGGCATAGGAATCGGACGAATATTCAAACCCTCCGTCCGCAACGACAAGGTCGAGCGTATGATCGGAGTTTCGCCCCGTGTACCAGCCCAGCGGCCGCGAACCCGTGAGTTCGGTCTGGATTCGGATCGCCTCCTCCATGTGCCGCTGCTCGTCGTCGCGCGAAAAATCGCGATAATCGATCCACCGCAGGCCGTGACTGGCGATTTCCCAGCCGGCGGATGTCATGGCCGCTACCGCCTTCGGATTGCACTGCATTGCCGAAGCGACCCCGAACACGGTCACCGGAACCTCGTAATCCGTCAGCAACCGGTGCAGCCGCCAGAAGCCGGCACGGGAACCATACTCATAGATGGATTCGATATTCAGGTTGCGCTTGCCGAGCCAGGTCTCCGCGCCGATGACCTCCGAAAGGAACGCTTCCGATCCGGAATCGCCCGCCAGAACGGAGCGCTCGCCACCTTCTTCGTAGTTCAAGACGAAGGACACGCACACAAGGCTATCGCCCGGCCATTGAGGATCGACCGGCGCACCCGCATATCCACTGAAATCTCTGTGCAAATGACTACCC
>JAZIHP010000079.1:0-17722 GCA_036678505.1 Alphaproteobacteria bacterium
GCGCCGGCCAGCACCAGCACCGACGCGATCAGCGCCACTGCCGCGGCCGCGCGGATCGCCGCGCCGAGCTCGCCGACGAGCCGGTTGACGATGTCGAGCGCATCCTTGACGCGCACCGTCGTCACCGCGGGAAAGGCGCGGGTGACTGCGTTGAGAATGCGGGCATCGCCGGACACATTTGCCGGCGCGCCGGCGTCGGAAAGCGTCGCCAGCCAGCTGTGCGGCGCGCCGGCAAATGTGTTCGGCGAGAACACCATGACGAAATTGATGCCGAGCGTTTCCCACTGCACCTGCCGGAAGCTGGCGATGCGCGCGGTGACGTCGCGGCCAAGCACATTGACCGTCACCGTATCGCCCAGCGCAAGGCCGAGCTCCTCGCCTTCCTTCGCCGAAAACGACACCAGCGGCTCGCCCGTGTAATCGGCCGGCCACCAGCTTCCTTCGGTCAGAGAAGCATTGGCGGGCCGTTGCGCTTCATAGGTAAGGCCGCGATCGCCGCGCAGCACCCATGCGCCGGCCGGCGGAATGTCCAGTTCGCGCACATCGGCGCCGTTCAGCGCGGTGATGCGCCCCCGCAGCATCGGCACTTTCACCAGCGCGCCCTGAGGGGCCTCCCTTTCGACGAGCGAGGAAAAGGCATCGACATCGGCGGCCTGAATATCGACGAAGAAGAAATTCGGCGCCTTCTCCGGCAGGCTGTCGGAGATCTGGCGGCGCAGATTGCCGTCGATCAGCGCCAAAGTGACGAGCAGCGTCAGCCCGAGCCCCAGCGCCAGCACCACCGAAGGGGTGAGCGCGCCCGGCCGGTGGATGTTGCCGATCGCCAGCCTGAGCGCGGTGGAACGCACGCGCGGCGCCCTTCTGGCCAGCCATTGCACAAGCCATGCCACAAGGCGCAGGACGAGAAAGGACAGCGCCGCCGCGCCCACGAAAGTAACTGCGATGCGCCTGTCATGGGCGGTGAAGACGGCCAGCGCGGCCAGAGACAGGGCGATGACGGTGGTGGCCGCGCCGTAGACGAGCCGTGGCCGCCCCCGCGCTTCGAAGCCGAGTTCGCGGAACAGGGCGGTGGCCGGAACGTCGCGGGCGCGGCCGAGCGGCATCAGCGCGAAGGCCAGCGTGACGAGCAGGCCGAAGGCGGCGGCAAGGCCGAGTGCGGCCGGATAGATGCCCGCCTCCGCCGGCACGGGAACGATCGCCCGCAACGCGCCGGAGGCGGCAAAGGGCATCAGCACCGCCAGCACCAGCCCGGCGGCGATGCCGATCGCCGCAATCAGCAGCGTCTGCACCAGATAGACGGTGAAGACGAAGCGGCCGGAGGCTCCGAGGCTCTTGAAGGAGGCGATGACGCCGCGCTTGCCGTCGAGATAGGCGCGCACCGCATTGGCGACGCCGACGCCGCCGACCACCAGCGAGGTGAGGCCGACCAGCGTGAGAAACTGCGAAAACCGCTCGATATTGGCCGAAAGCGCGGGGGCAGCGTTGGAACGGTCGCGGATCGACCAGCCTGCCTCGGGAAAAGCGGCGCGCGCCTGCGCCTCCACCTGCGCCAGCCGGGCCGCGCCGGCCCCGGGTTCCAGTTTCAGCTTGTAGGAATGTTCGACAAGGCTGCCGGTCACCACGAGGCCGGAAGCGCGCAGCCCCTCCAGCGAGACAAGCAGGCGCGGGGCGAAGCCGAAGCCTTCCGAGACGGCATCGGGTTCGCTTTCCAGTTCGGCGCGCAGCTCGAAGGTCGCATGCCCGAGCATGATGCGGTCGCCGGGCTTCAGGCCGAGGCGCTCGAACAGAAGGTCGGGCGCGGCAGCGCCAAAGGCACCGGCTCTTTCGCCGAAAAGCTCTGCATGCGCCAGGGCAGGCCGTGTCTCCAACATGCCGTAAAGCGGATAGGCATCGTCGACAGCCTTGACCTCGACCAGCGCCTGATCGGAGCCGTCGGAAAGACGGGCCATGGAGCGCATGCCGGCGCTGACCGACAGGTCGCCGGCGGCTTTCAGGAAATCCAGTTCGGCGCTGTTCGCCTCGCGCTGGTTGAGGCGGAAGCGCAAATCGCCGCCGAGCAGCGGCTGTCCCTGCGTGGCCACGCCGTCGCCGATCGAACGGGCAACGGAATTGACGCCGCCGATGGCGGCCACGCCAAGTGCGATGCAGGCGAGGAAAATGGCGAAGCCGGAAAGGCCGCCGCGCATTTCGCGCAGGGCAAAGCGGAAGGCGAGCGCAAGCTGGCGCGGCATCGTCATCACGCGATGGCCGTCGCAGCCAGCGCCGGGTTGGCGTCCTGCGTCTCCCCACCCTCGATGCGGCCCGAGCGCATGGCGATGCGGCGCGAGCAACGCGCGGCAAGTGCGGGATCATGGGTCACGAGCACCAGCGTCATGCCACGCTCGGCCGCCTTGGAAAACAGAAGATCGGCGATCTGCCGGCCCGTCGCCTGGTCGAGGTTGCCGGTGGGCTCGTCGGCGATGAGGATCGGCGGCGACGGGGCGAGCGCGCGGGCGATGGCCACGCGCTGCTGCTCGCCGCCGGAAAGCGCGCCCGGATAGTGGGTCAGGCGTTCGCCGAGGCCCACCGCGACCAGCTCCTGTTCGGCCACCTTGAACGGGTCCGGGTGGCCGGCCAGTTCGAGCGGAACGGCGACGTTTTCCAGCGCCGTCATGTTGGGAATGAGGTGGAAGGACTGGAACACGATGCCGATGTTGCGGCCGCGGAAGACGGCGATCTCGTCCTCGCTCTTGCCGTTCAGCGTCATGCCGGCGACGCCCACGCGGCCATCGTCGACGCGTTCAAGACCGGCCAGAACCATCAGCAGCGTCGATTTGCCGGACCCGGAAGGCCCGACGATGCCGGCGATCTCGCCTTGCCGGACGGTGAGATCGATGTCTTTCAGCACCTGCACCGAGGAAGCGCCTTCGCCCAGCGTCAGCGATACGTTTGCAAGCTCGATGACGGCTTTTGTCAAAACGGATTGATCCTATATGGAAGGCGGGGCGAACGCCCTTGCGCGGAAATACAATCGACATATGGGGGCAAAAGCATGGCTTTCAAATACACGTTTTTGTTCCCTGTCTGCGCGTGGTGCGCGCTGTTTGCCGGGGCCATGGTTTCATGGGCCGCGCCGGCGCGGGCGGATGCGGTGCGGATCGTCGGTTTCGGCGACAGCCTGATGGCCGGCTACGGGCTCGGTCCGGGTGAAGGATTTACCGAACGGCTGCAGGAGGCGCTGAAGGCCAAAGGCCATGACGTGGTTGTCGCCAATGCCGGGGTTTCCGGCGACACCTCCAGCGGCGGGCTCGCCCGTCTGGACTGGTCGGTTCCGGACGGCACCGATCTGGTCATTCTCGAACTGGGCGCCAACGACATGCTGCGCGGCATCGATCCGGCGATCGTGGCGAAGAACCTCGATGAGATGATCTCGCGGCTGAAGGCGCGCGGCATCAATGTGCTGCTGGCGGGCATGGTGGCGGCTCCCAATCTGGGCCCCGCCTACGGCGAGGCCTTCGGCTCGCTCTATCCGCGCCTGGCGCAGAAACACGGCGTCCCCCTCTATCCGTTCTTCCTCGACGGGGTCGCGGCCCAACGGGACCTGCTGAGCGAGGATGGAATGCATCCGAGCGCCGAGGGTGTCCGCACCATCGTCGGGCGGATTTTGCCGGCCGTTGAAAAGGCGATTGCGGCGCCGGGGAAAGACTGACCGCGGTCCCGTCTTTCCCCTGCGGAAACGGCGGGCGCAAAACAATTCGCTTGCCGAACCGTTGCATCGGTGGTCCGCTGACAGACAGGGTTTCGATTCGAGGACAGGAGGCTATGCCATGCCGCGTCTTTTCACCGCTCTCGAAATTCCGCGCGATGCCGCGCTATCGCTTTCCCTGCTGAGGGGCGGCCTTCCCGGCGCCCGCTGGATCGACGTCGAAAACTATCACATCACGCTGCGCTTCATCGGCGATGTCGAGGGCCATGTGGCCGATGACATAGCCGATGCGCTCGACCGGGTTCGCCGGCCCTCCTTCATGCTGACGCTGGCCGGCGTCGGGGCCTTCGGGCAGAAGAAACCGCACTCGATATGGGCCGGTGTCGCGGCCTCGCCCGATCTTTCCGCGTTGCAGGCCGAGATCGACCGCATCTGCCAGCGCCTCGGCATCGGCGCTGATCCGCGCAAGTTCATCCCGCATGTCACGCTGGCAAGGCTGCGCAATCCGAACCCGGCCGAAGTGGCGCGTTATCTCTCGGCACGGGGAAATTTTTCCGCGGCACCCTTCAAGGTCGGGCGCTTCGTTTTGATGTCGTCGCGCGATTCGGTGGGCGGCGGGCCCTATATCGTCGAGGAAGCCTGGCCGCTGGCCGGAAGCCCGCCGGTAAGCCGCTTCGACAACGCTTCCGACGCCTCCCGGATCATGCGGTAGACCTTTTCGAAGCCGTCGGTGCCGCCATAATAGGGATCGGGGACGTCGCGCCGCGCGCCCAGCGCGTAATCGAGATAGAGGTGGATGCGCTCCTGCGCGCCTTGCGGGGCCGCGCTGCGCAGGTCCTGCACGTTGGAGCGATCCATGCCGAGGATGAGATCGAAGCGGGAGAAATCCGCCGCCTCGACCTTGCGTGCGCACTGGCCTGAAATGTCGACGCCATGGCGTGCGGCCACGGCGATGGAGCGCGGATCGGGCGGTGAACCGGCATGCCAGCCGCCGGTTCCGGCCGAATCCGGCACAAACAGGTCGGTGCGTCCTTCTTGCGCCGCCACCGTGCGGAAAACGCCCTCGGCCAGCGGCGAGCGGCAGATATTGCCGAGGCAGACGAACAGGATCGAGCTTTTCGGTTTGGCGTCCATCGCGGCAGGCCCTATGTTCAGTCGTTCCACGCGCATAACACGGAAACAGGCCATGGCACGAGAGAAACTGGCACCGGACGCCGTTGCCGCGTCGCTTGAGGAACGCTCCGGCTGGGCGCTGAGCGAGGACCGGCTGGCCATCGAAAGGCGGTTCAGCTTCGCCAATTTCTCCGAGGCTTTCGCCTTCATGACGCGTGTGGCGCTGGCGGCGGAGAAGATGGATCATCACCCGGAATGGTCGAACGTCTACAAGACCGTGGACATCCGGCTCAGCACCCACGATGCGGGCGGGCTGACCGAGCTCGATTTTGGCCTGGCGCGTCGGATCGACCGTATTTTTGGCGACTGAACGCCTGTTTGAGGCCACAAAATCTTGCATGGCGCCCTTCGCCCCACCACATTACCGGCGAAGGCCGGCAGAAGGCGGCCGTTTGAAGGAGATGCCGGCACATGGCTGAAAGGACCGTTTTCGATCTCTTCGGCTTCGCGGACAAGATTGGCGATGAGGCGGAGGTGCGCGAAAAATTCTGGCGCACCGCCAAAAAGGCCGCGCGCCACGTTCCGTTCATGGAAGATGTGATCGCCGCCTATTATTGCGTGCTGGACGCCAACACCCCGCTGAGGGCCAAGGGTATTCTCCTGGCCGCGCTCGGCTATTTCGTCCTGCCGGTGGACGCCGTCCCGGATGTGATCTTCGGCCTTGGCTTCACCGATGACATCGCCGTTATGAGTGCGGCAATCGCGGCGGTCAGGACCCATATCACCCCGGCCCACAAGGCGGCGGCGAAAGAGGCGCTGGCCGAAGAGGCCTGATTTCAATCCCTTGAGCATGGCGTTTTCCCGAACCGGCTTCAGGCTTTCGGGCGACATGCTTCGTTGCTTTGGTTTGGCGGCCCCGCAACCCCCGGTGCCGGGGCCGGCGCGTTCAATTTGGGCAAAAGTCAAATTCTTGCCTTTTTCCTCCAGTCCAAGTCGCGGGCAGGGACGTCGCGCCGGACCCGGCAGACAATGAATTGCAAGGAAAAGCGCGGTGATGGCGGAGGTTTCTATGGCGGGAGTCCAAATTTCTTTGGCGGTCTTCACGCTTTGGTAACCCAGATTAAAGCAAATTGAAGAGATCGGGCTGAGCGCAACGCCAGCCTGCTCCCGCACTGTTTGGAATATGGGAATCACAATGCGCCGATTGATTGCTACAGTTTCTGGTCTGATCATGCTCGCCACGGCTTCGCCCGTTCTGGCCCAGCAAGCGACCAAGATTGGCCAGCACAACGCATGGGGCACCTACAGCTATCAGGCTTCCGGCGGCAAGGTGTGCTATGTGCTGACCGTTCCGACCGACAAGCAGCCGCCGACGCTGAACCATGGCGACATGTTCTTCTTCGTGTCGCAGCGTCCGGGCCAGCAGGTCAGCTATGAGCCGCAGTTCATCGCTGGCTATGATTTCCAGGCGAACTCCAAGGTTACGGTCGCCGTCGGCGACAAGTCCTTCACCATGTTCACGCGCGGCAAATCCGCATGGGTGGAAAATGCCGCCGACGAGCCGCAGCTCATCGCCGCCATGCGTGGTGGTTCGGATATGAAGGTCCAGGCGAAGTCCGGCCGTGGCAACGCCACCAGCTACGTGTTTTCGCTGAAGGGCATCACGGCGGCGCTGAATTCCATTTCCAGCTGCAAGTAAGCTGTCCTGCACCGCGCAAATTCAGGCCGGGCCTTCGGGTCCGGCCTTTTGCATGGGTGGCGATGACGGCAGACGATGACGCCAGACGATGACTCGGGGGCGATGACCCGGGGGCGATGACCCGGGGGCGATGACTTTGGGGCAAACTTGTGCTATCGCGCGCACTTTATCCGAAAACCGCTGCTGAATTCGGCCGCAAAGCACCTGTATCGGGCCTGCCATGAGCCTTTCACTCGATCTTACTCCTGCGGGCGCCCGTGACGCGCTGCGCATTCGTCCGGCGCCGGAAAAGCCGTCGCTGATCGGGCTGACGCGCGAGGAAATGGCCGATGCGCTGGTCGAGGCCGGCGTGGTGCCGCAAAAGCAGGCGAAGATGCGCGTGCAGCAGCTCTGGCACTGGCTTTATGTGCGCGGCGTTTCGGACTTCGCGCAGATGTTCAACATCTCCAAAGATCTGCGTGCCGTGCTGGATCGCAGTTTTACCGTTGCGCGTCCGGAAGTGGTCGAGGAGCAGATCTCCAATGACGGCACGCGCAAGTGGCTGTTCCGCTTTCCGCCGCGCGGGGCCGGCCGCCCGGTCGAGATCGAGACCGTCTATATCCCCGAAGAGGGACGCGGCACGCTGTGCATTTCCAGCCAGGTCGGCTGCACGCTGACCTGCTCCTTCTGCCATACCGGCACCCAGAAGCTGGTGCGCAATCTGACGGCGGAAGAAATTCTGGCGCAGTTGCTGACCGCGCGCGACCGGCTGGGGGATTTTCCCGACACCGATACGCCGGCGGGCGCCATCGTGCCGGCGGAAGGGCGCAAGGTGTCCAACATCGTGATGATGGGCATGGGCGAGCCGCTCTATAATTTCGAGGCGGTGAAGACGGCCCTGCTGATCGCCTCCGACGGCGACGGATTGTCGCTGTCGAAGCGCCGCATCACGCTGTCCACCTCCGGTGTCGTGCCGGAAATCTACCGCACCGGCGAGGAGATCGGCGTCATGCTGGCGATCTCGCTGCATGCGGTGAACGACGATCTGCGCGACCTTCTGGTGCCGATCAACAAGAAATATCCGCTGGAACAGCTGATGAAGGCCTGCCGCGATTATCCGGGCCTGTCCAATGCGCGCCGCATCACCTTCGAATATGTGATGCTGAAGGACGTCAATGACAGCCTGGAAGATGCAAAGCAGATGGTGAAGCTGCTGAGGGGCATTCCGGCCAAGATCAATCTGATCCCGTTCAATCCGTGGCCAGGCACGAATTATCAGTGCTCTGACTGGGAGACGATCGAGCGTTTCGCCGACTACATCAATGCCGCCGGCTACGCCTCTCCGATCCGCACGCCGCGCGGGCGCGACATTCTCGCCGCCTGCGGCCAGCTCAAGTCGGAATCGGAGCGCATGCGCAAGGTGGACAGGCTGGCGCTGGAGGCGATGATGATCGCCGGGCACGGCGAGGCTTGAACGATCTGCTGAGGGTCCTGCTTCGCTTTGCGGCGGTCGTCGCCGGCTATGCCGGTGCCTGCCTCGCCGCCAGTTTCTTCCTCTACCTCCTGTTTCTTGGCTGGTCTGGTATGGCGCAGGAACAGGAGCTTTCCACCTTCAACGCCGGCATGGTCGTTGCCGTGCCGATCTTTGCCCTGTTCATAGCCCATCTGAACTTCTGGCCGGCGGCTGTCGCCATTGTCGTGGGCGAGTTTCTGGGCCGGCGCGACTGGCTGTTTTATGCGATTGCCGGCGGGGTCGTTGCGGCCGCATTCGCCGGGCTGTTTTACGGCAATGCGGCACAGCCGGATCGTTCGGAAGACACTGCCATTCTTCTGGCGATGATCGGCAGCGGACTTGTCGGCGGGCTGGCCTATTGGCTGGTGGCCGGCATGTGGACGCCGGACTGGCGCGGCCGCAACCGCGACCGGCTGCCGCCTACGTCGCCTCCGTCATCAGGATCCTGATCGCAAAGGCCGAGAACACCCCGGCGAACAGGTAATCCGTCAGTCGCGTGATACGCGGGCTTTTCTTCAGCAATGCCGCGAAGCGGTCCGCCGCGATCACCATGGAAGAGGTGAACGGCAGCGACACGACGATGAACATCAGCCCGAGGAAGAACAGCTTGCCGGGCGCGTGAGGATCGTGCGCGGACACGAACTGCGGCAGGAAGGTCATGAAGAACAGGATGATCTTCGGGTTGAGCAGATTGATGCCGAGCCCCGTCGCCCAGTTGCGGGCGAAGGAATGGGGCGCGCGGCCATCGATCTCCGGTGAAAAGGCCGAGCCATGGCGAAGCGCCTGGAAGGCCAGCCAGATCAGATAAAGCGCGCCGACTATCTTGAGCGCCAGGAAAGCTTGCGGCGAGGCGAGGATCAGGGCCGACAGGCCAAGCGCCACCAGCGCGGTGTGAAAGATAATGCCGGTCATGGCGCCGATCATGCAGGCAAAGCCGGCGGCCCGGCCCTGCGACAGGGCGCGGCCGACAAACAGGGTCATGTCGGGGCCCGGCGTTATCGCCAGCACGGTGGTGGCGATCGCGAACTGGACGAGCACGGTTGCGTCGGGAATGAAGTTCATCTGGACGGGCCTGCCTGAGAAAAGCGCAAGAGAAAAGGGCGCCGCATGGCGCGACGCCCTTCTATATCCGATCCGCGAACGCGGTTCGAGATGGGTCAGCTGTCGAAATAGCTCTGCGTGCCGTGAGCCTCGATCGCCTCGGCCAGACGGCTCAGAGCGTGGACATAGGCGGCCGTGCGCGGCGTGATGCCACGGTCGACCGACAGCTGCCAGATGGCGCGGCCCTCGCGCTCCATGATGGCGCGCAGCTTGGTGTGGATTTCCTCCAGCTCCCAGTAATAGCCCTGCTTGTTCTGCACCCACTCGAAATAGGAGACGGTGACGCCGCCTGCATTGGCCAGGATGTCGGGCAGCACCACGACGTTGCGTTCGGCGAGGATCTCGTCGGCTTCCGGCGTGACCGGGCCGTTGGCGAGTTCCAGCACGAGGCGCGCCTTCACGGTGTGGGCGTTGTGCTTGTGGATCATGTTTTCCAGCGCCGCCGGCACAAGGATGTCGCAATCGATGCCCACCAGATTGTCGGCTGCAATCGCCTCGTGGCCGTTCTTTCCGGCGGTGTAGACGACCGAGCGGTTGTCGGTCTTGGCGGCCATCAGCGCATCGAGGTCGAGCCCCCCGGCCGCATGCACGGCGCCGCCGGAATCCGACACGGCCACGATGGTGTGGCCGTCGCCGGCGAGCAGCGAGGCGATGTACTGGCCGGCATTGCCGAAACCCTGAACGGCGATGCGAAGCTTGCCGGTAAGACCCAGTTCCCGCGCCAGATGGCCCACCAGATAGTAGCCGCCGCGCGCGGTCGCGTCGCCGCGGCCGACCGAACCGCCGAGCGCCAGCGGCTTGCCGGTGATGACGGCGGGCGAGCTCTTGCCGACGATCTGGTTATATTCGTCGGCCATCCAGCCCATGATCATGGAATTGGTGTAGACGTCGGGCGCAGGAATGTCGCGGTCCGGCCCGATGATGCCGGCGAAGGCCTGAATATAGCCGCGCGACAGGCGCTCAAGCTCGGCCTTGGAGAGCTGGCGCGGATCGACCTGAACCGCCCCCTTGCCGCCGCCATAGGGCAGGTTCATCACGGCGCATTTGAACGTCATCCAGAACGCCAGCATCTCGACTTCTTCGGCCGTCGCGTCGGGATGGAAGCGGATGCCGCCCTTGGTCGGGCCGCGGGTGTCGTCATATCGGCATCGCCATGCCAGGAAGGATTTTCGCGAACCGTCGTCCATGCGGATCATGAGACGGGCCTTGGTCGTCTCTCGCGGATATTTCAGCTTCTCGATGACATCGGCGTCGACGTTGAGGTGCCTTGCGGCTTCGTCCAGACGTACCAGTGCGCTATCAAGAAGACTTTCTTCCGCCATCATATGATCCTGTCAGTTCGGGTGGTAACGACGCACCCTCGCGGGCGCGGGCCATGAAATGCACGAAAAAGTGCGGATTCACAAGAAAAGGTTTTATATCGGGCACATTTCGTCATTTTATTGCGCACTTCGCCGAAGCAGCCCGCGCCTGCCGGATATCACGCCCGGCGCTTGTCCGGCGCGGCTTTCCTGCTATGACTGCCCACGCGATTTTTGCGCCTTGCCGCACTCCTTGAACGAACACCGGGAACGCCCATGTCCAAACTGAAAGACGTCAAGAAGGTCGTGCTCGCCTATTCGGGCGGCCTCGATACCTCCATCATCCTGAAATGGCTGCAAACCGAACTGGGCGCGGAGGTCGTCACCTTCACCGCCGATCTCGGACAGGGCGAGGAACTGGAGCCGGCGCGCCGCAAGGCCGAGATGATGGGCATCAGGGACATCCGCATCATGGACCTGCGCGAGGAATTCGTGAAGGATTTCGTGTTCCCGATGTTCCGCGCCAACGCGCTTTACGAGGGCACCTATCTGCTCGGCACCTCCATCGCCCGGCCGCTGATCTCGAAGCATCTGGTCCGGATCGCCGAGGAAACCGGAGCCGACGCCATCGCCCATGGCGCGACCGGCAAGGGCAACGATCAGGTGCGCTTCGAGCTTTCGGCCTATGCGCTCAACCCCGACATCAAGGTGATCGCGCCGTGGCGCGACTGGTCGTTCAAGTCGCGCACCGACCTGATCGACTTCGCCGAGAAGCACCAGATTCCCGTGCCGAAGGACAAGCAGGGCGAAGCGCCGTTCTCGGTCGACGCCAACCTTCTGCACTCGTCCTCGGAAGGCAAGGTGCTTGAGGATCCGTGGAACGAGCCGCCGGAATATGTGCATCAGCGTTCGGTTTCGCCGTTCGACGCGCCGGATCGGGCAACCGAGATCGAGATCGAATTCCTGAAGGGCGACGCTGTCGCGCTCAACGGCGAGAAGCTGTCGCCGGCAACGCTGCTGGCCGCCCTCAACGATCTCGGCCGCGACAACGGCATCGGCCGCATCGATCTGGTCGAGAACCGCTTCGTCGGCATGAAGAGCCGCGGCGTCTACGAGACCCCCGGCGGCACCATCCTGATCGCCGCGCACCGCGCCATCGAGTCGATCACGCTGGATCGCGGCGCCGGCCATCTCAAGGATGAGCTGATGCCGCGCTATGCCGAGCTGATCTATAACGGCTTCTGGTATTCGCCGGAGCGCGAGATGCTCCAGGCGCTGATCGACAAGAGCCAGGAAGACGTCGAGGGCACGGTGCGGCTGAAGCTCTACAAGGGCAATGTCATCGTCACCGGCCGCAAATCGGCCAGGTCGCTCTATCGCGACGATCTCGTCACCTTCGAGGACGATCGCGGCGCTTACGACCAGAAGGACGCCGAGGGCTTCATCCGGCTCAATGCGCTGCGCCTGCGCACGCTGGCCGCCCGCCGCCGCAACACGCGGTAAAAACCTTCGGGCCAGAGCCGTTCAGGGTTTCACGGAAGCACTGCCCGGCTCTGGAGCCGTTCATGGTTTCACGGAATCGCCGAACGGCTAAAAGTCTTTGTCTTGTCGCGTTTCCGAACCGGAAAAGCGTTTCCACTTTTCCTGGAAACGCTCTAAGTCTTTGGTCTGTCGTGTTTCCGAACCGGAAAAGTGTTTCCACTTTTCCTGGAAACGCTCTAAAGCGTGTCGCGATCTTTCAGATCAGCTCCCCGCGCTTCAAGTTCTTGTTTTTACGCATGTCGTTGCCCCGAAACCGGTTCCCCCTTTCGGGCGGCATGCTTGAGGCGTGCCGATCCGGAGCATTTCTGCTTTTCGTCCGGGAAATGCGGACATGCTCCAATCCCTTGCCCCGACGTAAGTGCGAACGCAAGACCGCTGTGCGGTTGCGCTGGAATTACTCAAGCAGATGCGCGCTGCCGCTGACCGTGAGCCGGATGCGGGTTCCCGCCTGCGGCGCATCGGCCGAGGGATGGCGCAGGACCAGCGTGCCTGCCGCGCCCGCGCCGTTCGCCACCTGCACCACCAGCGTGCAGCTTGGCCCGCTGAATTCCGAATCCGTCACGAGCGCGCTCACGCCGTCGGATTCACCCGGTCCGATCCCGATCTGCTCGGGCCGCAGCAGGATTTCGGCCGTCTGGCGCCGCTGGTCGCGGTCGATGGGGATCGCGCCCAGAATGCAGCGTGCATGACCATCCGCGATGCGGGCCGGCAGGATGATGGCTTCGCCCAGAAATTCGGCCACCATGCGGGTGCGCGGCCTCTGATAAAGATCGCGCGGCGAGCCGGCCTGCATGATCTTTCCCGCGCGCATCACCGCCATGTGATCGGCGAATGACAGCGCCTCCTCCTGATCGTGGGTGACGAGGATGGTGGTGACGCCTGCCGCTTCCAGAACGCCGGCGACGGTCTTGCGCATGGCCGCGCGCAGGCTCGTGTCCAGCGCCGAGAACGGCTCGTCGAGCAGCATCAGGCGGGGCTTGCGGGCAAGCGCCCGCGCCAGCGCCACGCGTTGCTGCTGGCCGCCGGAGAGTTGGTGCGGCCGTCGTTGCAGAAAACCCTCGTCCAGGCCCACCAGCCGGACGAGTTCCGCGACGCGCATGTCGCGGTCCCGTTCTCCCCGGGCGATGCCGAAGCTGATATTGGCGGCGACGGAAAGATGCGGGAACAAAGCGCCGTCCTGCGCGACGAGGCCGATGGGGCGCCTGTAGGCGGGAACGAACATATCCGGCCCGGCAAGCGTTTCGCCATCGAGTTCGATTGTGCCCGCATCGGGCGGCTCGAAGCCGGCGATGAGGCGCAGCAGCGTGGTCTTGCCGCAGCCTGAAGGGCCGACGATGGCGGTGCGGCTGCCGGCGGTGGCGAGAAGGTCGATGCCGCTCACGGCCGCCACCGGTCCGTAATTCCTGTGCAGGCCGGAAAGCTGAAGGAAACTCATTGTCCGGCCATCTTCT
This sequence comes from Alphaproteobacteria bacterium, assembly GCA_036678505.1. GTDB lineage: Bacteria > Pseudomonadota > Alphaproteobacteria > Rhizobiales > Rhizobiaceae > Mesorhizobium. The sequence goes on from JAZIHP010000079.1 coordinate 13,385, forward strand.
TCGATTGCACGTAAAGCAGCCATGTCAGCGGCAGCGAGGCCGCCACCATGATCAGCGCATAGGGAGCGGCGGCCGCATAGTCGATCTCGCCGCTATGGGCCCAGAAGCCAAGCGCCAGCGTGCGGGTGCCGCTGGGGGCCAGCATCTGGGTGGCGGTCAGTTCGTTGAGGATGCCGAGCGCCACCAGCGCCATGCCAGCGGCGGCGCCCGGCGCGGAAAGCCGCACCGTGGTCGACCACAGCGCGTTGAACGGCCGCCGCCCCAGATTCATCGCCGCCTGCTCAAGCTCCGGCGGCGCCTGCGCGATGGGGGCGCGCAGGCTGATGATGGCGCGCGGCAGGAACATCAGCACATAGGCGACGAGGATGGTGGCGAGCGTCTGGTAGAATGGCAGCAGATAGCGCACCGTCAGCGTGACCAGCGCCAGCGCGACGACCACGCCGGGCAAAGACCCCACCATGTAGTTGCAGCCTTCCAGCATCCGTTGCAGGCGGCCTGGCGCGCGCACCGACAGCCATGCCATCGGAATGGCGGCAAGGGTGGCCAGCAACGCTCCGCCGAGCGCCAGCACCGTGGTGTGGCCGAACGCCGCGCCGATCTCGTCCATGCGCCAGACCGCGAGACCGCCCGCCCACAGCCAGCGGGCGATGGTGTAGAAGGGAACGCCGAGCGACAGAGCGGCCACCGCGCCGAGCATCAGCTGGCAGGGCAGGGCGGCGCGGTCCAGCTTTGCCTTTGCCGGATTGCGGGCGGCGCCTGCGCCGACCCGGGCATAGCGTTCGTCGCCACGCGCCAGCATTTCCAGCGCCAAAAGGGCGAAGCAGCAGGTTACCAGCACGCCGGCCAGCATGGTGGCGGCCGGGCCGTTGAAGGTGGACTGGAACTGGTCGACGATGGCCGTGGTGAAGGTGTCGAAGCGCACGAACACGAAAAGCCCGTATTCGGCGAGCAGGTGCAGGCCGACGAGCAGGGCGCCGCCGCACAGCGCCAGCCGCAGCTGAGGCAGGATCACGCGGAAGAACACGCTCCACGGGCCGTGGCCGAGGGCCGCTGCCGCATCCTCCAGCGCCGGGTCGAGACGGCGCAGGGTTGCCGAAACCGGCAGGTAGAGAAACGGGAAATAGGCCAGAACCGAGACCAGAACGCCGGCGCCGAGGCCTTCGAGACCGGGAATGATGGTAACCCATGCGTAGGAATGGATGAAAGCCGGCACCGCCAGCGGCGCCACGCACAGCCAGGCCCACAGGCGCGCCCCGGCCAGGTCGCTGCGTTCCGTCAGCCAGGCAAGCGCCACCGAAAGCACCACGCAGGCGGGCACGGTCAGCAGTTCGAGCAGCAGGGTGTTGACCAGAAGCTCGCCAACCCGCGGGCGGAAAATAAGCGATAAGGCCGTTTGCCAGCCGGTCTGGAGCGTCACCCACAGGATGAAGCCCAGCGGCACCAGCGTCAGCAGCGTCACCAGCAGCGCCGCAAGCCCGATCCACGAGAAGTGGAACGGGGCCGCCGCCGGAAGGGCGGCGGCAGGCCTGGCAATCAGGGTGCTGTCGGTGGCGGCCCGCATGAGCGTCTACATCAGGCCCGCATCGGTCATCAGGTCCGTCACCTTGCGGGAATTCAGCGTCTGCGGATCGATCCTGGGGGCTTGCAGGTCCTCAAGCGGCACCAGGCTTGAGTTGGAAGCCTCGCCCCTGGCGACGGTGTATTCGTAGGAGGTGCCGTCACGAAGCACCTGCTGGCCACCCTTGCCGACGATCCACTTCAGGAAAGCCTGCGCTTCCTGCGGGTGCTTGCTGGACGCCAGCACGCCGCCGCCGGAAACGGAGACGAACGCCCCCGGATCGCCGTTGCGGAAATAATGCAGCTCGACCTCGCGGCTGTTTTCCCCGGTGCGCGCGCGGTCGCCGAACCAGTAGTAATGATAGATGACGCCGCCATCGATCTCGCCGCTGTTCACCGCCTTCAGAACGGTGTTGTTGCCGCGATAGGCCTTGAAATTGGTTTTCATCGCGTGCAGCCAGTCACGGGTGTCCTTCTCCCCCTTCAGTTGCAGGAGAGCGCTGACGATGGCCTGAAAATCCGGCCCGGAGGGTGAAGCGCCCCAGCGGCCCTTCCATTGCGGGTCGGCCAGATCGAGCAGCGATGCGGGAAGCTGCGCCTGCGTCAGCTTGTTCTTGTTGTAGACGAATACGGTGCTGCGCGCCGCAATGCCGATCCAGTTGCCGCCGGAAGGACGATATTGCTCGTCGACGAGCGCCAGCGTGCCGGCATCGACGGGCGCGAACAGGCCGGCCTGTTCAACCTGCGTCATGGCGGGCGAGTTCTCGGTCAGGAACACATCCGCGGGCGAAGCCTTGCCCTCGGCCACGATCTGGTTGGAAAACTCGCTGTCCGCGCCGTTGCGCAGCGTCACCCCGATGCCGGTTTCGGCGGTAAATGCCGCAGCCCATTCCTTTGCAAGGCTTTCGTGCTGGGCGTTGTAGACGACGATCTGTTTTTCCTGGGCCATCGCTTGCGGGGATGCCAGAATGCCGGCCAGCGCCAGCGTGCCAAAAAGGGTGGAAAGGGCAGTGTGCATGAAATGTCTCTCGAACATACTTTTACAGCGACGCGCCTGAAAGCGCATACTTGATCATAACAGTCAACATTCGAGTCGCAAAGGTTTTCAGAAACATTGTTTTTTTTGCGCGGACGGCTGGTTTTGGCCGATTTGTCGCATATATTGCAGTGCAGCATTTTCATCCCCGCCGTCGCGGAAAGGACCGTCATGAGCGCCACCAGAGCCGCCCCCCGAACCGCCGTGATAACCGGCTCCACCTCCGGAATCGGTCTCGCTATCGCCCGCGCGCTTGCCGCGCAGGGTTGCAATGTGGTCGTGAATTCGTTTTCCGACCGGCCGCAGGATCACGAGATCGCGGCAGAAATCGTGCGCGATCACAAGGTGGAAGCGGCCTATGTCGGCGCCGATATGTCGAAGCCCGCCGAATGCCGCGCTTTGGTGACAAAGGCCGCCGAGCGCTTCGGTTCGGTCGATATCCTCGTCAACAATGCCGGCATCCAGCATGTCGCGCCGGTGGAGGCGTTTCCCGTAGGGAAATGGGATGCCATCATCGCGATCAACCTGTCCTCGGCCTTCCACACCATTGCTGCGGCGATACCGTTGATGAAGCGGGAGGGCGGCGGCCGCATCGTCAACATCGCTTCCGCCCACGGTCTCGTCGCCTCGCCGTTCAAATCGGCCTATGTCGCGGCCAAGCACGGCATCATGGGCCTGACCAAGACCGTCGCGCTGGAAGTGGCGCGCGACCGCATCACCTGCAATGCGGTGTGCCCGGGCTACGTGCTCACCCCGCTGGTCGAGGCGCAAATTCCCGATCAGATGAAGGCCAACAACATGGACCGCGATACGGTCGTTCGCGAGGTGATGCTGGAAAAGCAGCCGACGAAAGAGTTCGTCACCGTGGAGCAGGTCGCGGCCGCTGTCACCTTCCTGTGCTCGGAAGCCGCCGCGCAGGTCAACGGCACGCATATCTCGGTCGATGGCGGCTGGGTCGCCCAGTAAGACGCCACTCCATTCCCCTCCTCATTCGTCAGTCTTCGGAAGGATCGCGCATGCGGGCCTGCGGCAAAACCGTGCGGCGCAAGAAGATCAACATCGCCTTGCAGGGCGGCGGGTCGCATGGCGCTTTCACATGGGGCGTTCTCGATCGCCTGCTGGAAGACGACCGGCTCGACATCGTTGCCGTCTCCGGCACCAGTGCGGGAGCCATGAACGCGGTTGCGCTGGCGGATGGCTTCGTGCGCGCAGGCGCCGAAGGCGCGCGCGCCAAGCTTGAGGATTTCTGGCGCGCGGTGGCGCGCAAGGGGCGGTTCAGCCCGGTGCAACGCACGCCCTGGGACATGTTGTGGGGCAACTGGTCGATCGAGAATTCGCCCGGCTACCTGTGGTTCGACACCATGTCGCGGGTGGTGTCGCCCTATCTGGCCAATCCGCTCGGCCTCAATCCGCTGCGCGACGTGATCGAAAGCGAGATCGATTTCGACAATGTGCGCTGCTGCGAGGCCATGCAGGTGTTCATCTCGGCCACCAATGTGGAAACCGGCCAGATCCGCGTCTTTTCCGATGGCGAGATCGATCGCGATACGGTGATGGCGTCCGCCTGCCTGCCGCAGCTTTTCCGTGCCGTGGAGATCGGCGGCGTGCCTTACTGGGACGGCGGCTATGGCGGCAATCCGGCGCTGTTTCCCTTCTTCAAGGCAACGGAGACCGAAGACGTGCTGCTGGTTCAGATCAATCCGGTGCAGCGCGAGGGCGTGCCGACCAGCGCCAGCGAGATCCAG
>JAZIHP010000080.1:0-17655 GCA_036678505.1 Alphaproteobacteria bacterium
CTGATCGGTCGCTCGACTTCATCCGCACCGGAAAGGCGCGTCCGGCTGCATTGCAATCCTTTCAGGTCCTGCGCCTCCGGGACAATTCTGCGCTTGTCAGCGCCTCCGGCCATCCCGCCCCCGGAAATTGGCTGATGACCGCGGGCAAGGGCCCGATGTATTTCGTGCTCACCTTCTACGACACGCCGATTGCCAGCAGCACCGGCCTTCCCGGTATCGAGCTGCCGCGCATCGTGCGCGGGGGGTGCGATGCGTAAACTCCTTTACGCCGTGCTGCTCGGTGCGGTCGGGGCCGGCATTGTCCATATCCTGATATTGATGATGGTGCCGGAGCTGTCCGAGCGCGATGCCTGGTCCCGGCTGTCGATGGCATCGGATCTCTACCGCATGACCCCGCTCGAAGCGGAAAGCGGCGGGCAGCCGGTGGTGAAGTCGGTCGATCCGCTGTTCATGGCTGCCGCCTGCCGCTTCGATCTCGGCGACGGCATGGTACATGTCGAGGCGGCCGGCGAGGTGCCGTTCTGGTCGGTTTCGATCTACGACCGCAACGGCCACAACATCTACAGCTTCAACGATCACAGCGCGGCCGGCGGCACGTTGGATACAGTCGCCCTCACGCCTGCCCAGATGCTGGAAGTGCGCCGGCAACTGCCGGACGATCTCGACGGCTCCATCTTCGTGGAAACACCGATAGAAGAAGGCATCGTCGTCCTGCGCGCCTTCGTGCCGGATGAAAGCTGGCGCCCGGCCGTCACCCGGTTCCTTGAGCAAAGCTCCTGCTCTTTGAAAGAACTGTAACGTCCGCCTCAGTGCTTTGGCGCGGACGCAGGATTTTCAGGCGGAACCGGAGATTTGCCCTGCTGTGCGGGATCTTTTCCTTCGGCCCGTTCGTAGCGAATGCCGGGAAAGATCACCACCGCGGCAGCAACTCCATAACGTCCCGAAGGTTTCTTCATGCCCGCCTTTTGCGGCGTGAAAGACAATATGATGCCCATTTCGTGCATTCCTCTCGGTTGAACCGGAGCACAACGCAACGCCTCCACTGTGAATAAGGCGCTTCGAGGGTTAACGGAGCGCTAACGGATCGGAGCTAATTTGAAAGGAGTTCTGCCGGCAGGCATTCCGTTGCCAGCCGGTTTCATCGCGTTTTCTTCAAGGCGTATCTTCGTGTCATCCTCGGATTTCCGGCAAATCGCGATCAGGACTGAAGCCGGCAAGGCCGAAAGGCTGTTTCGCGCCGCCATATCCGCATTCTGCGCCCTGACGCGCCCTTCGCGGCGGGAAATCACCCAGCTGGACGACCTGACCCTGCCGCTGTTCGATGAAGTTTCACCCGAGGCTCGCCGCTTTGCCGCCGCCGTGCTGTCGGAAAGCGAAAATGCGCCTCCGGGTCTGGTGAAGCGCCTCGCCAACGAGCCGGTGGAGATTTCAGCGCCGCTGCTGGTGCGCTCGCGCGCCCTTGGCGATGTCGAACTCATCGCCCTGATCGGTCGCCATGGCCTGCCGCATGCTGGCGCCATCGCCCGCAGAAAGGAACTCAACCCGGCCATCGCAAGTCTGGTGCGCGCCCTGAACCGTCCCGCAGCGCAGGCGAAGGATGCCACAGCGCGCCAGCCGGAACAGGTCCGATCGGGTCTGGTCCGGTCAGGCCAGGCCGCCGACCGGACGCGGGAGCAGCTCAGATCCATCATGGTCGACAAGGGGCGTCCCTCACTTTCCATCCCCCCTGCAACGCCTGAAACTTTCAGGAGGCTGCTTGATGGCGCGCTCGGCGCCAACGCCGCCTTTTTTCAGACCGCCCTCGCCGATGCGCTCGGTCTGGCATTCGACAGCGCCGGCCGGCTCGTCTCGGGCCCGGATCATTTTTCGCTGCTCGTTTCACTGAGGGCGCTGGATCTGAGAGAAGCCGAAGCCTTCCTGATCGTGAGTGCTGCTCGCCCCGGTTCTTTCCCGGATGTGGCGAGCGTGCGCCTGTTCCTGGAGCGTTACCGGAGCCTGGAGCGGCAAGCAGCCGTGGCAAAGCTCGCCGCATGGACGAAATCCGACGCCCCGCAATCCGCCGGTCAGGCAAGAACGCTGAAGGCAGGCTGACTTTTCAATCGCGGATGGAAACCAGTTCCTCGATCGGCGCCGATCCGGCCTCGATCTCCAGCACCCATATGTCGGGATCGAAGCGCTTTTCACGCTCTATCCGCGCTTCCAGCCGTTCCGCGGTCTCGTCCGGGGCGATGCGAACGAACAGGCGCTCGTCGGGGCGCGCTGAATCATAGCTCGTCTGCGGCGCCGGACCAAGCAGCGTCACATTGCCGAACCTGTCTCTGGCGAGTATGAAAGCCGCGCCCGCCTCGCCCGCGCCGCGCTTCAGCACGGCCGCGAAACCGCCGGCGCCGAACACGCGGCGCAGCAGCGCGGAAGCCCACAGATCAGTCGTCACGCGCATGTCGGTTCCGTCAGTTCGATTGTCGAGCGGGCATTGATTAGAGCGTTTCCAGGAAAAGTGGAAACATTTTTCCGGTTGGGAAACGCGACAAAACCAAGACCTGGAGCCGTCCGGCGATTCCGTGAAGCCTTGAACGGCTCTGGAACATTTTTGCCGCCAGGTGAAATCGCCCCGGACCGCACCGCATTGCTGGCGCGCCGAAGCGTTCATCATTCCAGCGGCGAAACCGGATGTCAGTCGGTCAGGCCCACTTCCCGCATCTTGGCGTAGACAGCCGCGTCAGCTTCTCCGGTCACGGCAAGACCGAAGATCGACTGGAATTCGCGGATTGCAGTCCTGGTGCGCGCGCCCGCTATGCCATCCATCTGGATATCGGCGTTTCCGAACGCCCGCAGGCCAGCCTGAATCCTGACGATCCGGCTGCTGGCGGAATCGGGTCCGGGATCGAGGCGCACCGATCCGGTCAGATCGTCGCGGCTTGCCGGAACCGGCACGGCGGCCGCCTGCCCTGTGCCAAGCTGCCCTGTGCCGAGCTGCCCCGCACCGAGATGACTGAGCAGCGCATCGTCGATGGACCCGGTCGGGGCAAGCCCCACCTTGCTCTGGTAGGCGGCGATCGCATCGCGCGTGTTCGGTCCCGTCAACCCGTCGGGCTCGGTTGAATAGAAGCCAAGATCGCGCAGAATCGCCTGCACCTGCCGCACAACGGGGTCGCCGGGCGGTCTTTCCGGCGCCGGTGCACTGCCGGGATCGGGACGCACGATATTGATCGTCGTTTCCGGTTCGCTCGGCTCGGCAACAGGAAAATCCTGCTGGCTTCTGGTCGCGAAGAAAGCGTTCGAATGAGGAAAGGGCTGATACCACAGCGCGTTGGCAGAGACGTAGAACAGCGTCACCAGAAATGCCGTCGCGCCGCCGACGAGAACCGGATTGCGCGAGACGAGATCGCCTGCCGCAACCGCCCCCCGCTGAACCATGCCCGGGCGAGCGGCCTTCTTGCCCGCCTTTGCGCCTTTAGCCCGTTTTGCGGAGCGAGCCATTCCAGTCCTCATTCTTCCTGCCTGCCTGCGATGCATCCGCCAGCATCACCAGCCTGTCGTCGCCTTCCTTCGGGCCATTCACCGGAATGCTGACCGAAACGGTCGTTCCTTCTCCAGGCACGCTGTCGATGGACATTGTGCCGTCATGCAGGCTTACCAGCCCCTTGACCAGCGAAAGGCCGAGCCCTGCCCCTTCGAAACTACGCGTGTAGTCGTTCTGAACCTGCACGAAAGGCTGGCCGATGTTTTCCAGATCGGCTTCGGCAATGCCGATGCCGGTATCGCTGACCCAGAAATGCAGTCGTGAGCCGACGCGCTGCGCGCCAAGCGCAACCTCGCCACCTTCGGGCGTGAACTTGATGGCATTGGAGGCGAGATTGATCAGGATCTGCTGGATGGCGCGGCGGTCGGCATTCACCTCGCCGGTGTCGGCCGATACGCGCAGTTCCAGACGTATCTTCTTCGCGTCCGCCTGTATCTGCATCATCGAGCGGCACATCTGCGCCGCCTCCACGAAGCGGAACGGTTCCGGATGCGTGCGATAGGCTCCGGCCTCGATACGCGACACATCGAGGATCGAAGTCACCACTTCCAGCAGGTGCTGGCCGGAATCGCGCACCAGCTCGACATATTCTTTCTGGCGCGGATCGTGGAACGGCCCGAACATCTCGTGCAGCAACATGTCCGAAAAGCCGATGATGGCATTGAGCGGCGTGCGCAGCTCATGGCTGACGGCGGCAAGGAAGCGCCCCTTGGTCACGTCCGCGCTGGCCGCGGCCTCTTGCGCAGAGGCCAGGTCCTCGCGCAGCCCGGCGAGTTCCGAATTGTCGCGCAGCAGCGCAAGAAACGTATTGCCGGCATCGTCGGCCCTGACCATTTCAATCAGGAAAGCCCGGTAATTCCCCGAAGAATGGCCATCCGCCTTCGGCACACGGATACGCAGTTCCGTGCGGGCGGAAGCGGCGCCCTCGCGCATGTCGGCAAGCGCGTTCAGATAGGCGATGCGATCAGCGACAAGGATGCGCTCGAACAGTGAATTCCCGAGCATCAGATCGGAAGCCAGACCGAGAACCCCGGCGGTGCGCTCGCCCGCGTCGAGAACCTCGCCCTGCCTGTTGAGGCGCAGCATGACCGCGCCCGCCAGCCCCTCGACATTGAGGTCTGGCGCGGCTTGCGCGCCCGCATCCCCCTTGCCGCCCGCGCCAGCCAGACGCGGAGCCAGCGTCGCAATCCACGCAAGCGGCAACAGCCAGTGCCAGGGCTGGGGCTGCGTATCGGCAACCAATGCAATATCCACCGGCAGGAACTGCATGGCGCATGCGAACATTGCGGCAGCCATTGCAGCCAGCGCCCAGTTCTTCGAGCGGCTCACCCAGAACGCCTCGATGGGCAGCGCTGCCAGAAGCAATGCGGCCGGCGATGCGAGCCCGCCGGCAGAAGCCACCAGGGTGCCCATGGCGACCGCCGAGACGGCCAGAACCGCGGCTGCTGTCGCGCCTGCGCGGCCGCTGGCGGAAACGCCGAGCGCAGCCAGCCAGCACAGACCGAAGATGCCAAATATCGTCGCCAGCGTGGCCGAAGCGCCAAGACCGGCAGTCACCAGCGTTACCGCGCTTCCGGCACACAGGAACGGCGCGGCCAGCATAAGTCCGATAAAGCGGGCATGGCAAAAGCGCGCTTCCGGCTCAGCCACGCGGCTGTGCACGAGACGCTCGCAGCCCGATGCAATCGCATCGGGCATTCCAACGTATCTTGCCGCAATCGAACTCAACTCAACGCCTCGTACGGACCTGCCTTGCAGATCATTTCTGATTAGAGCCGAAAGTCGCATCCAGCCTTTAAGGAATGGATAAAGCCGGGGCATGAGCTGCCGATTAGCGGGCGTTTTTCTGCGAAATCCGCGTTTGGGCGCATCCAATTCAGCCCATGGTAAACGCGGAGTTAGCCGTCCTGTCCTGCGCACGCGCGCGAAAAGCTGCTGGAAAGATCGCTGCTTTGTCCGCCAAATCAAACGGATAAGACAAAACCTGCCAGCACCCCGAACGGTTTCGTGCCTCGTTCAGGTCTAAAGACGTGAATGGGGGCAGGACGGCAATTGCGTGGAATTTTAATAAAATTGTCCTCTTGCTTGCAATCGCTCGTTTGGCCGGCCGGGCTAGACTGAAAGCTGTCGAGGACAGGTCCTCTGGAAAGAAAACGGATATGGGTTTCCTGATCAGGTTTGCGTTCTGGTTTTCGCTCGTTCTGCTGGCGCTTCCCTTCGATGTCGGGCCGGACGCGGAAGGCCGCGAAAACGTCGACCCCATTCAGGCGCTGCTGGCCGCAAAGGATGCCGTCGGCGACCTTGCCGGCATGTGCGACCGTCAGCCCGATGTCTGCGAGACTGGTGCTTCGGCCATCCACACGGTGACCGAGCGCGCCAAGCTGGCGGCGCGCATGGCGGTGAGCATGATCGAAGACACGCCTTCGCAGACAGCCCCGGAGCCAAAGGAACGGGTCACCACCGGTTCCATCAGGCATGCCGACTGATCCGATGCGGACGATCCAGAAGACCGTTTCCGGCATTCGCGCCTTTTTTCCGTGACGCCCGGCCGCCGCCGAACTATATCGGTCGGCATGAGCACGCCGATCCAGAGCATTACCGAAGATTTCGCCCTCCTCGACGACTGGGAGGAGCGCTACCGCTATGTCATCGAACTCGGCGAAGCCCTGCCCGAATTCCCCGACAGCGAGCGCACCGTCGCCAACAAGGTTCCGGGCTGCGTCAGCCAGGTGTGGCTGACGACGCATTATGGAGAGGGTCCCGACCCCGTGATCACTTTTACGGGCGATTCCGACGCCCACATCGTGCGCGGTCTGGTGGCAATCCTTCTCGCGCTTTATTCCGGTCGCAAGGCCAGTGAAATACTTGGCGTCGATGCCGAAGCCACGTTGCGCGCGCTCGGGCTGGACGAGCATCTGACGCCGCAGCGGTCGAACGGGCTGCGCTCCATGGTCAATCGCATCCGCACCGATGCCCAAAAGGCAAGCGGGAGCGCCTGAAGCCCGGCTCAGGCGCTCAGGGCTTACGTTCCCATTTTCACTCACCGTGCATGCAGGCCGGGCCTGTAATCCTGTGCGCCCCAATGCAGCATCCGGGTTGTCGTGCCGCCTTCCGGAGCCGCACCCGGCCAGTAATGCCGCGCCAGAGCCGCCAGCGCCGTCTTGAGCACCACCTTTCCCGAGCGCACCGGCCAGGCGCGCTCGGTCTCGACGGTTTCCATGCCTTTGAGAAAACAGCAGACATCGATCAGCACGCCCGACAGTTCAGGACCGACTGCCGCGATGGCCCTTTCCACCCGCAACCGTGCAGCAAGGGCAACGTCGGTGAGTTCGGCCGCGGTCCCTCCACCCGAGCGCTTGCCGGAGGCGACGCTTGCGGTCCAGTTGGCGCCGAGCCTCGGCATGAGCAGGCCTCGGGTGTAATCGGCGCGCAGCCGCTCTCCCGCCTCGAATTCGCGCGCGGCCAGAAAGGCGGCGCCCGCCTTCGTGCGCAGGCGCGCCAGTTGGGCAAGGGGCGATTCCGCAAGATTTATTTGCGTCAGCCGGGGCCCTTCACCCGTATCGACGCATATGGTTCCGATCTCTCGCGGCGAGGTTCCTGAAGCGCGCGCTGCATCGAATTCACGTACCATGCGCTCGCCCTTGGGCGTCAGGGAAATGCTGTTGCCATTCAGCGTCAGCACCTGTTCCGCGACCAGCCAGCCGAACGGCACGCGCCCGAGGCTGACCGCGCCGCGCCCGCCGGCTTCGATCAGAACCTGGTTTTTCTGCCCTGCCGCGCTGACCCGGCCCGGCCCCTTCTGCAGGAACTTCAGGACACGCAGCGGCACCTCGCGGGATGAAGCCTGCATGCTCATATCCCCGGCCGGTTGCGGAAGGCCGCGGAGGCAATCCGTTCGAACATATGCACCACCCGGTCGAACTCGGGATCATCGCGAAGATCTTCGATCGTCTGGCATGCGTGAACCACTGTCGTGCGGTCCCGCCCGAAACCACGCCCCACGTCGCCCATGGTCAAGCGCAGGACGACATGCGCCACATACATGGCGATCTGCCTCACCCGCGCGACCGGCAGCGACGTGCGCCCCGGCCGGCGCAGTTCCTTCGACGAAAGCGAAAACAGTGCCGAGGCCATGTCGATCAGGCATTCGCAAACGTCCAGCGTGATCTCGTCACGCCGTTTGGGAAAGGCATGTCCAGACCCTCCATCCGGGACAGGCTTGACGGTCGGGAGAACGGGATCGTCTGAAATAGCGGTCATGTTGGCGTGCACGAAATTTCCTCCACTATAGGAATAGATTCCTTATAGAGCGTGTTCGCGCACATGTGAACAAACAAAGAACTAAATATAGATCAGCTCACTCATAACATATTGATTTCATTTAATATTGCCAGAAACCATCTCTCCACAGCGATGCATTTACTCCCCATCGCGGCTGGCCGGTCGATAGTAAGCCCCCGATTTCACAGGAGATGGCGCATGCGATCGCTGAAGGAGCAGGCGCTGGCTTTCGGCCAGCAGAAACGGCAGCAGGCCAGACGCGCCGGGCAACTGGCGGCGCTGCAACTTTTATGCGGGATCGATCTGGAAGAGGCGTTCGCCAGTGAAGGCGCGGCAAGAGCGAAGCTGCTCGACCGCATGGAACGCCTTCTGGAGCGCGAGCGGCTGCGAGGCCTGCGCCGGCATTGGAACTACGACCTGAACCGCCACATAGCTCTCAAGCAGGCGCGCGATCGGCTCCGGGGCGAGCGCAGGCCGATCTCGTCCGTCGCCTGCGCTCCTGGTGCGATGCCGGCTTGAACGGAAAAGCCCCGGCATTGGCCGGGGGCTTTTCATCGGTCACGGTGCCGCCGAGGCAGGCGGCGTTCCTGATATCTGCGGCGGTCAGAACCAGGAGCGGGTGGCCCGGCCGAGCAGGGTCGATTCTTCCGGCACGCCGGCATCGACCGGCGCTCCGCCTGGATCGTAGCTGGCAACGCGTGCATTCAGCCCGTTGGTGACGACGATCGGCGTCTTGCCGGGAACGCGGCTGTAGAGATCGATGATGTCCTGGTTCATCAGGCGCACGCAGCCCGACGAGATGGACTTGCCGATCGAGTGCCATTCCGGAGAACCGTGGATACGGTAGAGCGTGTCCTGATTGTTCTGGAAGATGTAGAGCGCGCGCGCGCCGAGCGGGTTCATCAGTCCGGGCGGCATGCCGCCATTGCGGGCGCTGTATTTTTCAAGCTCGGGCTGGCGTCCGATCATCTCGTCGGGCGGCGTCCATTTGGGCCATTCGCGCTTGTACTGGACGACTGCGCGCCCGGCCCATTCGAACCCGGCACGGCCAAGGCCAACGCCGTAACGGATGGCCTGCCCGTCCTCGCGCACCAGATAAAGGAAATGCTGCGATGTATCGACGACGATGGTTCCGGGCCGCTCGCCGGTCGGATCGGGAACGATCTGGCGCAGGAATTCCGGGCCGATCTTGCGATAAGGCACGGCTGGAACCTCGTAGCCGGCATCGAAAACCGAGCCGTACATCATGTCGTAGCTGCCGAGTTCGGGATGGGCTTGCGGTTCCTCCGGTTTCAGGGGCACCGACGGAGCCGTCGTGGTGCAGGCCGAAACTGTGGCCGCGGCCGCTCCCATTGCCGTCAGGTTGAGAAAACGGCGTCTGGTCAGCAGGACGGGAGGTGAATCTGTTGCCATAAGTTGTGGTCTCTATCTTTCTCTACTGGTCACATGGGCAAGGCCGTTGCCGGCATCGCCACTCCCGACAGGGGCGATAGGTAGCGCCAAATCTGGCCGCAGGTAGGACAAATGAAGGCGAACATGTGACCAGGCTTCCACTGTTGCCGATCGGCAACGGGCTGCGCAAACCCTATATGGGGCGCCTGAAGGGAAGGTAAACAGATTATCCATCCGCTACCGGCCAGCCGGCATGACGCCTTCGTGATCGCCGTTGCCGCAACGCCGCGTTCCACATCGGGGGCAATCTGTTCCCTGCCTAAACCCGCATTTGGCATCTGGACCAATGGTCAAGATGGCGCGAGCCCTCTATTGAGGGAAACGCATTCGACTCTCCCTCCGCGACTGGCTGAAAGGGGAGCGATGCCTGCCCGCGGGTGTTGCTGGCCCGCGGGTGCTGCTGGCCCGCGGGTGTTGCTGGCGGAGCATACAGACCTATGTTAGTCCGGTAACCCCCCGGATTTTTTGAGGAGTAATACGAATGGCTTTCGAACTTCCCGACCTTCCCTACGACTATGAAGCGCTCCAGCCCTTCATGTCGAAGGAAACGCTCGAATATCACCACGACAAGCACCACAAAGCCTATGTCGACAACGGCAACAAGCTGGCGGCCGAGGCCGGAATGGGCGAATTGAGCGTCGAAGAAGTGGTGAAGCAGTCCTTCGGCAAGAATCAGGGCCTCTTCAACAACGCAGCCCAGCACTACAACCACATCCATTTCTGGAAGTGGATGAAGAAGAACGGCGGCGGCAACAAGCTGCCGGGCGCCCTGCAAAAGGCCGTCGACGGCGATCTGGGCGGTTATGACAAGTTCAGGGCCGATTTCATCAATGCCGGCGCCACGCAGTTCGGGTCGGGCTGGGCATGGCTTTCGGTGAAGGATGGAAAGCTGGAGATTTCCAAGACCCCCAATGGCGAGAACCCGCTGGTTCACGGCGCATCGCCGATCCTCGGCGTCGATGTGTGGGAACACTCCTACTATATCGACTACCGCAATGCCCGCCCGAAATATCTTGAGGCATTCGTCGACAGCCTGATCGACTGGGACTACGTCCTGGAAATGTACGAGAAGGCCAGGGGCTGATCGTTTCAGCGCGAAGCCCCGGCTCCGTCCGGGGCTTCGTTCTCCAGACCGTCACCCAGGCTTCACGCAAGCGTGACGCGAAATCCCCCAGATTTTGAGACAGTTCAGCATCATCTCCGGTTCGGTCGGAGAAGTTGCGTTTCTTCATCGGATTCGGAGCCAGACATGAAAAAGCTTCTCCTTGCCATCTCCATCCTCGCCATTGCCGGTTCGGCCGCGGTTGCCGACCCTCTGGCAGACCGCAAGGCCCTGATGAAAGAGCGGGGCAAGCTGACGGGCGAGCTTTCCAAAATGGTGAAGGGCGAGACGCCTTTCGATGCGGCAGCCGTCCTCGATATCCTGCATGACATGCAGGCCAATGCCGAAAACTTCGATGCCGAAGCGCTTTATCCGGCTGGCTCCGATACGGGCGACACGACCGCGGCGCCGGCAATCTGGCAAGACATGGACGGCTTCAAGGCTGCCGAAGACAAGTTCCTGTCCGTCGTGAACGACGCGGTGGCCGACGCGCCGGCCGATGTCGATGCGCTCAAGGCCAAATTCGGCGCGATCGGCGCAAGCTGCGGCGCCTGCCATGAGACATTCCGGGTCCGCAAGGGCTGAGCGGCACCGATGTCCGGACGCGGAAAAATCGCCGCCGCCCTTGGCGTGGCGGTTGGTCTCGGCGCAATCGCGGGATGGTTCGCTTCCGCCCCGCAGCGCCTGGATACCCGGATCGTGACGTCGGCCGCGCCGGGAGACGCCGGTCGTGGGGCCCGCATGTTCCATGCCGGCGGCTGTGCGTCCTGCCACGCCGCCAAAGGAGCCGAAGGCGAAGCCCGCTTCATGCTTGGCGGCGGCGTGGAGCTTGCCACGCCATTCGGCACGTTCGTCGCTCCCAATATTTCGCAGGACCGGAAAGATGGCATCGGCGGCTGGACGCTGGACGATTTTGCCGCCGCCATGCTGAAGGGCGTCTCGCCGGATGGCCGGCATTACTATCCGGCTTTTCCCTATGCCTCATATGTCCGCATGAAACCGCAGGACGTAGCCGATCTGTTCGCCTTCATGCAGACGCTGCCGGCGGTGGCCGGTCAGACAGCTCCACACGATCTGGCCTTTCCCTACAACATCCGCCGCGGGATCGGGCTTTGGAAGCTTCTCCATCTCCATGATCGTCCGGTCGTGGAATTTGCCGAAGGCACGCCGGACAAGGTTCTGGCCGGGCGCTATCTGGTCGAGGGACCCGGCCATTGCGGTGAATGTCATACGCCCCGCGATGCTGCCGGCGGAAGCGACGGGAGCCAGTGGCTGGCCGGGGCGGTGGCCGCCGAAGGCGAAGGCGTGGTCCCCAACATCACCTCCGGCGGCATCGGCGGCTGGTCGGAAGCCGACATCGCCGGCTATCTCGAAACCGGCTTCACGCCGGATTTCGATTCCGTCGGCGGGTCGATGGTGGAAGTGCAGAAAAACATGGCGCAGCTTACCAGCGAAGACCGCGCGGCGATCGCTGCCTATCTCAAGGCCATACCGGCACGCCAGAACGGATATCCGGCGCGCCGGCAATGACGGCTGTCAGGCGGCGGGGCTGGCCTTCGCCCTACCGCTAACCTTCAGGGCGAAGGAATAGGTGTAGGCTATTTCCTCCAGCCGCGAGAAGCGGCCGGAGGCGCCTGCATGGCCCGAATCCATGTTGATCTTGAACAGGACGGGATTGTCGCCGCTCTTGGCGTCGCGCAGGCGCGCCACCCATTTCGCCGGCTCCCAATAGGTCACACGCGGATCGGTGAGACCGGCCAGCGCCAGGATCGGCGGATAGCTGCGGGCACCGACATTGTCATATGGGGAATAGGCGGCAATCGTCCTGTAATCCTCTTCCGAGGCGATCGGATTCCCCCATTCCGGCCATTCCGGCGGCGTGAGCGGCAGCGACGCGTCGAGCATGGTGTTGAGCACGTCCACGAAAGGCACTTCCGCGATGATGGCGCCGAAGGCTTCGGGCGCTATATTGGCCACCGCGCCCATCAGCATGCCGCCCGCCGAGCCACCCTGGGCCACAATGCGGTCATGCGACGTGTAGCCATCTGCGACGAGATGCCTTGCAACTGCGATGAAATCGCGGAACGTGTTCTCTTTATGCGCCCTTTTCCCATCCTCATACCAGGAATACCCCTTGTCCTTGCCGCCCCGCACATGGGCGATCGCATAGACGAAACCCCGGTCCACCAGCGACAGGCAATTGGTGTTGAAGGATGCGGGAATGGTGATTCCATATGACCCGTAACCATAGAGCAGGCATGGA
This sequence comes from Alphaproteobacteria bacterium, assembly GCA_036678505.1. GTDB lineage: Bacteria > Pseudomonadota > Alphaproteobacteria > Rhizobiales > Rhizobiaceae > Mesorhizobium. The sequence continues at coordinate 12,622 of JAZIHP010000080.1, forward strand.
GCCGTCCCATCCAGCGGCGTATCGCGCCGATAGAGCAGCGATACGGGCACGGTTTCGCCATCCTGCGCCGTGGCCATCAGGCGACGGGTGACATAGGCGTCGGCATCGTGGCCGGAGGGAACTTCCTGCGTCTTGAGCAAGCTGCGTTCACGCAGGCGCATGTCATAGTCGAACACCTGCGCGGGCGTGGTCATCGACGAATAGGAGAAACGCAGAATATTCGTCTCATATTCATATGAGCCGGCCATGCCGAGGGAATACGCCTCCTCGTCGAAGGCGATGGCATGCTCCTCCCCCGTCGCGCGTTCGTGAACGACGATGCGCGGCAGGCCATCGAGCCGTTCGAGCCTGACGAGGTAATCCCGGAAACCCATGATCGACAGGATCAGGCGGCCGGGCTGGTGCGGAACCAGTTCGGTCCAGTCGGCGCGCGCCGGGTTGGCGACCGGAGCGGTCATGATCTTGAAATCCCTGGCTCCGCCCTCGTTGGTGAGGATGAAGAATATGTCGCCGCCCTCCTCCAGATCGTACTGAAGACCCGTCTCGCGCGGAGCGACCAGCAGCGGCGCAGCAAGAGGGTTCGCCGCATTCAGGATACGATATTCCGAGGTTTCATGATCGCTGATGCTGATCATGATCCAGTCATTGCGGCGCGTTCCGCCAACATTCATGAAGAAACCGGGATCCGTCTCCTCGTAGATCAGGCGATCATTGGCATTGTCGTCGCCGATCCGGTGGAAGAATACTTTGGACGGCCTGTGATTGTCGTCGAGAAGCGTATAGAAGAAGCCATTATTGTCGGCTGCCCATGTTCCGCCGCCACCCGTGCTTTCGATCCTGTCCGCAAGTTCGGCCCCCGTGGCAAGGTCGCGCACGCGCAGCGTGTAGAACTCCGAGCCCTTGTCATCACAGGCCCACAACAAGCGCCTGTGGTCAGAAGAGTGGTCGATCCCGCCAAGCTGAAAATAAGGCTTACCCTCGGCTTCGTGGTCGCCATCCAGCAATATTTCCTCCTCGCCGCCGTCTGCGGGCCTGCGGAAATAACGCGGTTGCTGGCCACCCAGCCGGTAAGACGAGCCATAGGCATAGGGACCATCCTTCATCGGCACCGACGAATCGTCTTCCCTGATGCGCCCTTTCATTTCGGAAAAGAGCGTCTCGCGCAGCCCGGCCGTATCGGACATCAACTGCGCCTGATAAGCATTCTCCTCTTCGAGATGGGCACGAATATCGGGGGCGAGCCGTGCGGGGTCGCGGAAGACCTCCTGCCAGTTCTCGGCCCGCATCCAGGCATATTCATCCGTGCGGGCGATGCCGTGCCGCGTATCCTCGACGGGGAGCTTCACGGGGTGGGGAGCCTGCGCGGAACCGAAGGGCGCCTTTGTCGTCATCTTGAGCTTTCCATTTATTTTACAGTTCAAAGAACATGCCGATCATCCGCGTTCAAGTCCCGCCGGCCATGAGAGATACAAATTGTAATAATCTTTGCTCTCTCAGACAGATGAATGACGGCTCGTATCGGGAGATTATGTAGTTGTGTATTGATAATTGAACTAGGCGGTCAAAAAAATCATTGGTCATTATGCCACTAAAGAACATATGCGATTGACTTGACACTCATCTGAGATCATGAAGTTGAAGCTGAGCGAATCGTCGCCGCCCGCGCCATCAAATTCCGCAGATGCCATGGACTGATCATCGGCATCGTTATCATGTCTCTCGTTGGGATTTCACGAACATGGACACTGCCGACACATTCCCGAAAAATATCGATACGCTTATCGAGCTTACTGCCGATGTCGTCGCAGCCTATGTCAGCAACAATCCGGTGCCGGCATCCGAACTCCCCAACCTGATCGCCGACGTCCATGCGGCCCTCGGCCGCGTCGCAGGCAGCGCCCTGCCCGAGCCGCTGCCGATCGACAAGCAGAAGCCGGCGATCAATCCCAAGAGATCGGTTCATGACGACTACATCGTCTGCCTGGAAGATGGCAAGAAGTTCAAATCGCTGAAGCGCCATCTCATGACCCATTACAGCCTGACGCCCGAGCAGTACCGCGAAAAATGGGGTCTGGACGCCAATTATCCGATGGTTGCCCCCAGCTACGCCGCCGCCCGTTCGGAGCTTGCCAAGAAGATGGGCCTGGGGCGCAAGCGCAAATCGCGCTGACACCGGCTCCGCCGAAGACTGAAGAAACGGCGCCTCGTGGCGCCGCTTTCTTTTCAGGCGCCCAATGTTCCAGATGACGCTGTGCGGAGTTCCGCTTAACAGCCGGCGCGCCCTCCCCCGCGAGAACTCAGCGCTTGCGGGTCAGGCTGCCCAGAATGCCGCGCGCCAGCGCCCGCCCGATGGAAGATCCGATGGCGCGCACGATCGATTTCACAGCAGCTTCGGTAACGGTTTGCCGGTTCGGCGCGCGCGGGGCCGGCGTCCTGCGGGCCGGTGCCTTGCCGGGACCGGGCAAGGTCCGCCCGTCGCCGCCTCTCGTCCGGCTCCGAGCCTGCGGCTGCTGCGCGGCCTGTGCATCTGCGGCGCGCTTTTGCAGTATTTCGAAAGCCGATTCGCGATCGATCGACTGGTCGTACTGGCCGGCGACAGGGCTGATGTCGAGAATATTGCGGCGTTCCCGTGGCGTAACCGGCCCGAGCCTTGAGGATGGCGGACGGATCAATGTGCGCTGAACCATCGAAGGCACGCCCTTGTCTTCCAGAGTGGAGACCAGCGCCTCGCCGGTGCCGAGCTGCGTGATTGCCGCAGCGCAATTGAAATCCGGATTGGGCCGGAAGGTGTCGGCCGCCGTCTTCACCGCCCTCTGCTCGCGCGGCGTATAGGCCCGCAAAGCATGCTGGACACGATTTCCCAGCTGCGCGAGCACGGTTTCGGGAACGTCGAGCGGGTTCTGGGTGACGAAATACACGCCCACTCCCTTCGAGCGGATCAGCCGCACCACCTGCTCCACCCGGTCGATCAACGCCTTGGGCGCGTCGTCGAACAGCAGATGCGCCTCGTCGAAAAAGAAGACCAGCTTCGGCTTGTCCGGATCGCCAACTTCCGGCAGCGCCTCAAACAGTTCCGACATCAGCCACAGCAGGAAAGTGGCATATAGGCGCGGGTTCATCATCAGCTTGTCGGCGGCAAGCACGCTGATCGCGCCGCGCCCGTCCCGCGTGGTGCGCATCAGATCGGAAATGCGCAAAGCCGGCTCGCCGAAGAAGTGATTTCCGCCCTGTTGTTCCAGGACGAGCAGCGAGCGTTGGATTGCACCGACCGACTGCCTGGTGACGTTGCCGTAGCGCGCCCCGATTTCCGGGGCCCGCTCTGCCAGATTTGCCAGAAGCGCCTGCAAATCCTTCATGTCGAGCAGCAGCAGGCCTTCTTCGCCGGCGATGCGGAAGGCAATGTTCATCACCCCTTCCTGCGCGTCGCTCAGATTCATCAACCGGGACAGAAGCAACGGTCCCATTTCGGAAACGGTAGCGCGAACGGGGTGCCCCTGCTCGCCGAACAGGTCCCAGAAGATGACCGGAAATTCCTGAAACCCGTATGGATCGAGGCGGATTTCTTCGGCTCTCTTCCGCAGGGAATCCCTAGCCTCGCCCATCATGGCGATACCGGAAAGGTCACCCTTTACGTCGGCGCAGAATACCGGCACGCCGGCATTGGAAAAACCTTCCGCCAGCACCTGCAAGGTCACGGTCTTACCGGTACCCGTCGCGCCGGTAACCAGCCCGTGGCGATTGCCGTAGCGCAGCAGCAATTTCTCCGGTCGCCGATAACTGTCGTCAGGCTTTCGGCTGGCGCCAAGGAAAATGCTGTCTCCAGCGGCCATCGTCAATTCTCCGCGATCCGATCGGCCGGCGGGAACCCGGCCGGGGGTGCAGGTATAGTAAGGCGAAGGCCAAATTCAAAGGCGCAAGTTCGGCTCCGCCTCATCTGCTGCATTGCCGTACGTGAAGGGGGACCTTACAGTGCACGGCATCCGGGCCGGCGCGGCGCCCCCGGGTAGCAGTAAAGGACCAGATTCTTGACCGACACAGCAGCAGATCGCCACGGCCAGGACAACCGTTGGAAAGCTATTGCCGAACAGGCGCTTGGCGAAGGCGCTGTCGCGCCTCACCCGGGCAAACCGCGCTGGGCGATCTGTCAGCGTATCGACGATCCCGATGTCGAGCGCGCGCGCGCCCAGATCGCAGACGACCTCGCGCAAGGCGCGACCGGGATCGCACTGGTCTTCGATGGCGCCCCCAACGCTTTCGGGTACGGTTTGCCGGGCACAGACGAAGCACTCGGGCGCGTTCTTGAAGGGGTGCCTCTGGACCGGATTTATCTGCGGCTCGACGTTCACCCCGCCAGCCGCGCCATGGCCGACTGGCTGGTTGGAAGCCTTGGCAAAGGCAAGGTCGATCCTTCACGGCTCAACCTGTCTTTCGGCATCGATCCCGCCGCGACCTTTGCCGGTACGGGGCGCCTGCGCATGACCATCGAGGCATTGCAGGCGTCGATGCCGCAATCTCTGGCCTATTTCTTCGCCATGGATGTGCCCGGCATTCTGCTCGAAGCCGACGGTCGCGTGCTGCACAATGCGGGCGCCACCGAAGCGCAGGAACTTGGCGCCATGCTGGCTTCCGCCGCGGCGCATCTGCGCCTGTTTCAGGAAGCCAGGCAGGCTCTGGTCTATGCCGCCCCGCATATCGGTTTCGCCGTCGGCGTCGATGACGACCCCCTCGCTTCTTCAGCCAAGATCAGGGCGCTGCGCCTGCTCTGGTCCCGGCTCCAGAAGAACTTCTCGATTTCGCCCGCGCCCACCGCGATCCACGCGGAAACCTCCATGCGCATCGTCGGGCGGCACGATCTTTCGGGCAACGTCGCCCGCAATGCCGCCGCGGTTTTCGGGGGCGCCGCCCGCGGCGCCGCCCGCGGAGAGCAGCAGCGGCGCCGCCCGCGGCGCCGACAGCGGAGAGCATCCGCGGCGCCGCCAGCGGCGCCGACAGCGGAGAGCATCAGCGGCGCCTCCAGCGGCGCCGACAGCGGCG
>JAZIHP010000081.1:0-17185 GCA_036678505.1 Alphaproteobacteria bacterium
GGTCGTGCGGGCGGGTGTGCGAGGAGGCGATGGCGATGAGAATCACTGAAGGTGGCTGCCGGTGCGGCAGCGTGCGGTTTCAGATGCGCGGGGAACCGCTGCGGGTCGGCATCTGCCATTGTCTTGATTGCCGCAAGCATCAGGGCTCGCTGTTTCACGCCTCGGCGATCTGCCGGCGGGATGCCTTCGTCTGCACGGGTGAGACGGCTTCGTACAAGGGGCGCTATTTCTGCCCCTTGTGCGGCTCCCCCGTTTTCGGCCGCAGCGACGACGAGGTCGAGGTCAATCTCGGCGCGTTCGATGAACCCGATAGCTTCCGCCCGACATATGAACTCTGGTGCATACGCCGCGAAAGCTGGCTTCCCGCGTTTCCGGGAACGGAAACCTTCGAGCGCGACCGCCCCGGCCCGCAGGCCGCCTGATCAGGGAGGCAGGCGGCCGTCTCGTGGATCATGCCATCTTTTCCCCGTTGCGCCGCATGGTGCGCTTTCTCTCTTTACAGATGCGGCCCGACTGACTAGGAAGCGGCTGCTGCATCGAGATGCGGTCGACCTAGGGGTATAGCTCAGTTGGTAGAGCGGCGGTCTCCAAAACCGCAGGTCGCGGGTTCGAGCCCTGCTGCCCCTGCCATTTCCTGTCGAGCCGATGCCGTTTCGACGATCTCTTGCCTTATCACACGATTTGCGGCATAAGACCGCGTGGCCGGGACGGGACGACTGGATGGTTCCGATGCGGCGTAACTTCGTAAAGCGGATGCTTGCCACTTGCGCGTGTCAGGAATCGGTTTTATGTAAGCACGAACAGACACGTGACGCGTGGAGCTGGGAAGCCAGCTTTGCGCGTCTGATTTGCATGAACGAAAGAGCTTGCTGATTCGCTGCGGGCAATTGGTTCATGCCTCATGTCCCGCCTGGCGGGATCATCCAGAGGGTCCGGCCCACGGGTCCTGAAAGCAGAGCGGCATATGGCGTCGAAGACAAGCAATCCTTTCGTCTTCCTTCAGCAGGTTCGGTCCGAGGCTGCAAAGGTCACCTGGCCTTCGCGGCGCGAGACGATGATCTCCACGGTGATGGTTCTGATCTTCTCGCTGCTGGCGATGCTCTTCTTCTTTGCCGCCGATCAGCTCATGGGTTTTGCCGTCGAGCTGATTCTCGGCATCGGGCGTTAAGTTCGGCGATTACGGAGAAGTCTTTACATGACCGCGCGCTGGTACATCGTCCACGCCTATTCCAACTTCGAGAAGAAGGTGGCGGACGACATTGAGAACAAGGCCCGTCAAAAGGGTCTGAGCGACAGGATCGAGCAGATCGTCGTGCCCACCGAAAAGGTGGTCGAGATCCGTCGCGGCAAGAAGGTCGATGCGGAACGCAAGTTCTTTCCCGGCTATGTGCTGATGAAAGCCGACCTCAATGACGCCGTGATCTCGCTGGTCAAGAATACGCCGCGCGTGACCGGCTTCCTCGGCGAGGACAGGCACACCGCCAAGCCGATGTTCATCACCGACAAGGAAGCCGAGCGCATTCTGCACCAGGTGCAGGAAGGCGTGGAGCGGCCGAAGCCTTCGGTCACGTTCGAGGTCGGCGAGGCGATCCGCGTTTCGGACGGTCCCTTCGCTTCCTTCAACGGCTTCGTTCAGGAGGTGGACGAGGAGCGGGCGCGTCTCAAGGTCGAGGTTTCCATTTTCGGGCGCGCTGTGCCCGTGGATCTGGAGTTCGGACAGGTCGAAAAGGGCTGATCCGGAGCGGCGCCATCCAGGTGGTGGTGCCGAGGGGCGGCGCGGTATCTGCGTCGCTTGAATGGTGGGAGGCGAGGGCGGCTTGGCCGGCTGCCGGAACCGGACCACCGGACTGCAACCGCCGGCTTTCCTGATTTCGGGGCCGGCACGAAACAAGGCAGATGAGAGATGGCTAAGAAAATTGCAGGCCAGCTCAAGCTTCAGGTCCCCGCGGGGTCGGCTACGCCGTCGCCTCCGATCGGTCCTGCGCTTGGTCAGCGTGGCATCAACATCATGGAATTCTGTAAGGCGTTCAACGCCCAGAGCCAGGAGATGGAGAAGGGTTCGCCCATCCCCGTCGTGATCACCTACTATCAGGACAAGTCGTTCACCTTCGTCATGAAGACGCCGCCGGTGACCTATTTCCTGAAGAAGGCCGTCAACCTGAAGTCGGGCTCCAAGGAGCCGGGCAAGGCGAAGGCCGGCCAGATCAGCCGCGACAAGGTTCGCGAGATCGCCGAAGCCAAGATGAAGGACCTCAACGCCAACGACGTGGAAGCGGCGATGCGTATGGTCGAAGGTTCTGCCCGTTCGATGGGCCTGGAAGTGGTGGGCTGATCAGATGGCAAAACTTTCCAAGCGCGTGGCAAAAGTTCGTGAAGGTCTTGATCCGGATGCGGTCTACGGCCTCGAAGACGCGATCAGGCTCCTGAAGGACCGCTCGTCCGTCAAGTTCGACGAGACCATCGAAATCTCGATGAATCTCGGCGTCGATCCCCGCCATGCCGACCAGATGGTTCGCGGCGTGGTCAATCTGCCGAACGGAACGGGCCGTGACGTTCGCGTCGCCGTGTTCGCCCGTGGCGACAAGGCCGACGAGGCCAAGGCCGCCGGCGCCGACGTGGTGGGCGCGGAGGAACTGGTCGAGATCGTCCAGAAGGGCGAGATCAACTTCGACCGCTGCATCGCCACGCCGGACATGATGCCGCTGGTCGGCCGTCTCGGCAAGGTGCTCGGGCCCCGCGGCATGATGCCGAACCCGAAGGTCGGCACCGTGACCACCGATGTGGCCGGCGCGGTCAAGGCCTCCAAGGGCGGCGCTGTCGAATTCCGCGTCGAGAAGGCCGGTATCGTCCATGGCGGCGTTGGCAAGGTCTCCTTCGAGGTCAAGGCTCTGGAAGAGAACGTGCGGGCTTTCGCCGATGCGGTCAACAAGGCCAGGCCGACGGGCGCCAAGGGCATCTACGTCAAGCGCGTGGCGCTGTCCTCGACCATGGGTCCCGGCCTCAAACTGGATGTGGCGTCTCTCGCCATTTCCTGATGCGATATCCGGGGGCTGGCGCATGAGCGCCGGCCCTCGCTGAAATTCCGGCTCCGCTCCGGCGGGGTTCGGAAGCCGGGATGAAAGTCCCGGAATCCTGTCCGAGATTGCAGGCGGACCTCCCTCGGGTGGTCCTTAATCCAGCCGGGTCTGCATGAGACGGGTGAAAACCGGACGCCGGAGGGCATTCCTCCGGGGGAAAGGTTCGAACCGTGTGTGCCTTTTGTCTGTATGCCTTCGGGCGTGGCGGAAAGGGGACAGGATCCTCGAGCGCTGTTCGTGAAAGCTCTTTCAGGGTGGAAACGACCGGCAAAAGGCAACCCGACGCCCGCTTCGCAAATGTTGCGGGGGTCAACTGGAGATAGGCAGTGGATAGAGCGGAAAAACGCGAACTCGTCTCGAGTCTGAACGACGCCTTCAAGGGCGCCGGATCAGTCGTCGTGGCCCACTATGCCGGTATCACCGTTGCGCAGATGAACGATCTTCGTGTGAAGATGCGCGCAGCCGGTGGCACTGTCAAAGTCGCGAAGAACCGCCTCGCCAAAATCGCTCTTCAGGGCACGGAATCCGAAAGCATCATCGATCTGTTCAAGGGACAGACGCTGATCGCTTATTCGGATGATCCGGTTGCGGCTCCGAAGGTCGCGTCCGATTTCGCCAAGGGCAATGACAAGCTCGTCATTCTCGGCGGCGCAATGGGCTCGACCTCGCTCGATGCCGATGGTGTGAAGGCTCTTGCCTCGCTGCCGTCGCTCGACGAGCTGCGCGCACGTCTGGTGGGTATGATTTCCACCCCGGCAACCCGGATCGCACAGGTCGTCAACGCACCGGCAGGCAATGTCGCGCGCGTTATCGGCGCTTATGCCCGGAAGGACGAGGCGGCGTGAGGCTGTTCCTCACCCCAAAACATCAACACGTTCGAATCTTATTGAAGGAAAAACAAAATGGCTGATCTCGCCAAGATCGTTGAAGACCTGTCGGCCCTGACCGTTCTCGAAGCGGCTGAGCTGTCGAAGATGCTGGAAGAGAAGTGGGGCGTTTCCGCCGCTGCTCCGGTGGCCGTCGCCGCTGCCGCCGGCGGTGCCGCCGCCGCTGCTCCGGTTGAAGAGAAGACCGAGTTCGACGTCATTCTCGCCGAGGCCGGCGCCAAGAAGATCGAGGTCATCAAGGAAGTCCGCGCCATCACCGGTCTGGGCCTCAAGGAAGCCAAGGATCTGGTCGAGGCCGCTCCGAAGCCGGTCAAGGAAGGCGCCAACAAGGCTGACGCCGAGAAGATCAAGGCCCAGCTCGAAGCTGCCGGCGCCAAGGTCGAGCTCAAGTAAGCGTTTGGGTTCCGGCGGGCGGCTTTCGGGCCGTCCGCCACCTCCGCTTAAGGGGGTGGGCCCGGCGAATGTGTTTGAGAACCTCTTTCCTGAGGGCCGGAACCGGCTTTCAGGAAACAGGTTTTCACCTGTTTTGGACAAGGTCGCTATCGTGCGGCCTGGAAGCAAGGCGGATCGCGGCGTGATCCGCCCCGAGATGCGAGCTAAGGAGCTATAATGGCCCAGACCCAGACCTTTAACGGCCGCAGGCGCGTCAGGAAGTTCTTCGGGAAGATACCCGAAGTCGCGGAAATGCCGAACCTCATCGAGGTTCAGAAGGCGTCTTACGACCAGTTCCTGATGGTCGAGGAGCCCGAAGGCGGCCGCCCGGACGAGGGACTGCAGGCGGTTTTCAAGTCGGTCTTCCCGATCTCCGATTTTTCCGGCGCTTCGATGCTGGAATTCGTCAAATACGAGTTCGAGGCGCCGAAGTTCGACGTTGACGAGTGCCGTCAGCGCGACCTGACCTATGCCGCGCCGCTGAAGGTGACGCTGCGCCTGATCGTGTTCGATGTCGACGAGGACACCGGCGCCAAGTCGATCAAGGACATCAAGGAGCAGGACGTCTATATGGGCGACATGCCGCTCATGACCTCCAACGGCACCTTCATCGTCAACGGCACCGAGCGCGTGATCGTCTCGCAGATGCACCGTTCGCCGGGCGTCTTCTTCGATCACGACAAGGGCAAGTCGCACTCCAGCGGCAAGCTGCTGTTCGCCGCGCGCGTCATTCCCTATCGCGGTTCGTGGCTCGACATCGAGTTCGACTCCAAGGATGTCGTGCACGCCCGTATCGACCGCCGCCGCAAGATTCCCGCGACCTCGCTGCTGATGGCGCTCGGCATGGATGGCGAGGACATCCTGTCGACCTTCTACAACAAGATCACCTACAGGCGCGCCGGCGATCACTGGCGCATTCCTTACAATCAGGAGCGCTTCAAGGGCCTGAAAGCCGTCAACGATCTGGTCGACGCCGATACCGGCGAGGTCGTGGTCGAGGCCGGCAAGAAGATCACCGCCCGTCAGGCGCGCCAGCTTGCCGAAAAGGGCCTCAAGGCCATCAAGGCGACCGACGAGGATTTGCTTGGCAATTACCTGGCCGAGGATATCGTCAACTACCAGACCGGTGAGATCTATCTCGAAGCCGGTGACGAAATCGACGAGAAGACGCTGAAGGTCCTGCTCGGCACGGGCGAGGAAGAGATCCAGATTCTCGACATCGATCACGTCAATGTCGGCGCCTATATCCGCAACACGCTGGCCGTGGACAAGAACGAGGGCCGTCAGGACGCCCTGTTCGACATCTACCGCGTCATGCGCCCGGGCGAGCCGCCGACGCTCGAGACGGCCGAGGCGATGTTCAATTCGCTGTTCTTCGATGCCGAGCGCTACGACCTGTCGGCCGTCGGCCGCGTGAAGATGAACATGCGTCTGGAGCTCGATTGCCCGGACACGGTGCGCGTGCTGCGCAAGGAGGATATCCTTGCCGTGGTCAAGACGCTGGTCGACCTGCGCGACGGCAAGGGCGAGATCGACGACATCGACAATCTCGGCAACCGCCGCGTGCGCTCGGTCGGCGAGCTCATGGAGAACCAGTATCGCCTGGGCCTCCTGCGCATGGAGCGCGCCATCAAGGAGCGCATGTCGTCGATCGAGATCGACACGGTCATGCCGCAGGACCTGATCAACGCCAAGCCGGCCGCCGCCGCGGTGCGCGAATTCTTCGGTTCCTCGCAGCTCTCGCAGTTCATGGACCAGACCAACCCGCTGTCGGAAATCACCCACAAGCGCCGTCTTTCGGCTCTTGGACCGGGTGGCCTGACCCGCGAGCGCGCCGGCTTCGAGGTGCGCGACGTGCACCCGACGCATTACGGCCGCATCTGCCCGATCGAGACGCCGGAAGGCCCGAATATCGGCCTGATCAACTCGCTGGCGACTTTCGCGCGCGTCAACAAATACGGCTTCATCGAAAGCCCGTATCGCCGCATCGTCGATGGCAAGCTGACCGATGACGTCGTTTATCTGTCGGCGATGGAAGAAGCCAAGCACTACGTTGCCCAGGCCAACGCGGAGCTGGACGCCAACGGCCAGTTCGTGGACGAGTTCGTCATTTGCCGCAATGCCGGCGAAGTGATGATGGCGCCGCGCGAGATGGTCGACCTGATGGACGTCTCGCCCAAGCAGATGGTTTCGGTTGCCGCCGCGCTGATCCCGTTCCTTGAGAACGACGACGCCAACCGCGCCCTGATGGGCTCGAACATGCAGCGTCAGGCCGTGCCGCTGGTGCGCGCCGAGGCTCCGTTCGTCGGCACCGGCATGGAGCCGATCGTCGCCCGCGACTCCGGCGCCGCCATCGGCGCCCGCCGCGGCGGCATCGTCGATCAGGTGGACGCGACGCGTATCGTCGTGCGCGCCACGGAAGATCTCGATCCCGGCAAGTCGGGCGTCGATATCTACCGCCTGATGAAGTTCCAGCGTTCGAACCAGTCGACCTGCATCAACCAGCGTCCGCTGGTGAAGGTCGGCGACCACGTCAACAAGGGCGACATCATCGCCGACGGTCCGTCGACGGATCTCGGCGATCTGGCGCTCGGCCGCAACGTGCTCGTCGCCTTCATGCCGTGGAACGGCTACAATTACGAGGACTCGATCCTGCTCTCCGAGCGCATCGTGGCCGACGACATCTTCACCTCGATCCACATCGAGGAGTTCGAGGTCATGGCGCGCGACACCAAGCTCGGTCCGGAGGAAATCACGCGCGACATTCCAAACGTCTCGGAAGAAGCGCTGAAGAACCTCGACGAGGCCGGCATCGTCTACATCGGTGCGGAAGTGCAGCCGGGCGACATTCTCGTCGGCAAGATCACGCCGAAGGGTGAAAGCCCGATGACGCCGGAAGAAAAGCTTCTGCGCGCCATCTTCGGCGAGAAGGCGTCCGACGTGCGCGACACCTCCATGCGCATGCCTCCGGGCACCTTCGGCACGGTCGTCGAGGTGCGCGTCTTCAACCGCCACGGCGTGGAGAAGGACGAGCGCGCCATGGCCATCGAGCGCGAGGAGATCGAGCGCCTCGCCAAGGACCGTGACGACGAGCAGGCCATTCTGGACCGCAACGTCTATGCGCGTCTGGCCGACGTGCTGATCGGCAAGGAAGCCATTGCGGGGCCGAAGGGCTTCAAGAAGGGCTCCACGCTGGCGCGCGAGACGCTGGACGACTACCCGCGTTCGCAATGGTGGCAGTTTGCCGTCGAGAACGAGAAGCTGCAGAGCGAGCTGGAGGCCCTGCGCGGCCAGTACGACGATTCCAAGAAGGCGCTGGAGCAGCGTTTCATGGACAAGGTCGAGAAGGTGCAGCGCGGCGACGAAATGCCTCCGGGCGTCATGAAGATGGTCAAGGTCTTCGTGGCCGTGAAGCGCAAGATGCAGCCAGGCGACAAGATGGCCGGCCGTCACGGCAACAAGGGCGTCGTGTCGCGCATCGTTCCCGTCGAGGACATGCCGTTCCTCGAAGACGGCACGCATGCCGACATCGTGCTCAATCCGCTCGGCGTGCCTTCGCGCATGAATGTCGGGCAGATTCTGGAGACGCATCTCGGCTGGGCTTGCGCCGGCATGGGCAGGAAGATCGGCGAGCTGATCGATGCCTATAACGCCAGCGGCGACATCAAGCCCCTGCGCGAGACCATCGAGGCCGTCATTCCCTCGAATGACCGCAACGAGCCGGTTCGCGACTATGACGACGGATCGGTCGTGCGTCTGGGCGAGCAGATGCGTCGCGGCGTTTCGATCGCGACGCCGGTGTTCGACGGTGCGAACGAAGCCGACATCGACCGCATGCTGACGCAGGCAGGCCTGCACACCTCCGGCCAGTCGCAGCTTTATGACGGACGTACGGGCGAGCCGTTCGACCGCAAGGTGACCATGGGCTACATCTACATGCTGAAGCTCCACCACCTGGTCGACGACAAGATCCACGCCCGTTCGATCGGCCCGTACTCGCTCGTCACCCAGCAGCCGCTCGGCGGCAAGGCGCAGTTCGGCGGCCAGCGCTTCGGCGAGATGGAGGTGTGGGCGCTCGAAGCCTATGGCGCCGCCTACACGCTGCAGGAAATGCTGACCGTGAAGTCGGACGACGTGGCCGGCCGCACCAAGGTCTACGAGGCGATCGTGCGCGGCGACGACACGTTCGAGGCAGGCATTCCCGAGAGCTTCAACGTTCTGGTCAAGGAAATGCGTTCGCTCGGTCTCAATGTCGAGCTTGAGAACACCAAGCAGGACAACGCTCCGACGCAGATGCCGGACGCCGCGGAATAACGAGCCCGATGCGGCCGCGCCGGAGCGCGGCCGCCGGCCGGCCTGAACGGCCACATGAAATTTTCCGGCTGAGGCCGGTTCTCGCGGGTCTCCCCCCGCACGAAAACGAAATTGGGGTATTCGAGGACCCCGCAAAGGAGAATGGCATGAACCAAGAGGTCATGAATCTCTTCAACCCGCAGGCCCCTGCGCAGGTGTTCGATTCCATCCGGATTTCGCTCGCCAGCCCGGAGAAGATCCTGTCGTGGTCCTTCGGCGAGATCAAGAAGCCGGAGACGATCAACTACCGTACGTTCAAGCCCGAGCGCGACGGCCTGTTCTGCGCGCGCATCTTCGGTCCGATCAAGGACTATGAGTGCCTGTGCGGCAAGTACAAGCGCATGAAGTACAAGGGCGTCATCTGCGAGAAGTGCGGTGTGGAAGTGACGCTGTCGCGCGTTCGCCGCGAGCGCATGGGCCATATCGAGCTGGCGGCCCCGGTCGCGCATATCTGGTTCCTGAAGTCGCTGCCCTCCCGCATCGGCACGCTGCTCGACATGACGCTGAAGGATATCGAGCGCGTTCTCTATTTCGAGAACTACATCGTCACCGAGCCGGGCCTCACCGCGCTGAAGGAAAACCAGCTGCTCTCCGAGGAAGAGTACATGCTGGCCGTTGACGAATATGGCGAGGACAGCTTCACCGCCATGATCGGCGCCGAAGCCATCCATGAGCTTCTGTCCTCCATGGAACTGGAGAAGATCGCGGGCGACCTGCGTTCGGATCTCGCTTCCACGACCTCGGAGCTGAAGCAGAAGAAACTGCTCAAGCGCCTGAAGGTGGTCGAGAACTTCATGGAATCCGGCAACCGCCCGGAATGGATGATCATGAAGGTGGTTCCGGTCATCCCGCCGGATCTGCGTCCGCTGGTTCCGCTGGATGGCGGCCGCTTCGCGACCTCCGACCTGAACGATCTCTATCGCCGCGTCATCAACCGCAACAACCGCCTGAAGCGCCTGATCGAGCTTCGCGCGCCCGGCATCATCGTGCGCAACGAGAAGCGCATGTTGCAGGAAGCCGTCGACGCCCTGTTCGACAACGGCCGTCGCGGCCGCGTCATCACCGGCGCCAACAAGCGCCCGCTGAAGTCGCTGTCCGACATGCTCAAGGGCAAGCAGGGCCGCTTCCGCCAGAACCTGCTCGGCAAGCGCGTCGACTATTCCGGCCGTTCGGTCATCGTGACCGGCCCGGAACTCAAGCTGCACCAGTGCGGCCTGCCGAAGAAGATGGCGCTCGAACTGTTCAAGCCGTTCATCTATGCCCGCCTCGACGCGAAGGGTTTTTCCTCGACCGTCAAGCAGGCGAAGAAGCTGGTCGAGAAGGAGCGTCCGGAGGTCTGGGATATCCTCGACGAGGTTATCCGCGAACACCCGGTGCTTCTGAACCGCGCCCCGACCCTGCACCGTCTTGGCATTCAGGCGTTCGAGCCGACGCTGATCGAAGGCAAGGCGATCCAGCTTCATCCGCTGGTCTGCACCGCCTTCAACGCCGACTTCGACGGCGACCAGATGGCCGTGCACGTTCCGCTGTCGCTGGAAGCGCAGCTTGAAGCCCGCGTGCTGATGATGTCGACCAACAACATCCTGCATCCGGCTTCCGGCGCGCCGATCATCGTGCCGTCGCAGGACATGGTTCTCGGCCTCTACTACCTGTCGATCATGAACCAGAACGAGCCGGGCGAGGGCATGGCCTTCGCCGATATGGGCGAGATGCAGCATGCGCTGGAAACCCGCGCCGTAACCCTTCATGCCAGGATCAAGGGCCGCTTCCGGACCGTGGACGCCGAAGGCAGGGAAGTTTCGAAGATTTACGAAACGACCCCCGGCCGCATGATCATCGGCGAACTTCTGCCGAAGAACGTCAACGTTCCGTTCGAAACCGCCAACCAGGAGATGACGAAGAAGAACATCTCCAGGATGATCGACACCGTCTACCGCCATTGCGGCCAGAAGGAGACGGTCATTTTCTGCGACCGCATCATGCAGCTCGGCTTTGCCCATGCCTGCCGCGCCGGCATTTCGTTCGGCAAGGACGACATGGTCATTCCCGACACCAAGGCCAGGCTGGTTTCCGACACCGAAGCGCTCGCCAAGGAATATGAGCAGCAGTACAATGACGGCTTGATCACCCAGGGCGAGAAGTACAACAAGGTGGTCGATGCCTGGGCCAAGTGCTCGGAAAAGGTCGCCGAGGAAATGATGGGCCGCATCAAGGCGGTCGAGTTCGACGACAATGGCCGCCAGAAGCCGATGAACTCGATCTACATGATGTCGCACTCCGGCGCGCGCGGCTCGCCCACGCAGATGCGTCAGCTGGCCGGCATGCGCGGCCTGATGGCCAAGCCCAGCGGCGAGATCATCGAGACGCCCATCATCTCCAACTTCAAGGAAGGCCTCACCGTTCTCGAATACTTCAACTCGACCCACGGCGCCCGCAAGGGTCTGGCCGACACCGCGTTGAAGACGGCGAACTCGGGCTACCTCACCCGTCGCCTGGTCGACGTGGCGCAGGACTGCATCGTCAACTCCATCGACTGCGGCACCGACAAGGGCCTCACCATGCAGCCGATCGTCGATGCCGGTCAGGTGGTCGCGTCGATCGGCCAGCGCGTGCTTGGCCGCACCGCGCTGGATGACATCCTGCATCCGGTTTCCGGCGAGGTGCTGGTCAAGGCCGGCACGCTCATGGACGAGCGCGACGTCGAGACCATCGAGAAGGCCGGCGTCCAGTCGGTCCGCATTCGCTCGGCGCTCACCTGTGAAGTGCGCACCGGCGTCTGCGCGGTCTGCTACGGCCGCGATCTTGCCCGTGGCACGCCGGTCAACATCGGCGAGGCTGTCGGCGTTATCGCCGCCCAGTCCATCGGCGAGCCGGGCACCCAGCTTACCATGCGTACCTTCCACATGGGCGGTACGGCGCAGGTGGTAGACAGCTCGTTCCTCGAAGCCTCCTATGAGGGCACGGTGCAGATCCGCAACCGCAACGTGGTGCGCAACTCCGACGGTCACCTCGTGGTGATGGGCCGCAACATGGCGATCCTGATCCTCGACGAAGCCGGCAAGGAGCGGGCCACGCACCGCGTAACCTACGGCTCGCGCATCTTCGTCGATGACGGCGATACGGTGAAGCGTGGCCAGCGTGTGGCCGAGTGGGACCCCTACACCCGTCCGGTTCTCACCGAGGTCGAGGGCCGCGTCGAGTTCGAGGATCTGGTCGACGGCATCTCGGTGAAGGAAACCGCCGACGAATCGACCGGCATCACCAAGCGCGAGGTCATCGACTGGCGTTCGACGCCGCGTGGCGCGGATCTCAAGCCGGCCATCGTCATTCAGGACACCAAGGGCAAGGTCGCCAAGCTCTCCAAGGGTGGCGATGCGCGCTTCCTGCTCTCGGTCGAGGCCATTCTCTCGGTCGAGCCGGGCGCCCAGGTCCGTCCGGGCGACGTGCTGGCCCGCGTGCCGATGGAAAGCGCCAAGACCAAGGACATCACCGGTGGTCTGCCGCGCGTCGCGGAACTGTTCGAAGCCCGTCGTCCGAAGGATCACGCCATCATCGCGGAGATCGATGGCACGATCCGCTTCGGCCGCGATTACAAGAACAAGCGCCGCATCATCATCGAGCCGCAGGACTCGACGATGGAGCCGATGGAATACCTGATCCCGAAGGGCAAGCCGTTCCATCTCCAGGACGGCGACTCGATCGAGAAGGGCGACTACATCCTCGACGGCAACCCCGCGCCCCACGACATTCTGGCGATCCGCGGCGTCGAAGCGCTTGCTTCCTACCTCGTCAACGAAATCCAGGAAGTCTACCGGTTGCAGGGCGTTCCGATCAACGACAAGCATATCGAGGTGATCGTTCGCCAGATGCTGCAGAAGGTGGAAATCACCGAGCAGGGCGATTCGACCTACATCGCGGGCGATCATGTCGACGTGATCGAGCTGGACGAGGTCAACGACCGTCTGGTCGAGGAAGGCAAGAAGCCCGCCGAAGGTCAGCCGGTGCTGCTGGGCATCACCAAGGCCTCGCTGCAGACGCCGTCCTTCATCTCGGCCGCGTCGTTCCAGGAAACCACGCGCGTGCTTACCGAGGCAGCGGTTGCCGGCAAGACCGACATGCTGCAGGGCCTGAAGGAGAATGTCATCGTGGGCCGCCTGATCCCGGCCGGCACCGGCGGGCAGATGAGCCAGATCCGGCGCATCGCCACCTCGCGCGACGAGCTGATCCTCGACGAGCGCCGCAAGGCCTCGGGTGCGGAAACGGCCGAGCCGATGCTGGTCGATATGACGACGCCCGCCGAGTAAACCTCGCAGCGGGTTTCACGAAAGCGGGAAAGGCCGCCGGGGCGATCCGGCGGCCTTTCTTGTTTTCGCTCCCGGATCGAGCCTGAAGCGCGGGGAGCCGATGTGAACGATCGCGACACGGTTTAAGGGGCGCGAGAGGCTTTAAAGGAGAAAGGGCGGCTCACTCCGGCTCGTCGAATGTGATGACGGACACCTCTCCTTCGAGCGCGCCCTGATAGGCCGACAGATGCGGCTCCTCGTCGGGTTCGCCCTGCATGTCGCCGATCTGGTCGAGCTCGGCTTCCGCATAGCCTTCGGCGGCCAGTGATTCCAGCGCTCTGCGTACGGCCGAATCGTCATCGGGCGCGACCAGCATCACATGAACGCCTTCCGCCGCGCCGCCCTTACGGTGCCAGACGCGGCCGGTAATGATGGTGACGGCGCGTTCTGAGTCGCGCATATCGTTGTCGTTCATGGCTGATTCCCGAATTGTTCGTGGATTATCACTGCCACGAACCGGAGATCGCTTGAAGGGGCCTTGTATGGTGCCGGAAACGCGACCACATTATGCGCAATCGCATATCCTTCGGGACAGAAAATTACCGGCGGCGCCCAAAACGGCGCGTTTGCAGGGTTTTGGCGCAGAATATGGCGTCGCGGGGTTGACGAAACCGGGTGTTGCGCGTAGAAGCCGCCCAGTCTGAACCGATGTGAGACTTTCCTTTTCGAGGCGACGCGCTTCGGAGTTAGCCTCAAACAGGGTTCGTTTTACGAGCGAAAAGACATTTCCGTCACGCATGAAGCGGTAACGCTTCCTCTGCTTTTTGTTCGGGCAGCACCGCAAGAGGCGGTTTGTGGCCCGAATTTGCGTATGGAAACGGTCCTTGAGACTGCCCTGACTGGGTTTGAGACACGGAATTGAGAGACAAGAGGGTTTAATGCCTACCGTCAACCAGCTGATCCGCAAGCCGCGCAAGGCGCCGGCAGTGCGCAACAAAGTCCCGGCCATGCAGCAGAACCCGCAGAAGCGTGGCGTCTGCACCCGCGTCTATACGACGACCCCGAAGAAGCCGAACTCTGCGCTGCGCAAGGTTGCGAAGATCCGCCTGACCAATGGCTTCGAGGTCATTGGTTATATCCCGGGCGAGGGGCATAACCTTCAGGAGCACTCCGTGGTCATGATCCGTGGCGGCCGCGTCAAGGACCTTCCCGGCGTGCGCTATCACATCATTCGTGGCGTGCTCGATACGCAGGGTGTCAAGAACCGCAAGCAGCGTCGCTCCAAGTACGGCGCCAAGCGTCCGAAGTAAGTTTGCGGCTTCGGCGCTTCTTTTTTGAGGCGCCGCGCGAGAGAAGAGAGACAAGAGCATGTCCCGTCGTCACAGTGCAGATAAGCGTGAGATCAACCCGGATCCGAAATTCGGCGATCTGGTCATCACCAAGTTCATGAACGCCGTCATGTATGATGGCAAGAAGTCGGTTGCCGAGGGCATCGTCTATAGCGCGCTCGACCAGGTTCAGAGCAAGACCAAGCAGGAGCCGGTTTCGGTTTTCCATCAGGCGCTCGACAATGTCGCGCCGCATGTGGAAGTCCGTTCGCGTCGCGTCGGCGGTGCGACCTACCAGGTTCCCGTCGATGTCCGTCCCGAGCGTCGTCAGGCCCTGGCGATCCGCTGGCTGATCACGGCTGCCCGCAACCGTAACGAGACCACCATGATCGACCGTCTTTCGGGCGAGCTGATGGACGCTGCGAACAACCGCGGCACCGCCGTCAAGAAGCGTGAAGACACCCACAAGATGGCGGAAGCCAACCGCGCCTTCGCGCACTACCGCTGGTAAAGCGCGAAAGAAGAGTAAGAGGCACCTCCCATGGCCCGCGAATTTCCCATCCACGACTATCGTAACTTCGGCATCATGGCCCACATCGATGCCGGCAAGACGACGACGACCGAGCGTATCCTTTATTACACCGGCAAGAACCACAAGATGGGCGAGACGCACGATGGCGCTTCGACCATGGACTGGATGGAGCAGGAGCAGGAGCGCGGCATCACCATCACCTCGGCTGCCACGACCACGTCGTGGAAGGGCCGTGATGGCAAGGATCGTCGTTTCAACATCATCGACACCCCCGGCCACGTCGATTTCACCATCGAGGTCGAGCGTTCGCTGCGCGTGCTCGATGGCGCCATCACCCTGCTGGACTCCAACGCAGGTGTCGAGCCGCAGACGGAAACCGTCTGGCGTCAGGCTGAGAAGTATGACGTTCCGCGGATGATCTTCTGCAACAAGATGGACAAGATCGGCGCGGATTTCTACCGCTGCCTCGACATGATCAAGTCGCGTCTCGGTGCCGTTCCGCTGGCTTTGCAGCTGCCTATCGGCGCTGAAAGCGAGTTCAAGGGCGTCATCGATCTGCTGGAGATGAAGGCGCTCGTCTGGCACGACGAGGCTCTGGGCGCTCAGTGGGACGTCGTCGAAATTCCGGCCGACCTTCAGGCCAGAGCCGAAGAATATCGTGAAAAGCTCATCGAGACCGCCGTCGAGATGGACGATGATGCGATGAACGCTTACCTGGAAGGCAATGTTCCTTCGGTGGAGGAGCTTCGCGCCCTGATCCGCAAGGGCACCATCGCCGTCAAGTTCCACCCGGTGTTTTGCGGCACGGCGTTCAAGAATAAGGGCGTTCAGCCTCTGCTCGACGCCGTGATCGACTACCTGCCGGCTCCGGATGAAATTCCGGCCATCAAGGGCATCGATGCCAAGACCGAGGCCGAGATCGTTCGTCATTCGACCGACGACGAGCCGCTGTCGATGCTGGCGTTCAAGATCATGAACGACCCCTTCGTCGGTTCGCTGACCTTCGCCCGCATCTATTCCGGCAAGCTCACCAAGGGCATGTCGATCGAGAACACCGTGAAGGGCAAGAAAGAGCGCGTTGGCCGCATGCTTCAGATGCACTCCAACTCGCGTGCCGACATCGATGAAGCTTTCGCCGGCGACATCGTCGCCCTGGCTGGCCTCAAGGAAACCGGCACCGGCGACACGCTCTGCGATCCTCTCGCCCCGGTCATTCTGGAGCGCATGGACTTCCCCGAGCCGGTCATTCAGATCGCCATCGAGCCGAAGACCAAGGCCGACCAGGAAAAGATGGGCCTGGCGCTGCATCGCCTGGCTGCCGAGGATCCGTCCTTCCGCGTCAAGACCGACGAGGAAAGCGGCCAGACGATCATCGCCGGCATGGGCGAGCTTCACCTCGACATCATCGTCGACCGCATGAAGCGCGAGTTCAAGGTCGAGGCCAATGTCGGCGCTCCGCAGGTCGCCTATCGTGAGACCATCACCCGCACTCACGAGCAGGACTACACCCATAAGAAGCAGACCGGCGGCACGGGCCAGTTCGCCCGCGTCAAGGTTATCTTCGAGCCGAACACCGAGAGCGAGGATTACTCTTTCGAATCCAAGATCGTCGGCGGCGCCGTGCCGAAGGAATACATCCCCGGCGTTCAGAAGGGCATCGAAAGCGTTCTGTCTTCCGGTCCGTTCGCCGGCTTCCCGATGATCAGCGTCAAGGCGACGCTCGTCGACGGCGCTTTCCACGATGTCGACTCGTCGGTCCTGGCGTTTGAAATCGCTTCCCGCGCCTGCTTCCGCGAAGCGGCTCCGAAGCTCGGTGTGCAGCTGCTCGAACCTGTCATGAAGGTCGAGGTCGTGACCCCGGAAGAATATGTGGGCAACATCATCGGCGACCTGAACAGCCGTCGCGGTCAGATTCAGGGGCAGGAAGCCCGCGGCATCGCCGTGGTCATCAATGCCATGGTGCCGCTGGCGAACATGTTCAAATACGTGGATACGCTGCGTTCGATGTCGCAGGGCCGCGCCCAGTACACCATGCAGTTCGACCACTATGAAGCGGTTCCGACTGCGGTGGCTCAGGAAGTCCAGAAGAAATACGCGTAATCCCACACGGGTTGCATTGTAACTTAATTCAACGCCCCGGTGGGCAAGCAGGAATGGAGATCTCACATGGCAAAAGGTAAATTCGAGCGCAATAAGCCTCATGTGAACATTGGCACGATTGGTCACGTTGACCATGGCAAGACGTCGACGACGGCGGCGATCACGAAGTATTTCGGTGATTTCCGTGCTTATG
>JAZIHP010000082.1:0-17183 GCA_036678505.1 Alphaproteobacteria bacterium
ATCTGGAGCGGCGCGGCATGGTCAACGCGGCCGGGGCGGCGGCCATGCGCGCGCCCCGCCAGCCGAAATCGCTGCCCAAGCCGCTGACGGCAGCCGATGCCAGGCGCGTGGTGGCGACGGAGGAGCAGCTGGCCGAGGAGCCCTGGATCGCCGCCCGCAACGCGGCGGTGCTGACCCTGCTCTATGGCTGCGGCCTGCGCATTTCCGAAGCCCTTGGGCTGAGTGGCGGCGATCTGGCCAGCGGTGACGAAACCGTATTGCGGGTGACGGGCAAGGGCGGGAAAACCCGGCTGGCGCCGCTGCTGCCGGTCACGGTGAAGGCGGTGATGGAGTATCGCCGCCTGTGTCCCTATCGGCTCGAAGACGGCGAGAAGCTGTTTCGGGGCGCGCGGGGCGGGCCGCTCAACGCCGCGATCATCCAGCGCGAGATGGCGAAGCTGCGTTCGGCGCTCAACCTGCCGGAAACGGCGACGCCGCATGCGCTGCGCCATTCCTTTGCCACGCATCTGCTGGGGCGGGGCGGAGATCTGCGCACCATTCAGGAACTGCTCGGCCATGCCAGCCTGTCGACCACGCAGGCCTATACCGGCGTCGATACGGCGCGGCTGCTCGAAATCTACGATTCGGCGCATCCGCGCGCATGAGACGGCGGCGTCTTAACGGTTTGGCCGGGATTTGAGGCTAGAGCGTTTCCAGGAAAAGTGGAAACGCTTTTCCGGTTCGCAAACGCGCCAAAACAAAGGCCTGGAGCCGTTCGGCGATTCCGTGAAACCTTGAACGGCTCTGGTGGAAAAACCATGACACGCACATTCGCTTTCGCCGATCGCGCCGCCCTGTTCTGCATGAAGCTGCTTGCCGGGCTGAATCTGTTGTTTTTCATTACCTTCCTGATCGTTCTGGCGATGGCGACGGGCCGGGCGCAAGCGGATGCCACGATCTGCGCCGGCGCCGACCTCATGGAAAAGCTCCGCAAGGACGATCCGGACGCCTATGCGAGCGTCCGCAAGGAAGCCGACACCGTGCTCAACGGCAAGGGCGTGTTGTGGAAGCTGGAGAAGCAGGGTGTCGCGCCCTCCTACCTGTTCGGCACGTTTCATCTCAGCGACCCGCGCGTGGTCGCGCTGCCGCCGGCGGCGCGGGCCGCATATGACGAGGCGGCAACCGTCGTGATCGAAACCACGGATGTGCTCGATCCCTCCCGCATGATGGCGGCCATGTCGGAGGATCCCGAACTGATGATGTTCACCGGATCGCAGACGCTTGCGGCGCAGCTTTCCCCGGAAGATGCGGAGGCGCTGAAGAAAGGCCTGGATGCGCGTGGAATCCCGTTCGCCAGCGTGGCCAAAATGAAACCGTGGATGCTGCTCGGCGTCGTGGCGGTTCCGCAGTGCGAGCTTGCCCGCCGTTCAGCCGGAGAAGCCATTCTCGACGTGAAGCTGGCGCGGGATGCGGAGGCCGCCGGCAAGGCGCTGGGCGGCCTGGAAACGGCGGCGGACCAGCTTCGCGCCATGGCTTCATTGCCGATGGAGTTCCACATTCAGGGGCTGGTGGAGACGGTGCGGCTGGGCGACGGCGTCGACGATCTTAGCGAAACCATGATCCGGCTCTACCAGCAGGGCGAAGTCGGCATGATCATGCCGATGTTCACCGCGGTCATGCCGCAGCAGGGCGGCGACATGGCCGGCTATGCGGCCTTCGAGGAAGCGCTGATCGACAAGCGCAACAAGGGCATGATCGCCAGCGCGGACAAGTTCCTCGCGCAGGGCAACGCCTTCATCGCGGTAGGCGCGCTGCATCTGCCCGGACCAGAGGGTCTCGTGGAAGGTTTCCGCGAGGCGGGCTATACGGTAAGCGCGGCGCAATAGAGCCGTTCATGGTTCCACGGAATCGCCGAACGGCTGCAAGTCCTTGTCTTGCCGCGTTTGCGAACCGGAAAAGCGTTTCCATTTTTCCTGGAAACGCTCCAGCCCTGCAAGCTGCTCTGCGCGAACACATGCAACCTGTCGGCGCGTCATGCGTTGACTTCCTGTTGCTTGATCCATTTCCTGGAGGACAGAATGGCCAATCCCCGTAAGCCGGGTCCGGACGAATCCCGTCCGCTGGATCCATTGAATCCCGTACCGCCGCATGTGGAGCCCGAACCGCCGCCCCCGTCGCGCGGCAGCGGCGGCACATGGCTGATCGCGCTGATCGTCGTGGTGCTGGCGCTTGCCGCCTATTATCTGTTTGCCGGCAGCAACCGGCCTGCGCCGCCGCCGCCGCCCGCGGCTACCGAGCCGGCACCTGCGCCCGCGCCGGCCGAACCGCCGCCCGCTCCGGCCGCGCCGGCACCGACGGAGCCGGCACCGGTTGAACCTGCGCCCGCACCGACGGAGCCCGCACCGGCCGAACCTGCGCCGGCCCAGCCTGCACCGACCCAGCCTGCGCCGGCTCCCACCGACAGCACGCCTGCGCCGACCCAGCCTTCGCCGACCCAGTCTTCGCCGGCCCAGCCGGCCAACTGACCGGGCGTCGATGGAAAAGAAACGGCCCGCCGATTGGCGGGCCGTTCTCGTTCGGGATCAGCCGATCAGATGTGGATCGGCTTGAAGAAGGCGGCGAGCGCCGCTTCCTTGACCGCCTCCGACATGGTCGGATGCGCGTGACAGGTGCGGGCGAGGTCCTCCGAAGAGCCGCCGAATTCCATCAGGACCGCTGCCTCGTGGATCATCTCGCCGGCGCCGAAGCCGACGATGTGAACGCCGAGCACGCGGTCGGTCTCCTTGTCGGCCAGCACCTTCACGAAGCCATCGGTGTGCTGCATGGCGCGCGCGCGGCCATTGGCGGTGAAGGGGAACTTGCCGGACTTGTAGGCGATGCCGGCCTTCTTCAGCTCTTCCTCGGTCTTGCCGACCGAAGCGACCTCGGGGCTGGTGTAGACGACGCCCGGAATGACATCGTAGTTCACATGTCCGGCCTGACCGGCGATGATCTCGGCAACGGCCACGCCTTCATCCTCGGCCTTGTGGGCGAGCATCGGGCCCGCCACCACGTCGCCGATGGCATAGATGCCCGGCACATTGGTGCGCAGATGGCCGTCGGTCTTCACGCGGCCGCGTTCGTCCAGCCCGACGCCGGCCTCCTTCAGCCCCAGCCCTTCGGTATAGGGCTTGCGGCCGGTTGCGATCAGCACCGCATCGGCCTCGATCGTTTCCGCGTCGCCGCCCTTCACCGGTTCGAACGTCACGGAAGCGCCCTTGCCGGACTTCGCCACGCCGGTGACCTTCGATCCGAGCTTGAAGGTGAAGCCCTGCTTGCCCAGCATGCGCTGGAACTGTTTGGCGACTTCGCCGTCCATGCCGCCCAGAATGGTGTCGAGGAACTCGACCACCGTGACCTTCGCGCCGAGGCGGGCCCAGACCGAGCCAAGCTCCAGACCGATCACCCCGCCGCCGACGACGACCAGATGCCCGGGCACCTTCGCCAGCGCCAGCGCGCCGGTGGAAGAGACGATCACCTTCTCGTCGATGCCGGCCTCGACGCCGGGGATGCCGGCGACGTCGGAACCGGTGGCGATGACGATGTTCTTCGTCTCGACATCCTGCGAGCTGCCATCTTCGGCGATGACCGCGACCTTGCCGGCGGCGATGACCTTGCCGGTGCCGCGCAGCCAGTCGATCTTGTTCTTCTTGAACAGGAAGGCGACGCCCGACACGTTGGCGGATACGGTCGTGTCCTTGTGAGCCATCATTTTTTCGAGGTTCAGCTTCGGAGCGGGAATTTCCACGCCGAGCGCATCGAAGGAGTGGCCGGCTTCGGCAAACATTTCCGAAGCATGCAACAGCGCCTTGGAAGGGATGCAGCCGATATTCAGGCAAGTGCCGCCCAGCGCCTCGCGCTTTTCGACGACGGCGACCTTGAGACCGAGTTGGGCTGCCTTGATGGCGCACACATAGCCGCCCGGACCAGAGCCGATGACGACGACATCATATGCCATTTGTCCATTCCTTTCCTGCTGGCCGCTGCGGCCATTTCAATTGGGTCGCGATGGCCGGCAAGCGGCGCGCGGGTGAAGAAATCTATTCCTGACAGCCACTCAGCACGAACACGTCGCCGGGAAGCTCGTCCGCGGCTGCGGTTTCGAAAATGGCCGCCTGCCGCAATGTCGGACCGAGGTCGGGGAATATCAATGCCTGCGGGGCGGAGGCGTCCTCTTTGGGGAGAAGACCGGCGCCGCCCTTGTCATCCACGGCATAGACGGGCCCTTCCCACAGGGTGCATTCGGCGATCTCATCTCCGGTCACGTCCCCTTCGGGGCATTCGTGCAGCAGGGATGCGTAGGGGCGCGGGGTTTCCTCGCTCCACATGACGATGCCTTCGAGCTGGATGCCGGTCGCGAGGTTCATCCGGAAGCTGTTGGTGACGACCATCGAATCTTTCGTGGGGCGAAAGTCGATGCCGGCGCTTTTGGCGCCATCTTCATAGACGGCCAGAGGCATCGGGCAGGCGGCATGCGCACCCGCCGTCTGCGCGATGAGCAGGGCGGCCAGGCAAACCGCCCCGCCACCTTGCCGGACAAGATGACCCGTCACCACGAACGACCGCTCCCTGCTCAGAGGTCCAGAACCAGACGCTCGGGATCCTCCAGCGTTTCCTTGACGCGCACGAGGAAGGTCACCGCCTCCTTGCCGTCGACGATGCGGTGATCATAGGACAGCGCCAGATACATCATCGGGCGGATGACGATCTGCCCGCCGGCCACGACCGGGCGCTCCTGGATCTTGTGCATGCCGAGGATGCCGGACTGCGGCGCGTTGAGGATCGGCGTCGACATCAGCGAGCCATAGACGCCGCCGTTGGAGATGGTGAAGGTACCGCCCTGCATGTCGGCGACCGACAGCTTGCCGTCGCGCGCGGCCAGCCCGAGGCGGCCGATTTCCTTCTCGATCTGCGAGATCGACATGGAATCGGCGTCGCGCACCACCGGAACCACGAGGCCCTTGTCGGTGCCGACAGCCACGCCGATATGGGCGTAGTTCTTGTAGATGATGTCGGTGCCGTCGATCTCTGCGTTGACCGCCGGGATTTCCTTCAGCGCGTGGGTCACGGCCTTGGTGAAGAAGCCCATGAAGCCAAGCTTCACGCCATGCTTCTTCTCAAACAGGTCCTTGTACCTGGCGCGCAGATCCATCACCGGCTTCATATCCACCTCGTTGAAGGTGGTGAGCATGGCGGCGGTGGACTGGGCCTCCTTGAGGCGGCGTGCGATGGTCTGGCGCAGGCGCGTCATGCGCACGCGTTCCTCGCGTACCTCGTCTTGCGCCGCGGAAGGCGCGCGGGCCACGGCCGGAGCCTCGGCCGGCTGCGAAGGCGCGCCTCTGGCGATGGCGTCGAGCACATCGCCCTTCAGCACCTGACCACGCTTGCCGGAACCCGATACCTGATCTGCCGAGAGGTTGTTTTCAGCAAGAAGCTTGGAGGCGGAGGGGGCAGGCGGCATGCTGCGCTGTTCGATCGGAGCCGGGCCCGCGACCTTCGCCTGCTGGGCGGCGGCTTCCTTTGTGGTTGAAGCCGCGGTCGGGGCGGAAGCCTGCGCCACGGCAACGTCCTGCTTCGGCGACGGGGCGGCGCCCGTGCCTTCGCCGATGGTGCCCAGCAGCGCGCCGATGCCGACGGTCTCGCCTTCCTTGGCGGCGATCTCAACCAGCGTTCCGGCGGAGGGCGCCGGCACCTCGACCGTCACCTTGTCGGTTTCCAGCTCGACCAGCGGCTCGTCGACGGCGATGGCGTCGCCGACCTTCTTGAACCATTTGCCGATGGTGGCTTCACTGACGGATTCACCCAAAGTGGGAACGCGGATTTCGGTAGCCATGATGCCTGTCCGTTCTTTCTTCTTGAATTTCTATTCGCCGAGTGCGTCTTCGAGGAAGGCGGCAAGCTGCGCCAGATGCTTCGACATGAGGCCCGTCGCCGGGGAGGCGGCGGCCGGGCGGCCTGTATAGCGCACGCGCTGGTGCCTGGCGTCGATATGGGCCAGAACCCATTCCAGATAGGGATCGATGAACGACCAGGCGCCCATGTTCTTGGGCTCCTCCTGACACCACACCATCTCCGCATTGCGGAACCGCGACAATTCGGTGATCAGGGCCTTTGCCGGGAACGGGTAGAGCTGTTCGACGCGCAGCAGGTAGATGTCGTTGATGCCGCGCTTCTCGCGCTCCTCGTAAAGATCGTAATAGACCTTGCCCGTGCACAAAACGACGCGGCGGATCTTGGAATCCTTGACCAGCCTGACCGGCTGATCGCCCAGATACTGCGCATCGTCCCACAGCAGGCGGTGGAAGGAGCTTTCGCCCGACAGTTCGGCGATCGTCGAGACGGCGCGCTTGTGGCGCAGCAGCGACTTCGGCGTCATCAGGATCAGCGGCTTGCGGAAGTCGCGCTTGAGCTGCCGGCGCAGGATGTGGAAATAGTTGGCCGGCGTCGTGGGGTAGGCGACCTGCATGTTGTCTTCGGCGCACAGCTGGAGGAAGCGCTCCAGGCGGGCGGAGGAATGCTCCGGCCCCTGGCCCTCATAGCCATGCGGCAGCAGGCACACGAGACCCGACATGCGCAGCCATTTGCGCTCGCCCGACGAGATGAACTGGTCGAACACCACCTGCGCGCCGTTGGCGAAGTCGCCGAACTGGGCTTCCCACATGGTCAGCGCCTTGGGCGCGGACAGCGTGTAGCCATATTCGAAACCGAGCACGGCCTCTTCCGAGAGCATCGAGTTGATGACCTCGTAGCCGGCCTGCGAGGACGACAGGTTGTTGAGCGGAATGTAGCGCTTCTCGTCGCGCTGGTCGTACAGCACGGAATGACGCTGCGAGAACGTGCCGCGTTCGGAATCCTGGCCGGAAAGGCGGATCGGATTGCCGTCGAGCAGGATCGAGCCGAACGCCAGCGCCTCGGCCGTCGCCCAGTCGATGCCGGTCCCGGTCTCGATCGCCTTGCGGCGATTGTCGAGGAAGCGCTGGATGGTGCGGTGCGCCTCGAAATCGGCGGGAACCTCGGTCAGCTTCTTGCCGATTTCCTTCAGGGTCTTGACCGGAACGGCGGTTTTGCCGCGGCGCAGTTCGTCCTGATGGTCAGCGGCGCGCAGGCCCGACCAGACGCCGTCCAGCCAGTCGGCCTTGTTGGGCTTGTAGGTCTGGCCGGCTTCGAACTCTTCCTCCAGATGGGCGCGCCAGTGGGCTTTCATCTGGTCGATTTCGGCCTGCCCGATGAGACCTTCGGCGATCAGGCGATCGCCATAGAGCTGGACGACGGTCTTGTGGGCGCGGATGGCGCGGTACATCTGCGGCTGGGTGAATGCCGGCTCGTCACCCTCGTTGTGGCCGAAGCGGCGGTAGCAGAACATGTCCAGGACCACCGGCTTGTGGAACTTCATGCGGAATTCGGTGGCCACCTTGGCCGCATAGACCACGGCTTCCGGGTCGTCGCCGTTGATGTGGAAGATCGGGGCCTCGATCATCTTGGCGACGTCGGAGGGATAGGGGGACGAGCGCGAGAAGCGCGGATTGGTGGTGAAGCCGATCTGGTTGTTGATGATGACATGCAGCGTGCCGGCGACGCGATGCCCGCGCAGGCCCGACAGGCCGAGGATCTCGGCCACGACGCCCTGGCCCGCGAAAGCCGCATCGCCATGGATGAGCAGCGGCAGAACCTTGGCGCGCTCTTCCAGAGGCACGATCTCCTCGCGGCTGCGGCCGTAGATCTGGTCCTGCTTGGCGCGCGCCTTGCCCATCACCACAGGGTTGACGATCTCCAGATGCGAGGGGTTCGGCGTCAGCGACAGGTGAACCTTGTTGTTGTCGAATTCGCGATCGGACGAAGCGCCGAGGTGATATTTCACGTCGCCCGAGCCTTCCACGTCGTCAGGGGCGTAGGAGCCGCCCTTGAACTCGTGGAAAATGGCGCGATGCGGCTTCGCCATCACCTGGCTGAGCACGTTGAGGCGGCCGCGATGGGCCATGCCGAGCACGATTTCCTTCATGCCGAGCGCGCCGCCGCGCTTGATGATCTGCTCCAGGGCCGGGATCAGCGATTCGCCGCCATCGAGGCCGAAGCGCTTGGTGCCCTTGTACTTGACGTCGATGAACTGCTCGAAGCCTTCCGCCTCGATCAGCTTCGACAGGATCGCCTTCTTGCCCTCGGCGGTGAAGGAAATCTCCTTGTCGGCGCCCTCGATGCGCTCCTGAATCCACGCCTTTTCCTCGGGATCGGAAATGTGCATGAACTCCACGCCCAGCGTCGAGCAATAGGTGCGGGTGAGAATGTCGAGCATCTGCCGCACGGTGGCGTATTCGAGGCCCAGAACATTGTCGAGAAAGATCGGACGGTCATAATCGGCTTCGGTGAAGCCGTAATTCTGCGGCGACAGCTCGTTATAGTCTTCCTGCGGCTTGGCGATGCCGAGCGGATCGAGATTGGCATGCAGATGGCCGCGCATGCGGAAGGCGCGGATCATCATGATGGCGTGAATGGAATCGCGCGTCGCCTGATGCACGTCGGCGTTGGAAAGCGGCGTTCCGGCCGTGGCGGCCTTTTCCTGCACCTTCTTGCCGACAACCTTCTCGATCAGGCCCCAGTTGCCGTCGAGCGCGGAAATCAGCTCGCCATTGGCCTGTAGCGGCCAGTTGGGCTTTTTCCAGGAGGCGCCTTCGGCGTTCCTCTTCACCGTGGCTGCGTCGTCCTGCAACGCGGCGAAGAAGTCCTGCCACTCGGCATCGACCGCTGAGGGGTCGTCCTGCCATGCGGCGTGGAGCGCCTCGATATAATCGGCGTTGCCGCCATAGAGGAAGGAGGAGAGTGAGAATTGGTCGTTCTTCTGGTCTTGTCTCGACATGTCGCTTTTGAAGCTTGTGCTTCAACTCCTGACGGTTAGCGGCGGTTCTGCCGATGGGGATGGCCGGCTTGCGGCCATCCGTTGAAAAGTGTCCCCTCCTGACCGGATGCGCCGGACAGAAGACCTGCCCGGCGCGTCGGATCAGCCCTTGATGGCTTCGACCAGGGTCTTGCCCAGCCGGGCCGGGGATGGAGACACCCGGATGCCTGCCGCTTCCATCGCGGCAATCTTGTCTTCGGCTCCGCCCTTGCCGCCCGAAATCACGGCACCGGCATGGCCCATGGTGCGGCCGGGAGGGGCGGTGCGGCCGGCGATGAAGCCGGCCATCGGCTTGCTGCGGCCACGCTTTGCCTCGTCGCGCAGGAACTGCGCGGCTTCTTCTTCTGCCGAGCCGCCGATCTCGCCGATCATGATGATCGACTTGGTTTCGTCGTCGGCGAGGAACATCTCCAGCACGTCGATGAACTCGGTGCCCTTGACCGGATCGCCGCCGATGCCGACGGCGGTGGTCTGGCCGAGCCCTTCATTGGTGGTCTGGAACACCGCTTCATAGGTAAGCGTGCCCGAGCGCGAAACGACGCCGACCGAACCCTTGCGGAAGATGTTGCCGGGCATGATGCCGATCTTGCACTCGTCGGGGGTGACGATGCCGGGGCAGTTCGGGCCGATCAGGCGCGACTTCGACTTGTCGAGCCTCGCCTTGACCCTGACCATGTCCATGACCGGGATGCCCTCGGTGATGCACACGATCAGCTCCATCTCGGCTTCGATGGCCTCGATGATCGCGGCAGCGGCTCCCGCCGGCGGCACGTAGACGACCGAGGCGGTGGCGCCGGTCTTGTCCCTGCCTTCGGCGACGGATGCGAAGATCGGCAGGATTTCGCCCCTGGCGCCGGTCCAGTTCTCGCCGCCCTTCTTGGGGTGGATGCCGCCGACCATCCTGGTGCCGTGATAGGCCAGCGCCTGCTCGGTGTGGAAGGTGCCGGTCTTGCCGGTCAGACCCTGAACGAGGACCTTGGTGTCTTTGTTGATGAGAATGGACATCTGGGGTCAGTTCCCTTTCACGGCCTTGACGATTTTCTGGGCGGCATCGTCGAGATCGTCGGCGGAGATGACATTGAGCCCGCTCTCGTTGATGATCTTCTTGCCAAGCTCCACATTGGTGCCTTCGAGGCGCACCACCAGCGGCACCTTGAGGCCCACTTCCTTGACAGCGGCAATGACGCCCTCGGCGATCACGTCGCATTTCATGATGCCGCCGAAGATGTTGACGAGGATGCCTTCGACCGCCGGATCGGCGGTGATGATCTTGAAGGCTGCCGTCACCTTCTCCTTGGTCGCGCCGCCGCCGACATCGAGGAAGTTGGCGGGTTCGGCTCCGTAGAGCTTGATGATGTCCATGGTCGCCATGGCAAGGCCCGCGCCATTGACCATGCAGCCGATATTGCCGTCCAGCGCCACATAGGCGAGGTCGTATTTCGAGGCTTCGATCTCCTTCTCGTCTTCCTCGGTGGTGTCGCGCAGCTCCACCACGTCGGGATGACGGAAGAGGGCGTTGCCGTCGAAGGAAACCTTGGCGTCGAGAACCCGCAGACGGCCATTGGTCATCACGATCAGCGGGTTGATCTCAAGCAGGCTCATATCCTTCTCGGAGAAGGCCTTGTAGAGCAGCGGGAACAGTTTCTTGCCGTCCTCGGCAGCTTCTCCGGCGAGCTCCAGCGCCTCGTTGATCTGTGCCACGTCCGCATCGGTGACGCCGGTGTCGGGATCGATGGCGACGGTGATGATCTTCTCAGGCGTCGCCTCGGCGACGGCCTCGATGTCCATGCCGCCTTCGGTGGAAACCACGAAGGCGACGCGGCCGACGGTGCGGTCGACCAGCAGCGAAACATAAAGCTCGCGGTCGATGTCGGCGCCGTCCTCGATATAGAGGCGGTTGACCTGCTTGCCGGCCGGGCCGGTCTGCTTGGTCACCAGCGTGTTGCCCAGCATCTCGTTGACATTGGCAACGACTTCCTCGACCGATCTGGACAGGCGCACGCCGCCCTTGGCGTCGGCGGGCAGTTCCTTGAACTTGCCCTTGCCGCGGCCGCCGGCATGGATCTGGCTCTTCACCACATAGAGCGGGCCGGGGAGCTTCCTGGCCGCTGCTTCCGCCTCGTTCGCCGACAGGATCGCCACGCCGTCCGCGACGGGTGCACCGTAGGCTTTCAGGAGCTGCTTGCCCTGATATTCATGGATATTCATTTGCAGGACTTTCCTTGATTACTTCTGGGCAAGCTGCGGAGCGATGCCGGTGCAGGCCTCGGTCAGGCTCTGAACGGCAGCCAGCGACTTTTCGAACATCGCCTGCTCTTCCTTGTTGAACTCAAGTTCGATGATGCGCTCGACACCGCCGGCGCCGATCACCACCGGAACGCCGACATAGGTGTCCTTCACGCCATACTGGCCGTTGAGATGGGTGGCGCAGGGCAGCACGCGCTTCTTGTCCTTCAGGTAGCTCTCGGCCATGGCGACAGCCGAGGAAGCCGGCGCATAGTAGGCGGAGCCGGTCTTGAGCAGGCCGACGATCTCGCCGCCGCCCTTGCGGGTGCGCTCGACGATGGCGTCGAGCTTTTCCTTCGAGGTCCAGCCCATCTTGACCAGATCGGGCAGCGGGATGCCGGCGACGGTGGAATAACGCACCATCGGCACCATGTCGTCGCCGTGGCCGCCAAGCGTCATGGCCGACACGTCCTCGACGGAAACCTTGAATTCCTCGGCGAGGAAGTAGCGGAAACGGGCAGAGTCCAGAACGCCGGCCATGCCCACGACATGGCTCCTGGGCAGGCCGGAGAATTTCTGAAGCGCCCAGACCATGGCGTCGAGCGGGTTGGTGATGCAGATGACGAAGGCGTCCGGCGCGTATTTGGCGATGCCGGCGCCGACCTGTTCCATCACCTTGAGGTTGATGCCCAGAAGATCGTCACGGCTCATGCCGGGCTTGCGCGGCACGCCGGCGGTGACGATGCACACATCCGCGCCCTCGATGCCGGCATAGTCGTTGACGCCGACATAGCGCGCGTCGAAGCCGTCGACCGGCGAAGATTCAGCGATGTCGAGGCCCTTTCCCTGGGGAATGCCTTCGGCAATGTCGAACAGGACGACGTCGCCCAGTTCCTTGAGGCCGATGAGGTGGGCGAGCGTGCCACCGATCATGCCGGAGCCAATCAGTGCTATCTTCTTGCGTGCCATGTCAGGATGATTTCCCTTTGCTATGACGGCGCCGCGATGGCGTCGAGGTGAGGCAGGCGGCCTGTGGAGAGCCCGCGAATTTTCGCCGCACCCCATAGCCTCGGTATCGAAAAAATTCAATCGGTTATTTCAAATCCTGAATTTTCAATCGTTTAGAACCTGTTTAATTTACGTAAACGTCAAAAATATCACCGCTTTTCCACTGCCCGGAACTTTAAAGCGCATCGCGATCTCTCAGATTTCGCTTCCCGCGCTTTAAGTTCTTGTTCTCTCACGCATATCGCCCGAAACTGGTTCCCGCTTTCGGGCGACATGCTTTGAAGCGCATCGCGATCCTTCAGTTTCGCTCCCTGCGCTTCAAAGCTCTTGTTTTTACGCATGTCGTTGTCCCGAAACCGGTTCCCGCTTCCGGGCGACATGCTTTGAGCAAAAGATTATCTCCAAAAAGTGACGGCTCAGCACCCTTGCCGAACTTCCATGTCCTGGCGCGCGGGGTTCGGTGAGGCCTCGCGGTTGCGGGCGTTCCAGGCGTCGCGCCAGTCGCGGCTCTGCATTTCGATGAGGCGCGAGGCGGTGCGGTCGAACTCGAAGGCTTCGGTGCCGGTGCGGCCCACGTAAAGCCCGGTCGGCGGCGCATCGGCGCTGATCAGCAGGCGCAGCTGCTGGTCGTAGATGACGTCGATGAGCAGGATGAAGCGCTTGGCCTCGTTGCGGCGGGTTTCGTCGAGAACCGGAACATGATCGATGAACAGCGTGGAATAGCGCGCGGCGATGGCGAGATAATCGCGGGCGCCGAGCGGTTTTTCGCACAGTTCGGCAAAGCTGAAGCGGGCGGCGTCGCCGGCGGCGCGCGGCACCGGGACGGTGCGGCCCTTTACCGAAACGCTGCCGGGCGCGGTGACATGCCCTTCGGTCATCGCCTCCCAGGCCGTGTCCATCGCCGCATCGGCGGCGGCGTTTGCAGGCACGATGTAAACCGGCAGGCTGTTCAGCTTCTCCAGCCGGTAATCGGTGTCGATGTCGAGATCGCGCACCTCGGCATGGCGTTCGAGTATGGCGATGAAGGGCAGGAAAAGCTGGCGGTTGAGGCCGTTGTGATAAAGGTTCTGCGGCGCCACGTTGGAGGTCGCCACCAGCACGACGCCTTCGTCGAACAGGACCGAGAACAGCCGCGACAGGATCATGGCGTCGGCGATGTCGGTGACGGCGAATTCGTCGAAGCACAGCACCCAGGCTTCCCGCGCCAGGGCGCGCGCCACGGGGGGGATGGGGTCGTCTTCCTTCGTTCTGCCGTCCTTGCGCGCCTGCCGCTGGGCCTGGATGCGGTCGTGCACGTCGGCCATGAAATCGTTGAAATGGGCGCGGCGCTTGGCGCGGGCCGGGACGTGTTCGAAGAACATGTCCATCAGCATGGTCTTGCCGCGCCCGACGCCGCCATAGAGATAGAGGCCGCGCACTTCCGAGCGCTTTTCGCGCTTGCGGCCGAACAGCCAGCCGAGCGCGCTCGATTTTCTCGAAAGCCGTTTGTCGGCAATGTCGGCGATCAGCCTGTCGAGCCGGTCGGCGATGACGAGCTGGGTTTCGTCGCGGCGCACCGCGCCGGTTTCGACGCGATGCAGATAGTCCTGCCTGACGGTGGCGCGCGTCTGGAGGCCGTCACGCAGATGCATGTCGATGTCGCCCTGGAAATATCTAGCGGGTCAGGGCGATGGGCTGGCCGTTGGACGTCTGGCCATCGAAGCGGCCGCCGCCCGACGAATAGAGGCGTGCGAGCGTGCCGCCATCCTGATCGTAGAGGGTGAGCTGCTTGCCGGCGACATTCCAGGACTTCACGCCATCGACCGGGGCCGGACAGCGCAGCGGACCGGCGCGGTAGCCCTGACCGAACTTGGTCTGCGGGGTGGCGACCTTGCAGCTCTGGCCGTTGACATTGACGGTCCACACGCCGGCGACGCTGGCGGGCGTCAGATCGGCCGCCGTGGCCGGCGCGCTGCCATCGGGAGGCAGCGATGCGACCTGCGTGTCCTGCTGCGGAGCGGCCGGAAACTGCGCCGGGTTGCCCGGAGCGGTAGGCGGGGGCAGCTGGCTGGAGGAAACCCGTCCCGAAGGCGCAGGCTGCAACGGTTCGGGACGCGTGTTGTCCATCGAGGAGAAACGCGTGCTGGAACAGCCGCTCGCCAACAGGGCGGCGCCAACTGCCATGATCGCGCCCGTTCTCAGAAATGTCATCACAACCTCCGCCGGGCCTCGCTGGCACCGTCTCAAAATTCGCCCCCTACCAATTCGGTGAAGGTGGCAGAATTTCAACTCGATATGGTTAAAATAAGGTTTGTGTCCGCCTGTGTGATGTTTTTGCAACGCCGAAACAGGCGCAGCCGCGCAGCCGTGGCGCATGGTCCGTTCCACCGGCCCCGGCCGGCCGGTCTCCAGAAGCGGTCCGCACTGGTAATTCCAGGCCGTTTCCGCCATATAGCGCGCTGGAACAGGCTGGAAACGAAATGGACATGTCAGGCCCGGCTCCCTTCGCCAGGATGAACGGCATCGGCAACGAGATCATCGTTGCGGACATGCGCGGGCGCGCGGATCGCGTGTCAGCGCAGGCAGCCCTTGCGCTCGCCGCCGATCCGGCCACCCGTTTCGACCAGATCATGGCCATTCACGATGCCCGTACGCCGGGAACGGATCATTTCATCGAAATCCTCAATCAGGACGGGTCTTTCGCACAGGCCTGCGGCAACGGCACGCGCTGCGTGGTGCAGGCGCTGGCCGCCGACACCGGCAGGCATGCCTTCACTTTCGAAACCGTTGCCGGCATCCTCAATGCGCGCCGGCATGAGGACGGGCTGATCTCCGTCGACATGGGAAAGCCGCGTTTCGGCTGGCAGGACATTCCGCTGGCCGAGGAATTTCGCGATACCCGCATGATCGAATTGCAGGTCGGTCCGATCGATGCGCCGGTTCTGCATTCCCCGTCCGCCGTTTCGATGGGCAATCCGCACGTCGTCTTCTGGGTGGACGAGGATGTGCGGTCCTATGCGCTCGACCGCTTTGGGCCGTTGCTGGAAAACCATCCGCTGTTTCCCGAGCGCGCCAACATCACCATTGCGCAGGTGACGGGGCCTGATCGTCTGACCATCCGCACATGGGAGCGCGGCGCCGGGCTGACGCGGGCCTGCGGTTCGGCTGCCTGCGCGGCAGCGGTTGCCGCCGCGCGCACCCGGCGCACCGGGCGCAGCGTTGCCGTCACGGCGCCCGGCGGCCCGCTTCATGTCGAGTGGCGCGAGGACGACCATGTTGTGCTGACCGGGGCCGCGGAATGGGAATTTTCCGGCACCTTCGATCCGGCCACCGGCGCATGGCGGCGGGACGGTGCGGCCTGATGAGCGGCGACGGGACCATGCGGCAGGACAAGGGCGTCGAGATCGTCACCTTCGGCTGCCGGCTGAACACCTATGAATCGGAGGTGATGCGCCGCGAGGCTTCCGCCGCGGGGCTGGGCGAGCTGGCCGGCGGGGCGATCATCTTCAACACCTGCGCGGTGACCGCGGAAGCGGTGCGCCAGGCCAAGCAATCGATCCGCAAGGCGCGGCGCGAGAACCCGGATGCGCGCATCATCGTGACCGGCTGCGCGGCGCAGACCGGGCCGCAGGACTTCGTTGCGATGGACGAGGTCGATCTCGTTCTCGGCAACGAGGAAAAGCTGAAATCCCATTCCTATCGCGCCCTGCCGGATTTCGGCGTCAACCTGTTCGAGAAGGCGCGCGTCAACGACATTTTCTCGGTGCGCGAGACGGCCTCGCACATGGTCGACGCCATCGAGGGGCGGGCGCGCGCCTTCGTGCAGGTGCAAAATGGCTGCGACCATCGCTGCACCTTCTGCATCATCCCCTATGGGCGCGGCAATTCACGCTCCGTGCCGATGGGCGCGGTGGTGGAGCAGGTGAAGCGGCTGGCCGGCAACGGCTATGCCGAGGTGGTGCTGTCGGGCGTCGACATGACCAGCTATGGCGCGGATCTGCCGGGCGCGCCGAAGCTCGGGCGACTGGTGAAGGCGATCCTCGCCCAGGTGCCGGACGTGAAGCGGCTGCGCCTGTCCTCCATCGATTCCATCGAGGCCGATGACGAATTGCTGGAAGCGGTGGCTTGCGAAAAGCGGCTGATGCCGCATCTGCATCTTTCCCTTCAGGCGGGCGACGATCTGACCCTGAAGCGCATGAAGCGCCGCCATCTGCGCGACGATTCGATCCGGTTCTGCGCGCAGGTGCGCAGGCTGCGCCCCGATATCGTGTTCGGCGCGGACATCATCGCCGGGTTCCCGACCGAAACCGAGGAAATGTTCCAGCGCTCGCTCGATATCGTGGAGGAATGCGGCCTCACCCATCTGCATGTCTTTCCCTTCAGCCCGCGCGAGGGCACGCCCGCGGCGCGCATGCCGCAGGTGCGCCGCGAAGTGGTCAAGGAACGGGCAGCACGGCTGCGCGCCGCGGGCGAGGCCGCCTATCGCCGGCATCTGGAAGCGCTTGCCGGCACGTCTCAGTCGATCCTGATCGAACGCGACGGGCTTGGCCGCACCGAAGGTTTTACGCTGGCGGCCATCGATGCCGGCCAGCCCGGCGAGATCGTCGAGGCGCTGGTGACAGGCCATGACGGCGCCCGGCTTCAGGCGGCGCCGCTCGCCGCCCACGCGGCCTGAGACAGGAAACGGCATGGCATTCGGTTTCATCAAGAAAGTCTTTTCCTTCGGCCGGACGGACGCAGCCGCTGAAAAGCCTGCGCAGACAGGGCCGGAGACGGATGCCATAACCGCACCGCAGGCTGCGCCGGAACCGCCGCCGGCAGGGGTTGACGAATCCGCCCCGGTCGTCGAAGCCGGGAAAGCTGAGGAAACGCCACCGGAAGAGCGGGAAGCGTCGCCCAAACAGGGGTCTGAGCCGGATAATCAGGACTTGCCAGCCGAACCCGCACAGGCTTGGCTCAAGGAGCCAGAGCCAGAGCCAGAGCCAGAGCCAGAGCCAGAGCCAGAGCCAGAGCCAGAGCCAGAGCCAGAGCCAGAGCCAGAGCCAGAGCCAGAGCCAGAGCC
>JAZIHP010000083.1:0-16939 GCA_036678505.1 Alphaproteobacteria bacterium
CCTTGCGGCCGCTGCGCCCGGCGCGGCTGTAGAACTGCCGCTCTTCCGCCATCGCCACATCGGTGGCGTAGCGTTGCAGGCGGCCGATCTGCACCGGCTTGCCTTCCGCCGTCTCGCGCACGCAGGCTTCCTCGCACAGCGTTTCTGTCGGGCATACCCGCGCGCACATGCCGCCCAATATGTTCTGGTCGAAGATCGTCTTCGCGGCGCCCACCGCATTGCCCGTGCCGATCTGGCGGATGAACAGCGGAATATCGATGGTGGTGGGGCAGGCCTGCATGCAGGGCGCATCATAGCAGAAGTAACAGCGATCGGCCTCGACCAGCGCCTCGTGTTGATCGAGCGGCGGATGCAGATCGGCGAAATTTTCGGCATAGGCTTCAGCGGCAAGCCTGTCACCGGCAATGCCTTCCTTGAAATGACCTGTCGTCATTCCACTCTCCCCTTGTTCTTCTGCAAGACCCCTTGTTCTCCTGCGGGGTCCTTCATTTTTATAGTTGCAAGAAGGCTAGCACATCCAGAATTTTTATCAAATGATCAATTTTAGGCCGGGCAGGAACAAGCCGCCGCCGGCGCATCCGCTTCGCGCCAGCCGCAACGCCGCCGCAAAGGTTAAAATCCGCTCAACACTCCCTTTATCATTTGCGCGTAATGCTCGGCCCATGTCCGCGTATAATTTGAGTCGAATTTTACCTGTCGTGGCGCTGCTCGCCCTTTCGGCCTGCGCCACGCCGCCCGGTCAGATCAACAATGTCTGCGCGGTGTTCGACCAGCGCGACGGC
Organism: Alphaproteobacteria bacterium; assembly: GCA_036678505.1. GTDB lineage: Bacteria > Pseudomonadota > Alphaproteobacteria > Rhizobiales > Rhizobiaceae > Mesorhizobium. The sequence goes on from JAZIHP010000083.1 coordinate 783, forward strand.
TGGATCGACAACTGGCATTCGGCGGCGAAACGGGCCGAGGCCAGGCACGGCATCCCGGTTCCGGTGCTGATGGCGACGGTGCGCAAGGAATCCGGTTTCAAGGCCAATGCGAAACCGCCGCGCACCAAGCTGCTCGGCTTCATTCCGTGGAAGCGGCAGTCCACCGCCACCGGCTATTCCCAGGCGCTGAACGGCACCTGGGCGCAATACCGCAGCGAGACAGGCAATTTCACGGCGCGGCGCACGTCGTTTGCCGATGCCGTCGATTTCGTCGGCTGGTATCACGCCAGGAGCGCCAGCGCGCTGGGCATCGCCCGCAACGACGCCTACAATCTCTATCTCGCCTATTATTCGGGCTGGAACGGCTATAAGCGCGGCGCTTACAAAAACAATGCCGGCATCCGCAATTATGCCCGCGAAACCGACGCCATGGCCCGCCGCTACGCCCAGCAGATGCAGAACTGCGGGCGCCTCTGAAGCATGCCGCCCGAAAATGGGAACCGGCTTCGGGACAACGAGATGCGTAAAAACAAGAACTTGAAGCGCAGAAAGCGAACCTGAAAGATCGCGACACGCTTTGGAGCCGTCCCGGAAAAGTGTTTCCAGGAAAAGTGGAAACACTTTTCCGGTTCACAAGCGCGACAAGACAAAGAGTTGGAGCCGTTCGCCGATTCCGTGAAACCATGAACGGCTCTAGCGCGCAGGCCTGCGCGGCCTAATATTCCTTTTCGTAGAAGATGCCGCCCTTGGCCTCGCCGGCATCGGAGGCTTCCCCGCGCAGCTTGACGCCGCGCCCGACATTGAGGTCGATGCGCGCCTTGCCCGAGCCCGGCTTCTCGCCCTTCTGGATCGTCACATAGGTACGGTCGTTCAGATATTTTCCGGCCTGCACCGAAGTGCCGCCCTTGTCGTCGGTAATGACGTCGAGGTCGTCCACGCCGATGGCGTTGCGCAGGTTCTGCAACAGCGAGGTCGATCCGCCGACGCCGGCAAGCTGGGCTGCCGCTTCGGCAAGCTGGGCGATCTGCAACGGCGACAGGTTGGACATGGAGCGCCCGAAGATCAGGCGGGCCAGCACCTCGTCCTCCGGCAGCGCCGGTACCGAGGCGAAGACGAATTTCGGATTGGTGGCCTCGCCGGTCACGGTGATCGTCACCGTCGCGTCCGAAGCCGTCGATTCGGCCACGAAGTTGATGTAGGGGATCGTCGAGCCCGAGAAGGTGAGCGTGCCCTCGGTGAAGTTCAGGCGCTTGCCCAGAATTTCAAGGCGGCCGCGCCTCAGCTCGAAACCGCCCACCGCCTCGGGCGAGGCGGCCGCACCCGTCAGCCTGATGCGCCCGCCAAGCTCGGCATCGACGCCCCTGCCCTGCACGAAGATCGAGTTGGGCGCGTTGACGGTGAGGTCGAGGTTCATGCCGCTCTTCGGCCCGCTGTCGCCGCTGCTCGGCGGATTGAGCGCCCGGTCCTGCTGGCGCACGGCCGCTGGCGCATTCCTGTGCTGCACGTTCAGCTCCGAGAGCGAGGTCGGCAGCTTGGTCGGCACGGTGATCACCGTGCGCGCCAGATTGATGGTGCCCGAAAGCATGGGCGATGCGGTCAGCTGGCCCTTGATCGCCAGATCGCCGCTGAGATTGGCGGTGACGATATGGCCGTCCGTATAGCGCCCGTCGGCCAGCCGGATGCTGATATCGGCCGGAAACCCGGAATTGACGTCGATGCCGACCTTGCCGCCGACCGTCAGCGTGCCGCCCGACGATAGCCGTCCCGTGAACCGGTTGATGGTCGCCACGCCATTGCCCATCGCCACGTCGAGCGCGATGTCGTTGACCGCGATGCCGGCCTGCGCGGCTACGAAGCGCGCGCCATTGGAGCGGATCGTGCCGCTGATGACGGGCGCGCTGGCCGGGCCGCTCACTTTCACGGCGACCGCTGCCGCCCCGTCCATCGACATGCCATTTTCCGCCAGCATGCGGTTGGCGATGGCGAAGGGCACGTTGCCGCTGAAGTCGAGCGACAGGTTCGGCGTGCCCTGCGTGGTCACCGCGCCGCCGCCCTGCAACCTCATGCCCGAGCCTTCCGAGATCGTGGACGTGAAGTCGAGCCGGTTGTTGGCGAAGGTGCCGGACGTATCGATGCCGATGCCGCCAAGACCGGCGGAGCGGGTCTGCGCCGCTTCGAGACCGCTTGCCTTGAGATCGTATTTCACCACCGGCGCGGAGGTCGGCCCGGTCACGTTCACCGTGCCCGAAATACTGCCCGCCGCATCGAGCCCGGCGACGAAATTATTCGCCACCGAAACCGGCACGGAGGCGAGATCGGCCTTTATGTCGAGGGCATCGGCCACCGTGCCCGAAAGGATGATGCGGCCATTGCCGATGCCGATCGCCAGCCGCTCCAGCGCGGTGCGGCCATCTTTGACCACGATGGTGGACGGCTCGGCGATGGCCGCGCGCACGCCCTGGAACGTCGCCTGACCCGACTTCAGCTCCAGCGTCGTCACGCCATCGGCGACCCGAACCCGGCCCGTAGCGCTTGTGGGAATGTCCTTCACCGTCGCGCCGCCGGAAAACGCCGTCCAGTCGCCTTCCTGTTTCAGGTCGATGTTGATGCCGGTGACGGCGGTGCCGCCGGAGGTCACGCCATCGGCCTTTATAGTACCGGAAATCGCCGGGGCATCAGCGTAGTTGGAAACCTGTGCGTCGACCGCCACATTGCGGGCAGTCAGCTCGCCGCGCTTCAGGCTTGAGGTCGCGGCCTTCACCGCCACCCTCGGCACACCTTCGGACTTCGAAAAAACGACGCTGCCGTTCAGCGCGCCCTCGATCTTTTCCAGCGCCAGAGCGGCCAGCGGCCCCAGGTCAGGCAGCTCGAACCCGATCCGGCCCTCGGGCAGGAAGGCATCGTCGAGCACCAGATCGCCGGCGATACGGTTGGCGCCAAGCGAAAGCGTCAGCCCGTCGATGCGGCTTTGCCCGGCTTCGCTCTTCAGCGTCGCCCTGCCCTGCAACGCCTCGCCCGCGACATTGCCCGACAGCGTCACGTCGGCGGCGGGATTGGCCGCATCGGCCTTCGCCGTCGCATCCAGCTTCAGCGCGGTGATTTCGCGATCGGCCACAACCAGCTTGTTGCTGCTGATCGTCACGGCCACATCGGGCGCGACCAGCGGGCCGCTGGCTTTGAGAGCAACTGCGACAGCGCCGCTGGCGTCCTTGGCGAAGGGTGCGATATCGGCCAGCGCGCCGTTCAGTTCGGCGGCGATTGCGCCGTCGGAGAGGCTCGCCTTGCCCTGCGCCGACAGCGGGCCTGACAAAAGCTCCAGCCTGTCGGCCGTCACATTGCCGTTGCCGTCGCGGCGCACGGCCACCGACAAAGTGGTGCGTTCGCCAAGCGCCGGGCGGGCGGCGGCCGGCAGCGCCGCCGATGCGGCATCCGCCTTCACGTTCAGTTCGATCGAGCCGTCGGCCAGCGAGACATTGCCGTCGAAGCCGCCCTTCAGCGCGTCGCTGGCGATCTCGCCCTTGCCGATCGTGATAGTGTCCCTGGTGAGATCGCCTTCCACCAGCGCGGTGATGTGGCCGGCGATCAGAGGCGCGATGGTGGGATTGTCGAACCCGATCCTGTCGGCGCTCGCCGTGCCGGCGATTGGGCCGCTGCGGTTTTCGATGTCGAAGCCATCGGAATGCAACGCCAACGCGATATTGTCGACGCGCATGTCCCGCGTGGCGACGCTCGCCAGATGCGTCTCGATATCGACCATCGGCGCCTTGCCTTCGCCGAAGGCGCGCAGCGAGGCCGATTTCAGCTCGATGTCGATCGGGCTTTCCTCGCTGCCCAACCCCAGCGGCACGGTCGGCCCGGCGGAGGTGAATTCCAGCGAGAAATCGGTCGCGCCAGCGGAATTGATGCTGCCCCGCGCCACGCCGCGCAGCACCGAAGTGTCGACCGTTGCCGTTTCGATGGTGATGCCCGTCCCGGTCTGCGACCGGCCGGCGATCTCGAAGCGGGTCTGGCCGGCGAGCAGGGATTTGAAGCGGGCGGGCACGAAACGCGCGAAATCGCCGTCGCCGCGCAATTCGATCCGGCTGCCGCCGTCGATGAACGCGTGCTGTCCGGAAATCTGCGTGATCAGTTCGCCGCCGGCATGGAAGGTGCCGCGCCCGGTCCAGTTGGCCAGCGGGCCGTTGCCCGAGATCGAAATGTTCACCGGCGGAGCATCCGGCAATTGCAACAGATTGGCGATGATGCCGCCGGCAGGTTCGGAAGCCTGAATGTCGAGATCCAGCCGGTTGTCGCCGGGCAGGAAATGCACCAGCGCCGAAACGGACCCTTCATGCCCGTCGCGCCGCTCCACGGAAAGATCCGCCTCCACCGCCAGCGGCGAGCGCTCCGCGCGCACATGGCCTTGCGCCGCGAGTTCGGCGATGCCCGCGCCCGCAAGCGCCTCGCCCAGCGCCACCTGCGGCAGGTCGATGGCGCGGATGTCCACCGAAACGGGAAGCGAAAATCCGCTGCTTGTGCGCGGCTTTTCGTCCGGGCCGGAAACCGGCGCGCGCGCCGCCTCGATGCGCCCGACCGCCACCCTGTCGGCAAGGAAGGTGCGGGAAAGCAGCGCCAGCGGCGACCAGTCCACCGCCACCTCGCGCAGCACCAGCCACGGCCCTTCGCGGTCTTCCAGAACCACCTGATCGACGCGCAGATTGCCCGACCAGATGCCGTCTATGCCGCGAATGGCGACCTTCATGTCGCCGGAAGAGGCCATGTCCGAGATCAGGCCGGCCAGGTTTTCGCGGCCCCGCTCGGTGGTCGTCAGCACCACGGCAGCGCCCGCAAGTCCCGCTATTGCGACAACCAGTGCATAGAACAGAACGCGCAAGATCCGCTTTGCAATCTTCATGCTTTTTGCCTGCCGTGCCGCCGCGTCAGAATGACTGCCCGATGCCCGCATAGATACCATAGCGCGGGTCGCCCTTTTCCCGGTTGAGCGGTATCGCCGCATCCACCCTCAGCGGCCCGAAAGGCGTCAGATAGCGCAGGCCGACGCCCGCGCCCACCTTCATGTCGGAAAATTCGGGGAACTGCGTGCTGGACACCGTGCCCGCATCGACGAAGGGCACGATGCCGATCGTGTCGGTCACGGCGATGCGCAGTTCCGCCGAGGTTTCGAACCAGGACAGGCCGCCCGTCGGCTTGCCATTGGCGTCCTTCGGGCCGATGCCCTGATAGGAATAGCCGCGAACCGACCCGCCACCGCCGGCGTAGAAGCGCCGGTCGGCCGGAACATGGCTCACGCCCGCGCCGAGGATCGACCCGCCGGCCACGCGGCCGGCCAGCACGAAGCGGTTGCTTTCCAGCGGCGCATAATAAGCCGATCCCTCGCCCCGCAATTTGACGAAGGCCTTGCTGTTGAGCAGGTCATAGCTCGGCTCCGCATAGGCCAGCACCCGGAAACCGCTGGTCGGATTGAGCCTGTCGTTGCGGTTGTCATAGACATATTGCAACGGCACCGAGGCGATCAGATAGTCGCGCTTGCCGTAGCTGTCGGTGATCTTCGAATAATCGAGCGACAATTCGGCCGAAGCGCTGCGCTTCTTGTCGATCTGGTAGGATATGCCCGCACCGCCCTTGACCGAGAAACGGTCATAGGCGTCCGGGTGCTCATAGACCGTCTTCAGGTTGGCGAAGAATTTCGATGCCGGTCCGATCACGCCCGGCTTTTCGAACATCACGCCGGCATTGTAGTTCAGCTTCGAGATGTCGTTGGAGCCGATGCCGCTCACCGAACCGTCGATGCGCAGCTTCTCGGCGCGTCCGAACAGGTTGCGGTGGCCCCAGTAGCCTTCGAGGCCGATGCCTTCGGTGTTGGAGACGGTGCCGCCGATGCCCAGATAGCGCGTCTTGCGCTCGGTGACGTTGATATCGACCGGGATATTGCCTTCGCCGTCGAGCTGTTCGGCCTCGCGCAGCGTCACGCTGTTGAAGACCTCCATCCCCAGAAGCCGTTCGCGCGCGTCGTCGATGTCCCTGGGCGAATAACGCTCGCCGCGCCTCAGCCCCGCCATGTAGCGGGTGAATTCGGGATCCATCCGCTCGGTGCCTTCGACCGTCGTCTCGCCATAACCGGCCACCGGCCCGGCCTTCACCGCAAGAGTGACGTCGAGCGTCGTCGTGTCGTGATCGGCCACGATCTCGCGGTCGGCGATTTCGGCCAGCGGGCGGCCCTCTTCCTTCAGCGCCCGCACGATCAGCGCCTCGGCCTTGAGGATCGCGCCCGATCCCGCATCGCCGCCGGCAATCAGCCCGAAGTCGGCCCCGGTCAGCCCTGCCGCATCGCCGGTCAGGCGAATGTCGCCAAGGGTGAATTTCGGCCCCGGCGTCACGTCGATCACCACCGGAACCGGCTGCGCTCCCCTGAACTCGGCGTCGGGCGGCAGATCGTCGATGGAGCGGCCATCGATCGAGACATTGACCACGCCCTCATAGCGCGCGTCTGCATAGAGCGCCGCGACAAGCTGCTCGCGGTCGCCGCGCGCCTTCGACATGACGCCCAGCGAGCCGGAAACCGGCCTGTCCTCGTCCGTCTTCAGCGTCGAGGCCGCCTCCAGCTTCTTTTTCAGCTCGTCATAGTCGTCCGGCACATTGATGGTGACGGCATATTTCATCGGATCGACGATATCGCCGTCCTCATCATTGGCGGCCGAGCCCCACAGCCTGATGCCGAACAGCTCGAATGCGGCGGCCGGCTGCGGGCAAACCGTCAGGGTCGCGCAGGCAAGAAGGGCGCACCGCAAAGCCCGCGGCAGGAAAACACCTGTCGCTGGCCTGCCCGGTTTCTGCCTCGTTTCGCGCCGCATTCCCTCAACTTAACGAACAAAGTTAAAATTCGACTGAAATTCCGGTCCGATTTGATTTACCCTGCGTCCGCTTTTTGCCGGAAGGACGCAAGGTTGAAAATCAAATCCGCGCTCTTCAGGCAAGATTGCGTGAACACGCCATTCAGGCTGAATAGCGGCGAATGCCGTGAAATGAAACCGTTACGTCGCCGATGGAATGCCGGCGTCATTGACAAGCCATGCCGATAGCCGAAAATCCGGCTTCAACTTGAAAGAGGCATCACGATCATGCGCGCGTCACGGATTTTTGCGGCAATTGCCTTTGCGTTCATCACCTTCCCGTTTCTGGCCATGACGGGAGTGTCCCATGCCCAGGATGCGCGCCGGGTCGTGACCACCGAAAATGCCGATTTCTTCGGTTTCGACCTGCGCTCCGAGCAGAATGTGAGCCTCGATCAGTGCGCGTCCGCCTGCCTCGGTGATTCGGCCTGCCGCGCCTTCACCTATAACAACAAGGCGAAATGGTGCTTCCTGAAGTCCGACTTCAACCAGATGAAGCCCTTCGCGGGCGCCACCGCCGGCAAGGTCGTCGCCCTCGATGGCGACGCCGACATCGGCGCGCCGCCCGCCCTCGCCTATGTGCCCGACTGGATCAGGTCTCAGGCAGACCAGTACCGCAAGCAACTGACCGGCCCGAACGCCCGGAGGCCCGAAGAGGGACTTGGCGCGCTGGTCGAGGATGCCGCCGCCGCCGCACAAAGGGGCGACCAGCGCGGCGCCGTTCAGAAATATGAGGCGGCCCTGTCCGCCTTGCCGCAGGAGGGCAAGCTCTGGCTTGAACTCGCCCGCGCCAATCTCGCCGTCAGCCCGCACGACAGCGGCGACGCCTCCACGCTGCGCGCGAACGCCACTTCGGCCGCCCTCAATGCCTATGACCTGTCGCGCACCGCCGCGATCCGCGCCGATGCGCTGGCCAGTCTCGGTTCCGCGCTCGATGGACGCGAACTCTACCGCCCCGCCTTGCAGGCCTATGAGGCGAGCCTCGCGCTCGCCAATTCGGCTTCGGTGCGCGGCATTTATGAAGACCTGAAGGCCCGCAAGGGTTTTCGCATCGTCGACCACTCCATCGACGCGGACACGGTAGCGCCGCGCATCTGCGCGCAATTCTCCGAGGATCTGGTGCGCACCGATGTCGATTACACGCAGTTCGTGCGCGTCAACGGGTCCGCCCCGGCTGGCGTCGAGGCGAAGGAGCGCCAGATCTGCGTGGAAGGGCTTGCGCACGGCCAGTCCTATGAAGTCACCTTCCGCGCCGGCCTGCCGGCCGCCATCGGCGAGGTGCTGACCGCGCCCGTCACCCTGTCCATCTATGTGCAGGACCGCGCCGCCTCGGCCCGCTTCACCGGCGACGCCTTCGTTCTGCCGGCCGGCGCGCGGCGCGGCATTCCCGTCGTCACCGTCAACATGGATGCGGCGGACATGAAGCTCTACCGCATCGGCGACCGGGCGCTGGCGCAATTGCTGTCCGGCTATCAGTTCCTGCGCCAGCTCGACGGCTACGACATTTCCAGCATCGCCGAGCAGATGGGCGAGCCGGTGTGGGAAGGCCGGCTCGAAATCGCCGGCGCTCTCAACAAGGGCGATCTCAACAAGGAGGTCACCACCTCCTTCCCCGTCGATGAAGCGATCCCGCAGCGCAAGCCCGGCGTCTATGTGCTGACCGCCCAGCCGCTCGACGACCGGAGCGACACATGGAACTCGCGCGCCACGCAATGGTTCGTCGTCTCCGACATCGGCCTTACCACCTATACCGGCGAGGATGGGCTCACCGTCTTCGCCCGCTCGCTGGCCAGCGCGAAGCCCGTTGCCGGCGCGGAACTGACCCTGCTTGCCCGCAACAACGAGGTGCTGGGCACCGCCGTCACCAATGACGAAGGCCGCGCCCTCTTCAATCCCGGCCTCACCCGCGGCGAAGGTGGTCTGGTACCTGCGGTTCTGACCGCGAAGAACGGCGACAGCGATTTCGTCTTCCTCGACATGGGCCGCGCCGGCTTCGACCTTTCGGATCGTGGCGTGGCGGGCCGCGCCGCGCCCGGCGCGCTGGACGTTTTCGCGTGGACTGAGCGCGGCATCTACCGCGCCGGCGAGACCGTGCATGTGGCCGCCCTTGCCCGCGACGGCAGCGCCGAGGCGGTGGAAAAACTGCCGCTCACCTTCATCTTCTCGCGCCCCGACGGCGTCGAGGACCGCCGCATCGTCTCCGAAGGGGCCGCCGCCGGCGGCCACGCGCTTGAACTGCCGCTCGAACCCAATGCCATGCGCGGCACATGGTCGCTCGCCATCCACACCGACCCCAAAAAGCCCGCCATCGCCAGCCAGATGTTTCTGGTCGAGGATTTCGTTCCCGACCGCATCGAGTTCGACCTCACTGCCGACAAAAAGGAGATCGCGCCCGGCGAGACGGCGAACCTCACCGTCGATGGCCGCTTCCTTTATGGCGCTCCGGCCGCCGGCCTCGCCATCGAGGGCGAGCGCACGCTTTCGCTGACCAGCCAGTGGGATCGCTTCAGGGGCTTCTCGTTCGGCCTCGCCGACGAAGAGGCGGGCGAACCCTCCGTCGCGCCGCTGACCGGCCTGCCGCTGCTCGATGCTGACGGCAAGGCCACCTTCCCGCTCGCCATCGACCGGCTTCCCGCCACCACGCGGCTGGTGAAGGCAAAGGTCACGGTGCGCATGCGCGAGACCGGCGGCCGCGCCGTCGAGCGCTCGCTCGATCTGGATGTGCGCCCGCAAGGCGACATGATCGGCATCCGTCCCGAATTCACGGAAGTGCCGCAGGGCGGCGTGGCGAAATTCAGCCTCATCGCCGTCGATTCACAAGGCGCACGCACCAGCCTTGCGGGCGCGAAATGGTCGCTGGTCAGGGTCGAGCGGAACTATCAGTGGTACCGCAATGGCGGCTCGTGGAACTACGAGCCGGTGACCTTCACTCGCGCCATCGCCACCGGTGAATTGAACATCGGTGAAAAAGACGGCGCCTCCGTCTCCATGCCGGTCGACTGGGGCCGCTACCGCCTTGAAGTGGAAAGCCCCGAGGCCGACGGCCCTGCCTCCAGCCATGAATTCGACGCCGGCTGGTATGTCGAAGCCTCGTCCACCGAAACGCCGGACGGGCTCGAAATCGCGCTCGACAAGGACGCCTATGCGCCAGGCGACGTGGCCAAGCTTCAGGTCTCGCCGCAATTCGCCGGCGAGCTTCTGGTCGCCGTGGGCGCCGACCGGCTGCTGAAGGTGGTTTCGGCCTCTATTCCGGCGGGCGGCGGCACCGTCGATATTCCGGTCGGCGAGGACTGGGGTGCGGGCGCCTACGTCACCGCTACCCTGTTCCGCCCCGGCGACGCGCGGGAAACGCGCATGCCCGCCCGCGCCATCGGCGTCAAATGGCTGAAGGTCGATCCGGCGGCACGCAAGCTGGCGATTGCCCTTGCGCCGCCGGAAAAGACCGAACCGCGCCGACCGCTCGCCATCCCGGTCGAAGTTTCCGGCATGGCTTCCGGCGAAAAAGCCTATGTCACGGTCGCCGCCGTCGATGTCGGCATCCTCAATCTGACGAACTACAAGGCCCCGGACCCCGGCGAATGGTTCTTCGGCCAGCGCATGATGGGCCTTGAGTTGCGCGACCTCTACGGCCGCCTCATCGACGGCTCGCTGGGAACGGCCGGCCGGCTGCGCACCGGCGGCGATGGCGCCGCCCTGCAATCGCAGGGCAATCCGCCCAAGGAAAAGCTGGTCGCCTTCTTCTCCGGCATCGTCGAGGTGGACGCTGACGGCAAGGCCGGCGTGGCCTTCGACCTGCCGCAGTTCAACGGCACGGTGCGCGTCATGGCCGTCGCCTGGACGAAATCGGCGGTCGGCCATGCGGAGAAAGACGTGATCGTGCGCGATCCCGTCGTCATCACCGCCGGCCTGCCCCGCTTCCTCGCCCCCGGCGACGCTTCGACAATGCGCCTCGACCTCGCCAATACCGATGGCCCGGCCGGCGACTACACGGTTACCATCGACAGCACCGGCGGCATCGCCATCGGCGACGACGGCATCCCGGCCAGCGTAACGCTTGGCGCGGGCGAGCGGCGCGGCTTCGAGGTGCCGCTGATGGCGGTCGAGCCGGGCGACGCCTCGCTGACCGTGCGTCTTGCCCATGCCGACGGCACATCCGCCGAGCAGGTGCTGTACCTGCCGGTTCGCCCGGCACAGCTTCCCGTCACCACCCGCATGGTCGTCGGCCTGAAGCCCGGCGCGTCTTTGCTTATCGATCAGGAATTGCTGTCGGCGAGCCTGCTGCCGGGCGCTTCCGTCAGCGTCGGCGTGTCGCGCACGGCGGCACTCGACGTGCCGTCCCTGCTTCTGGCGCTCGACCGCTACCCCTATGGCTGCACCGAGCAGACCACCAGCCGCGCGCTGCCGCTGCTCTATGTCGGCGACCTGTCGCAAGGCTTCGGCATTCCCGTCGATGACGGGTTGCACGAGCGCGTGCAGCAGGCGATCTACCGCGTCATCGCCCACCAGTCCTCCACCGGCGGTTTCGGCCTGTGGGGGCCGGGTTCCGGCGACCTGTGGCTCGATTCCTACGCCACGGACTTCCTGACCCGCGCGCGCGAGCAGGGCTATGACGTGCCCGAACGCGCCGCCACCCGCGCCCTTTCCAACCTTCAGAACAGCCTCGGCTACGATCAGGACGTTCAGGATCGCGGCAGCGAGATGGCCTATGCGCTCTATGTTCTGGCCCGTAATAAAAAAGCCTCGGTCGGCGATCTGCGCTATTATGCCGACACCAAGCTGGAAGCCTTCTCCAGCCCGCTGGCGGTCGCCCAGCTTGGCGCGGCACTTGCCCTTTACGGCGATGCGCAGCGCTCGGAGGCGGCGTTTCAGGCCGCCTTCCAGCTTGCCCGCAACGCTGCGGCTTTCAACCGGTACCGCGCCGACTATGCCTCGCCGCTGCGCGATGCGGCGGCCATGCTGGCGCTGGCAGCCGACAGCAAGCCAGCACCTTCGGTGGTGCCGGAGCTGATCAAGCTGGTGAACCGCGAGCGCGCATCCGCCACATGGACCAGCACGCAGGACAATGCCTGGATGCTGCTTGCCGCGCGCGGCCTGAAGGAAAGCAACGACGCCATCTCGCTGACGGTGGACGGCGCCGCCCATGATGGCGCCTTCGCCCGCGAGATCGACGGCGCCGACCTCGTTCAGAACCCGCTCACCATCGCCAATGCCGGCAAGGACGCCATCGACGCCGTGGTCACCACGGTCGCAGCGCCCGCCCGGCCGCTGCCCGCCGGCGGCGACGGCTTCGAGATCGGACGCACCTATTATACGCTCGACGGAACGGAGGCGAATGTGACGGAAGCCCGGCAGAACGAGCGCTACGTCGCGGTGCTCAGGGTTCGCAACCTGAACGACTGGCCGACCCGCATGCTCGTCACCGACCTTCTGCCGGCCGGTTTCGAGATCGACAATCCGGGTCTCGTCTCCAGCGCCGATCTTTCCAGTTTCGGCTGGCTGCCGCAGACCAATGCCGCGCATCTCGAATTCCGCGACGACCGCTTCGTCGCCGCCTTCGAGCCGGGAAGCAGCAGCGAGGGCGAAGTGACGCTCGCCTATGTGGTGCGCGCCGTAACGCCCGGCGTCTACGCCCATCCGGCGGCCAGCGTCGAGGACATGTACCGCCCGCAATATTCGGCCCGCACCGCCACCGGCATGATGGAGGTGCAGGCGCCGTAAGCACAGGGAACCGATCTGCAAGGCGCGAGCCAATGAAGATGATGCCATCAGGGAGGCTCGGCAGGTTGGCCGTCGCCGTAGTGGCTGTAGCCGTCATCGGCTTGGCCGCGCTCTGGGGGCTCGACCGCGCCTTCCCGCCGCCGCTGCCGGAAAAGCCCGTCCTGTCGGCCGAGGTGCTCGACCGCGACGGCCAGTTGCTGCGCGCCTTCGCCACGCCGGATGGCTACTGGCGTTTCGATGCCGCGCTCGACCGCATCGATCCGGCCTTTCTCGACATGCTCATCGCCTATGAGGACAAGCGCTTCTGGAACCATGGCGGCATCGATTTTCTGGCGCTCGGCCGCGCGGCGCTGCAATTCGGCGGCAATGGCCGTATCGTCTCGGGCGGCTCCACGCTCTCCATGCAGCTCGCCCGCCTCATCGAGCCGCGCACGAGCCGCAGCATCGCCGCCAAGCTGCGCCAGATCGCCCGCGCCGCGCAGATCGAGCGGCGGCTGTCGAAGCGCGAGATCCTGCGCCACTATCTCACCCTCGCTCCCTATGGCGGCAATCTGGAAGGCGTGCGCGCGGCCTCGCTCGCCTGGTTCGGCAAGGAACCCGCCCGCCTGACCGTTTCGGAAAGCGCTTTGCTGGTGGCCCTGCCGCAGCTGCCGGAAAAGCGCCGGCCCGACCGCAACGCCGAGACCGCCCGCACTGCCCGCGATCGCGTTCTGGAGCGCATGGTCGATTCAGGCCTTCTGAGTGAGCGCGAGGCGGCGCGCGCGGCACTGGAAGAAGTCCCCTCCTACCGCCGCGCCATGCCGTCCCTTGCCGCCCATGCCACGTTGCGCGCGCTGCGCAACGGCGAAGAGCCCCCTCGCCTCACCGTCAGCCGCCGCGTTCAGGAAGGGCTGGAAGCGGTCGCACGCGAAGCCGCCGCGCGGCTCGGCCCAAAGCTGTCGGTCGCCATGGTGCTGGCCGATTCGCGCACCGGCGAGATTCTGGGCGAAGTGGGCTCGGCCGGCTACACCGATTCCGCCCGTTCCGGCTGGATCGACATGACCCGCACGCTGCGCTCGCCGGGCTCCACGCTGAAACCCTTCATCTATGGCCTCGCCTTCGAGCAGGGGCTGGTGGCGCAGGAAACGCTGATCTCCGACAGCCCCGCCGATTTCTCCGGCTACAGGCCGAAGAATTTCGACATGGGCTATCAGGGCGATGTCAGCATCCGCAGCGCCTTGCAACTGTCGCTCAACGTGCCGGCCGTGCGGGTGCTGGATGCGGTCGGCCCGGCTCGCCTCACCGCGCGCCTGCGCCATGCGGGCGTGGCGCTGGCGCTGCCGCCGAACGAGCCGCCCGGCCTCGCCATCGGGCTCGGCGGCGCAGGCATAACCTTGCGCGATCTGGTCCAGCTCTATGCCGGCCTCGCCAATGGCGGCAAGGTCCACCGCCTGCGCGACGGCACCGAACCTCCCGCCAGCAAGCCTTCGGGCGCGACCCTGCTCGACCCGCAGGCCAACTGGCAGATCGCCGACATTCTCTCCGGCATCCGCCCCCCGCAAGGCGCGCCCCGGCGCGGCATCGCCTACAAGACCGGCACTTCCTATGGCTATCGCGATGCGTGGACGGTGGGCTATGACGGACGCTATGTGCTGGGCGCATGGGTCGGGCGCGCCGATGCGGCGGCCATCCCCGGTCTTTCCGGCTATGTGTCCGCCGCCCCCATCGTGTTCGAGGGCCTTGCCCCCTCCGGCCTTGCCGCCGTTGCCTTCCCCGGCCCGCCGCCCGGCAGCCGCCACCCGCGCCGCGACGAGCTTCCCGTCACCCTTGCCCGTTTCGGCACGGATGCCGTCGCGCCTGCCGGCCCGGTGGAGCCTGCGCCGCGCATCGTCTTTCCGCCGGATGGCGCGCGCGTCGATCTGGGAACCGCCTCCAGCGCCGTCACCCCGCTGGTGCTGAAGCTGCAAGGCGGGCGCGCGCCCTTCCGCTGGCTTGCCAATGGCAAGCCGCTCGCTCGGGAAGACCGCCGCCGCACCGCGACCTGGCAGCCGGACGGAGCGGGAACCTCCACCCTCACCGTCATCGACGCGGCAGGCCGCGCGGCCAGCGTGAAGGTGATCGTCGAGTAGCGATCGCCCGCGAATGCCCCCGCCGCCCCCGGCTGCGGAAAGGGACGTTTTTCCGACCGGATTTTACCGGCTGCAGGGCTTTGCCGGCGACAGCCTGAAAACGCAACGGCCTGCGCATCCAATTCCCAAAGCCAATTCCCAAAGCATGTCGCGATCTTTCAGATCAGCGCTTCGACCTGTTGTTTCACCCATGTCGCCCGAAACCGTTTCGGCAGAATTATGGGAGCGAGCGGGAGGCCGGAATGCGCCGGCTCCCGCAAAGGTCCGGGCCGGCCAAAACCGCTGCAAACCGTCGAAACCGGGCCTCGTTTCCAGGGCGAGAGAAAAATTTCCGCGGATGTGGAGCTTGCAAGCATAGACGACCCGATCTTCGGCGGCTGGGAGAAAGCCCAACCTTACCCTTTCGCCGATGGCGGGATATTCGACCGGATATGCAAGCCAGCCCGATAAACCCAGACCGATAAGGAACGATATGACCGCAATGCCCGCCGCAGCGGGGTGGCGATTCAGGCAGCCGGGGGTCATTCCGGGCTTCGGATTGACGCTCGGCCTTTCGCTTGCCTATCTCACCCTCGTCATTCTCATTCCTTTGTCGGGCCTCGCATGGCGGTCGGCTTCGCTCGGGTGGCCGCAGTTCTGGGCCATCGCCACCGATGCGCGCACCCTGAACGCCCTGAAAATCAGCTTCGGTACAGCCCTTGCCGCGGCGCTGGTGAATGTCGTCTTCGGCACCCTCGTCGCCTGGGTGCTGGTGCGCTACCGCTTTCCCGGCCGGCGCATCGTCGATGCGATGGTCGACCTGCCCTTCGCCCTGCCCACGGCGGTGGCCGGCATCGCGCTCACCACGCTTTATGCACCGAATGGCTGGATCGGCGGCCTGCTCGCACCCTTCAACATCAAGGTCGCCTACACGCCGCTCGGCATCGTCATCGCGCTTGTCTTCATCGGCCTGCCCTTCGTGGTGCGCACGGTGCAGCCGGTGATGGAGGAAATCGACCGCGAGATCGAGGAAGCGGCGGCCACGCTGGGCGCCACACGGTTCCAGACCATCGCCCGCGTGCTGTTCCCCGGCCTCGCCCCGGCCATCTCCACCGGCTTTGCGCTGGCCTTCGCGCGCGGGGTCGGCGAATACGGCTCCGTCATCTTCATCGCCGGCAATTTGCCCAACGTGTCGGAGATCGCGCCGCTGCTCATCATCATCCGGCTGGAGGAATATAATTATCCGGCGGCCACGGCCATCGCGGCGGTCATGCTGAGCATCTCCTTCGCCATGCTGCTCGTCATCAACATGCTGCAATCGTGGAGCCGCAAGCGCTATGGCTGATCCTGCCGCATCCGCCGCCCGCCCGGCCCGGCCCGCCGGTGCCGGCATTACCGAAGGCCGCCGCGCCCGCCGGGCGCTGATGGCGCTCGCCTTCGTCGTTCTCGGCGTCTTCCTGTT
>JAZIHP010000084.1:0-16443 GCA_036678505.1 Alphaproteobacteria bacterium
TGATGTTGAGCCCCTTGTCGGCGATGGCCGCGAGATAGATCGCGACGACGCCGACCAGCCCGCCCAATATATCCGCATTGGCGCCGTGGGCGGGCTCCAGATAGCGATAGGCGGCCCAGCCGATCGCGCCGGCAAAAAGCAGGGCGACGAACAGCGAGGTCGCGCCATGGCCGAGGGTTCGCGCCTCGGGCGGAAGGGCCGGCATGGAATTCGGCCGCGCAAGGGACATCACCAGCACATACAGCATGTACAGGCCCGTCAGCACCAGACCGGGGATGAGCGCGCCCTTGTACATGTCGCCGACCGAGCGGCCGAGCTGGTCAGCCAGCACGATCAGCACCAGCGAAGGCGGAATGATCTGCGCAAGCGTGCCCGAGGCTGCAATGACGCCGGAGGCCAGCCGGCGGTCATAGCCGTAGCGCAGCATGATCGGCAGCGAGATCAGGCCCATGGCGATGACCGAGGCCGCCACCACGCCGGTGGTCGCCGCCAGCAGCGCGCCAACCAGAATGACGGCGTAAGCCAGACCGCCGCGGATCGGCCCGAACAGCTGGCCGATGGTGTCGAGCAGGTCCTCCGCCATGCCGGAGCGTTCCAGCACGATGCCCATGAAGGTGAAGAAGGGTACGGCCAGCAGCGTCTCATTGGCCATGACGCCGCCATAGAAGCGGTCCGGCAGGGCGGTGAGCAGCGGCCATGACAGGTTGACCGAACCGCCGGACAAAGGCGCCAGCTCGACGCCGACGAAGAAGAACAGCAATCCGTTCGCGGCAAGGGCGAAGGCGACCGGATAGCCGAACAGCAGGAAGACGATCAGCGACATGAACATGATCGGCGCCATGTTCTGGGCGATGAATTCGATCATGAGCGGGCCTCGTCCGCCAGCGCCCTGGCGTCGAGCTCGGCCTGTTCATGTGCGGAAATGAAGGGGTTGGGATCGTCCATCCGGCCGCGCATGATGGCGATCTTCTTGATGATTTCCGAAATGCCCTGGAACGCCAGCAGGACGAAACCCGCAAGCAGCAGAGCCTTGGCGGGCCAGATGATGAGCCCGCCGGCATTGGTCGACATCTCGCCGCTGCGCACCGAACGCAGCGTGTAGGGAACGAGGTAGCAGACCATCAGCAGGCAGAACGGCATCAGGAAGAAGACATGGCCGATCAGGTCGATCCAGTGCTGAACGCGGCGCGACCACAGCCCATAGACGATGTCGATGCGGATGTGTTCGTTCTGCTTCAGCGTATAGGCGGCCGCCAGCAGGAATGCCGCGCCGAACAGGTACCACTGCAACTCAAGCCATGCGTTCGACGATATGCTGAACGTCTTGCGCACCACCGCATTGACGGAGCTGACGAGGATGGAGGCCAGGATCAGCCAGGAGACCCATTTGCCGATGAATTCATTGACGCGGTCGATAGCCCGGGACAGAGCGAGAAGCCCTTCCATGCAGTCCTCCCTGATGCGGGCGCGCCGTCTTCCCCCCGAATCCTCGACGCTGCCCGAGGCAAAAACCTATGAACTGCACGACGGTAACGGTCAACCGAAGGCGCGCAAGGGCCTTGCGTCACGGCCCGGAACGCGCAACGTCATGCAACGAAAGTCGCACATCGCGGTGATTATCCGGACCCCGAGGCGCCCCGCGCTTTCCCGGCTTCTTTCAGGCAGAGGTCGAGCCTGTCGAGCAGCATGTCGATGTCGTCGGCATCGATGGTCAGCGGCGGCCTGATCTTGAGAATATTGTCTGCCGGGCCTTCGCGGCCGACGAGAATACGCAGGTCACGCAGGCGGTTCATCACATAGCAAGCGAGGTCCGTGCCGGGCGCCCGGCTTTCCCGTTCGGTGACGAGATCGAGGCCCGTGAACAGGCCGATGCCGCGCACATCGCCGACGATCTCGTGTCGTTCGCCAAGCTCGCGCATGCCGGAAAGCAGGCGCTTTCCCATGACCCGGGCATTTTCCTGCAATCCCTCGTCCTCGACGATGTCGAGCACTTCGGACGCGATGCGGCAGGACAGGTTGGAACCGCCGAATGTGGAGAAATATTCCGGCCCTTCGGCGAAACGGGCGGCGATCTCGCGCGTGGTGATGACCGCGCCCACCGGGTGGCCGTTGCCGAGCGGCTTGCCCAGAACCACGATGTCGGGGCGCACCTTCTGCTGCTCGAAACCGAAATAATAGTCGCCCAGACGGCCAAGCCCGGTCTGCACCTCGTCGGCGATGCAGATGCCGCCGGCAGCGCGGATGCGCCGGTAAACTTCCGCCAGATAGCCTTGCGGCGGAATGATCTGGCCGCCGACGCTGGGAAAGGTTTCGGCGATGAAGCCGGCCAGCCTGCCCCCATTGCGCCCGATTTCGGCCAGCGCGTCGTCGACCTGCGCGGCATAGCGCGCGGCCCGGTCGGGATCATCGCGGCGGAAACGGCCGCGATAATCATCCGCCACATCGACAAGGTGCACCCATGGCCGCCTGCCCTGCATGCCGGGCTTGTTGAACTTGTAGGCGGAGATGTCGATCGCGCCGGTGGTGTTGCCGTGATAGCCATGATCGGGCGTCACCATGTCGTAGCCGCCGCTGGCCGCGCGGGCCAGCCGCAGCGCCAGTTCATTGGCCTCCGAGCCCGAATTCACGAAGAAGCAGATTTTCAGTTCTTCCGGCAGCCGCGCCGTCAGCCGTTCCGCCAGCGCGGTCTGGGCGGGATGCAGATAGCGGGTGTTGGAGTTCATGCGGGCAAGCTGATCGCAGGCCACGGCACGGATGCGCGGATGCGCGTGGCCGACATGCGGCACATTGTTGTAGGCGTCGAGACAGGGCCTTCCCATCTGGTCGAAGAGGTGATGACGCCAGCCGCGCAGCAGCATGACCGGCTCACGGTAGCTCAACTTCAGATTGCTGCCGAACCGCGCCTTGCGCTCGGCCAGAAGCGCATCCGTGTCGATCGGGGTGCAGGCCACCCGCGCGTCGGGCAGGTTGAGCAGGGCGGCCGGGTTCGGGCAGATCGCCTGCCACAGCGTCCAGTCGTCCGGATCGGCCACGCCCGGCCAGTCATGGCCCATGCCGTCAAGCGTCAGCGCGAGCTGGAAATGCAGATGCGGCTCCCAGCCGCCATTGCCTTCCGGCGCGCCGAGCCTGGCGAAGGCCGCGCCAGCGGCGATTTCGTCGCCCACCTTGAGGCTTTCGCATATGCCGGGATCGAGATGGCCATAGAGCGCATAGAAAATGTCGCCCTCATCCGTGCGGTGTTCGAGGATGGCGACCCCGCCATAATCGAGCGGGCTGGCGCGATATTCCACCATAGCCGCCTTGCCGGCCAGCGGCGCATGCACGGGCGCGCCGGCGGGCGCGAAAATATCGACCGCCATATGGATGGTGCGCCGGTTCGATGCCTTCCACGGCCCCTTGCGAAAAGCATGATCCGTGTAGATCAGGCGCGGTTCGGCGTAGCGGCCAAGGCGGATGCAGCCATCCGCATGGCCGGTGAGGCAGCGCGCCTCGTCGGAGCGCAGGCTGAACGGGTTTTCCGGGACAATGGCATCCTCGACGGAAAGGCTCGCCACCTCCGCTTCGTCGAGGCCTGTTCCCATGACCGCCTCGAAGCTGCCGCGTCGGGCCCTGAGCCAGGCCATCACCCGTTCGCTGCCGTCCGTCACCGGCAGGCCGCAGGCGGCGCGCAATCTCGCCCCCATCAGGGCGCCGTCGATTGCCGCATTTTCCAGCAACCGCCACGCCGGGGCCTGGGTGATGGTGACATAGGGATCGTCCGGCCTGCCGGCGGATTCGATGGCCGAGTTGACGACGCTGACGGCCAGCCGCATGCGCAGCAGCGGCCAGATCAGCTCGATTTCACCCGCCGCAAGAGGCGAAACGCCATGATAAGCGGCGACAAGGGCTGCAAGCGCTTCTTCCGGCTTTTCATGGTCGAGGATGGCGTAAGCGCCGGCAATGGCGAGCCCGCAGACGCGGGGTGCAACGGTCATGTCGCCGAAATCGATCAGCCCGCTGATCCGCGCCGGCTCCGTCAGAGAGGGTTCGATCAGGATGTTGTAATCATTGAGATCGTTGTGCAGCGCCTGTACGGGCAATGCCGCGAGCCGGGGAAGCACGCGCCGGTAACCGGCCAGAACGGTTTCCACCAGCGCCCGGCGCGAACCATTGTCCAGCACGTCCAGATGCGACGCGATCCACCCGGCCTTCGTCAGATCCCACTTCGCCGCCTCCTGCGCAGGCTCCAGCGCAAACCCCGCAAGCGCGCGGTCCAGCCGTGCGGCCAGACCGCCGAGTTCCGCCAGCAGGGCGGGCCGTTGCGGCCCGAGTTCGCCCATGGCGATGCCGGGCAGCGCACGCTGCACCCAGACCAGTCTTGGCTGCCCCCGGTCGTCATCGGCCATCCGCCAGAGCCGGCCATCCGGGAACGGCAGGACCTGCGGCAGGGGCAGGCCGGGATCGGCGGCGCGGGCACAGGCGATGGCCGCGCATTGCCGTTCCACCAATGACGCATCCGCCCGGGGGCGCATCGCCTTCACGATGAGGTCGCCATCATTGGCGGAGCCAATAAAATTCAGATCGTGCTCACCGCCGAGCTGTCTCAGCGGTCCGGTCAGCGCCAGCTGCCTCGTGGCGGCAAGCAGCCGTTCATGCCCCATAGCCTGACCGTCCATTTGCCGTCTCCTGAACTTGCTGTCCGGGTGGTATCAAAGCCTTCTGCCCACCTGTTATCCCCCCAAAGGAGGAGCAACCGCTAAAGCGCTTCGCAATCTTTCAGATCAGCCCGCTGCGCTTCAAGTCGTTGTTTTCACGCATGTCGTTGCCCCGAAACCGGTTCCCACTTTCGGGCGACATGCTTTATCCGCGATCCCCCGCCAGCACATCCTTCTCCTGAAGCGAGCGGATGAACAGAGAAAACAGTTCCTGCTGCGTGGCAAGGCCAAGCTTGGCGTAGAGGTTCTGGCGGTGGGTTTTCACAGTGGTGATGGAAATGCCGAGGTTGCGGGCGATGGAATCGCCCGAATGGCCCTTGAGGATCATATGGGCCACCTCGCATTCGCGCGGGCTGAGCGTGCCCTTGCCGAAATCGACAAGCAGATGATCGAGCGGCGAGACGCGCCGCTGATGCCGCGCCGGGCGAGGACGATGCTGCCAGATGGCGCGAAAGACGGAGCCGACCAGCGGCTCCACCGCACCGAGGATTGCACAATCCTGATCGCTGAAACCACCCTGGCTGGCGAGCCGGTAAAGGCTGATCTCCCCCAGCTCCGCCTCGGGAAGCTCGATGGCGATCACCAGTTCTTCCCGGCCCGCTGGCCAGCCCCAGGTACGGTAGCCAAGCTCCTCGTCGGAATATTGGCGCACCTTGAACCGGCTGTAGTGATCGGAGGAGAAATAGTTGTCGGGCGCCAGATCGCGCAGGCGGTACACGCCCGCCCCCAACCCGGCCAGATAGGCGTTATAGACCGGATTGAGGATATAGGTTCCATCGAGATAGAGATCCATCGCCCGCCTGGCGGTGGGATCGTCGAACGTGTCGCCGAGGTGATCGGGCGGACCGTCGCGCCGGTAGGCGACCGACATCACGAACTCGAACGGCACGATGCTTCCGATGGCGTCGAACAGACGATGCGGGGCGTCGATACGGTCGCAACGATCGAGCGCCCGCGCGAGGCGGGCGCTGAATGCGGCACCTGTGCCGCTGTCACTGTGCAAATCCAACCGATCCAATTCCCTGCCCGGATCGCCATCAGGCGATTGCCGGTCAGGCTAGCACGCCGGCCTTCCGGGCAACAAGCTCGGCGATGGCGGTCAGGGTGCGCTCCACCTCGTCGAGGGTGTTGTAGTGCGCCAGCCCCAGCCGCACGACGCCTTCATCCTCGGCCAGCCCCAGCAAGCGCGCCGGCTCCAGCGCATAATTGTGTCCCGACCATGCCCAGATGCCCTTGCCGGCCAGACCCTCTGCGATCGCGTGGGTGGACAGGCTGGCATGGGTGAAGGAAACGGTGGGCACGCGATGCTTCAGCGCGGCCGGATCGGTGATGCCCTGCACGGTTACGCCCGGCAGCGCCACCAGCCCTTCGACAAGCCTGCGGGTGAGGCCATCTTCATAGGCGGCGAAGCTGCGATAGGCGCCAAGCAGCTTTTCCCGGCGCGATCCGGCATGGCCCGTGGCTTCGCCGAGCCATTCGACATAGGCAACGGTGGCGGCAAGACCCGCAAGCAGTTCCGTCTGCGGCGTGCCGGCCTCGTAACGCTCCGGCAGGTCGTCGCTGGCGCAGCGCACCTTGTAAGGTTCGAGCTTCGCCAGCAATTCCTCTTTGCCCCACAGCACGCCGAGGTGCGGCCCGAAGAACTTGTAGGATGAGCAGGCGAGGAAATCGCAGCCCAGCGCGTGCACGTCGGGCAGCCGGTGCGGCACGAGCTGCACGGCATCGACATAGACCAGCGCGCCGGCCTTCTTCGCCACGGCGGCGAGTGCGGCCACATCGTTGACCGAACCGGTCATGTTGCTGGAAAAGTTCAGCGCCAGAAGCTTTGTGCGCTCGCTCAGCAGCGCCTCCAGATCGGCCGGTTCGATACGCCAGCTCTGGCGGTCGAACGGCAGCCACTTCACCGTCAGGCCAAGATCGCGGGCCAGCAGAAGCCACGGCGACACGTTGCCCTCGTGATCCATCTGCGTGAGGATGATTTCGTCGCCCGGCTGGAAAAGCCGGCCGATCGAGCGCGACAGATGCAGGGTCAGGGCCGTCATGCTCTGGGCGATGACGATTTCGCGATGCGAGGTCGCCCCCAGCATGTCGGCCATCGCCTCATGCGCATCCTGCCAGATGGCCTCGGCCCGCTTCGAGCCCTCGAAGAAGCCGCCGAGATTGTGGGTGGCGTTGGCCATGGCGGCGGCGACCGCATCGATAACCTGCTGCGGCACCAGCGTGCCGGCCGGGTTGTCGAAATAGACCGGCGGATTTTCCAGCTTCGATATGGCCGGAAAACGGCTGCGCACCTGATCTATGGGAAAAGCGGGAAATGTGTGCACGGTCATGGTTCGCCCCGGAATAAGGAAAAGATCGCAGCTTGTGATGCAGCTCCAGCTTACCCCAGCGCATCGCGATCCGACATCATACCGAAGGGGGAGGTCCGGCTTTCCCTCATCGCGGCTGAAACCCGAAAAAGCGGAAACCGAAGACAACCGGCGTTAAAACGCGGGGCGATCCTTCAGATTCGCTCCCTGCGCTTCAACTTGTTGTTTTTAAGCAATTCCGAGCGCGAACCCGCTTTGCAGTTTTGCTGAAAGTGCCTAAAGCCATTCAAGGTTTCACGAAATCGCCGAACGGCTCCCGGTCTTTGTCTTGCCGCGTTTGCGAACCGGAAAAGCGTTTCCACTTTTCCTGGAAACGCTCTAATCCTTTACGGGTATGTCACCTAGTTGTGGAGCCTCAACAGGTTGTCCCCGGTTTTGCCGAGGCGGCTGATAGGGGTTTTGGTCTTTAGGCTGCCGTGCGGGCGATGCCAATTGTAGCGATGCAGCCAGACCGGCAGTTCTGCGGCGCGGCGGTCGGAGTTTGGATAGGCCACGGCGTATGCCCATTCGCGCAGCGCGGTCTGGATGAAGCGCTCGGCCTTGCCATTGGTTCTGGGCGTGTAGGGTTTCGTGCGGACATGCCTGAGGCCGAGCCTGCGGCAGGCCTTGGCGAACGCCTTCGAGCGGTAGCACGAGCCGTTGTCGGTCATGACGCGGGTGACGGTGACGTCGAGGCTGGCATAATAGGCCACCGCCGCGGCAAGGAAGGCGACGGCGCTTTCCTTGCGCTCGTCGTGCAGGATTTGGCTGAAGGCGATGCGCGAGGCGTCATCGATGCAGACATGGACGAACTCCCAGCCCACGCCGCGACTGTTGGCCTGGCCGGTGCGATCGCCGGTGATGCGGTGGCCAACCCGTTCAAATCGCCCGAGCTTCTTGATGTCGATATGGATCATCTCGCCGGGATGGTTCCATTCATAACGCCTGATCGGTTCGGCTGGCTCAAGCTGCTTCAGCCGCGACAGTCCCGCTCGTTTCAGGACCCGGCTGACGGTGGCCGGCGAGACACCGACCTCGAGCGCGATATGTCGGCCGGTGAAGCGCTGCCGCCGCAGGGCCACGATCCGATCGATAACTGTCCTGTCAGTGGCGTTCGGGCTGCGTCCCGGTCGTGACGAGCGGTCGGCCATGCCTTTGCTGCCCTCGGCCCTGAAGCGCCCGACCCAGCGCGCCACGATCTTGGCCGTCACGCCATATGTTCGCGCGGCATGGGCTGGGGAAAGACGGCCTTCCACCACCGCCTGCGCCATCTCCTCTCGACGCAAAGGCGTCAAACGGGCATTCTTGTGGATGTTCATTCGGACCCTCCGCGAAGCGCTGAAGCTTGGTAACTCCAGTCTCCTCGGTCCGGTCCGAATGGACAACCTCCTGAAACCTCACATCTAAAGCATGTCGCCCGAAAGTGAGAACCGGTTTCGGGCCAACGACATGCGTAAAAACAGGAACTTGAAGCGCAGGGAGCCGATCTGAAAGATCGCGACACGCTTTAGCCATATCCATCCGTAAATTTCATGTTGAAGTCTCCCGGCAAGCTGTTAAGACTACCTGCCGTACGGTAGGATTTGGTCATGGCAAAGATTGAGCGCGATGAGATTGTAAACCGGGCGACCGGCCTTTTCCGCGTCGGTGGCTACGACGATACGTCGATGGCCCAGATCGCGGATGCCTGCGGAATCCGCAAGGCCAGTCTCTATCATCATTTCCCGGAGAAGGATGGCCTGGTCCTGGCGGCCATCGAACGCATCCATGAATATTTTCGGGAGCACATTTTTGCCATCGCCTACGGCAACGATACCGACGCCCGACAAAGGCTGCGCGCGCTGTGCAAGGCGACATTCGCCTATTTCGACGGTCGGGAAGGCGGATGCCTTTTGGGAAATTTCACGCTCGCGCTGACGGAGCGCGCGCCACGGTTCCAGGAACCGCTGCGCTCGTATTTCGACGATTGGGCGGAAGCTGTCGCTCATCTGCTCACCCCCGGGCATGGAGCAGGCAACGCGCGCGATCTGGCCTTCGATTCGGTCGCGCGCATCCAGGGCGCGATCATGATGATGCGCCTTTATCACGACCCCCGACATCTTCGCCGGGCGCTTGATGCGAGCATCGAGATGCTTCCTTGAATTTACCCTGAAAACCTACCGGTCGGCCGGTGGCAAATGGAGGGACCATGCGGAACGCGCAACATTTCCGCGGACCATGGATCGTCGCTATTGCCTTCGTCACCCTCATGGGGGCGTTCGGCCTCAATCTTAGCGGCGGCCAGTTTTTCGCGCCCCTGGCCCGGGAGTTCGGGTGGGGACTTGCGACGTTGAGTTCGGCGGCCGCCCTCAACATGATCGTATGGGGTATCTTTCAGCCTCTCATGGGGAAAATGATCGACCGCTTCGGCGCCAAACCCGTCATCGCGGCAAGTGCCGCGCTGATGGGAACAGCCTTTCTGCTGTCATCGACCATTTCAACGGTCCGGGAGTTCTATTTCTACTACGGAATCCTTGCCGCGATCGGCTTTGCCGGTTGCGGGTCCATGGCCAATTCGGTCCTCGTCGCACGGTGGTATGTCCGGGGGCGGGCGCGGATGCTGGCCCGAAGCGCGATGGGCATGAATATCGGCCAGCTCGTTTTCCTTCCGCTCGCCGGGTGGCTCATAGTCGCCTCCGGCTTTCGCGGCGCGTTCCTTGTGCTTGGCATATTGATGATCGTGGTGATCGTTCCTCTGGTCCTGTTCGTCACGCACAGTTCTCCGGACAGGATCGGTCAGGCGCCGGATGGCGACCAGCTTTCCACCTTCACGCCGCCGAGGTCGGCATCGCTTTCGCAGGCCATCGGCAACGCCGATTTCTGGGCCGCGACATTCGCCTTCGCCACCTGCGGATATTCCCTCTATCTCGTCGTGATCCACCTGCCGCGTTTCGCGGTCGATCTTGGGGCGGACCTTTCCACGGGCGGGCAGGTTCTCGGCCTTGCCGCCGGTGCAAGCGCGATTTCCATGTGGGCGTGCGGGCAGTTGGCTGGACGGGTTGGCAAGAAGAACCTGCTGATCGGCCTTTATCTCGTGCGCGCGCTCTCGCTCGCCTTCCTCGCTGTGTCGACGCAGGTGTGGCACCTCTATGCGTTCGCCCTCGTCTACGGCGTTTCGTCCATGCCGATCATCCCCTTGAAGACCGGCTTGATCGGCGACCTGTTCGGCGCGAACGCCATAGACAGCATCCTCGGCACCGCATGGTTTCTGCATCAGATATTCGCAGCTATTGCCGTTTATCTCGGCGGCTATTTGCGGGTTGAGACGGGAAGCTACTCGGCGGCTTTCTGGTCGGCTGCGGTGCTGCTGCTGATCGGCGCGGTCGCCACGGTCCTCATTCGCAATGCCGGCGGGCCGGTGCCTTTGCAGCCAGATCCGGCACGCGGTTAAAGCCACGCGGCGGCGCTCTGCACCGGGAGCGCCGCACTTCGACGAGATAGATTCGGCCCTTGACTTTAATTAGATGCCTGACTATTAGTCACCGTATGAAAATGTTGGAACAGAAGCATCTGGCCTTGCTGGAAGAAGCCGAGCGGCGTGGCGTCGCCTCGCTCGCCAACCTGCGCGGTTGCTTCGAGCTGCTGGCGCTGGCCGGCGCCATCGACCGGGATTGCGCGGCACGGCTGGCTCCCTATCGCCTGTCCGAAGGCAGATTCGTCCTCCTGTTTCTCCTGCATGGCCAGGCGGACAGCTTGTCTCCCCATGAGCTTGCGGAGCGTGCCGGCGTAACGCGGGCGACGATCACCGGCCTTCTCGACGGGCTCGAACGCGATGGCTTCATCGCCCGCCGCCCCGGCCTTGAAGATCGGCGCAGGATCGCGGTGGCGCTTACCGACACTGGACGGAAGATGGCCCACGCGCTGTTCGATGAACATGCGGAATGGATCGCGACACTCTTCGCCGGCTTTACCGCCGAGGAACGCAACGTCCTCAACGGCCTCCTGCAACGCATCTGGAACAACCTCGGGGCCGGCGCGGGAAAAGGGCCGCAGGCGCATCCATGAGCGCGGGCAAGGCCAAGGGACGTGGCGTCAGGGATATTCCTCCCGAGCGCCTCGCGCAACTCAATGCCGGGGCGGAGGCCGCGACCTTGACGGAATGCCTCGCGGTCGATTTCGCGACGCTCATGGGACACGTCCTGCCAGAGGTCGACGCCGCCGCCCTGGCCGAGATCGGGGACAGCGCATCGACCGGCATCCTGAAGCGCATGTCGATCGCGGCGCGCGTGATCGGGAACCGGCTTGGGCCGCCCGCCCTTGAGCGGCTGGCGCGGCATCCGTCGGATACGGCGCGCGGCTGGGCCTGCTTCATGATCGGCAACGCCGTGGACATCGATCTGTCCGCGCGCCTCGATGCAATCCGGCCCCTTGCCGGCGATCCGCATTTCGGCGTGCGCGAATGGTCATGGATGGCGGTTCGCCCGCATTTTGCCGCCGAGCTGGACAAGGCCGTGGCGTTGCTTGCCGCATGGACGGCGGACCCGTGCGAACGCATCCGCCGCTTTGCTTGCGAAGCGATCCGTCCGCGCGGCGTCTGGTGTGCCCATATCGGTGCCTTGAAGACGCAGCCCGAAATCGCGCTTTCCGTTCTCGAAAGGCTGCGCGCCGATCCGAGCGTCTATGTGCAGGATTCCGTCGCCAACTGGCTGAACGATGCCGGCAAGGACCGCCCCGATTGGGTGCAGGCCCTGTGCGCCCGCTGGTCGGCCGAAAGTCCCGCACCTGAAACGACGCGCATCTGCAAGCGCGCGCTCAGGTCCATCCAGCCCAAAAACTGACATCGACAGAAAGCGAAGACATGGCCCATTACCTTGCCGAACTCTACACCCCCAAACAGGCATGGCTCGATCTTGCGGACGATCGGCGCCGGCAATTCTTCGCCGGGATCGGCGCGGCCATGCCGGCCCTGTCGGCGCTGGGTGTCGAAGCGCTGACCCTCGGCAAGGTCGATCCGTCCAAGCTGCATTCGTCGAAGCACAGCTTCTTCGCCGTCTGGCGCTGCCCCGACGATGCGGCGCTGGACGCACTGGTGTCCGGCATCGCGCGATCGGGCTGGCACGATTATTTCGACACGATCAACGCCGGCGGCGAAGGCACCGATTTCATGGGCCACCTCGCGCAGCTCGGCCAGGCCGCATAGGGGCCTTCCGATGCGGCCGATGCCCTCCGGTTGACAAAAGCGTTGCGCCGGCGGTCCTCCGGATGGCGGCCCCTTCCAGGGCAAGGCGGCCGCTATCCTCAAGGGCGACTACGGCACGAGTTTTTCCGTCGAGAACGCGATCAAGGATGCAAGACCGGTCGTGGACGCCTTGGCGGGAACAGGCGTTCAGGCGGACCTTGTAGCCGCCGGCTTTGCTCGCTTCCAGCGTGTCGCCGATGCCGGCCACGGCAAGGAAGACATCGCCGCTTCCTTCCTTGCCTGACGTGTGTCCCATGACCGTTTCAGAGAACCTTCAGGCCGCCCGGCCGGCAGCCGGGATCGCTCGGGACCCGCTTTCCCGTCTGGCAATCGCTGGCCTTCACCGTGGCGGGCTTCCTCGCCATCATGACCGAAAACATGCCCGCCGGCCTGCTGCCGCAGATCGGCGCGGGTCTTGTTGAAAGGGTATCGGCCCGGTGTCGACCAGCTCGACCATGCCGTGAAGACCGCTGGCATGGCGGCATCGGGGGAATGCCCAGCCCTGGCATCGACGCCCATGCGGCTTCTCGATCCGATGAAACAGCGGCGATCCTGCCCGCTAAAGCGTTTCCAGGAAAAGTGAAAACACTTTTCCGGTTCGGAAACGCGACAGGACAAGGACTTGGAGCCGTTCGGCGATTCCATGAGATCCTGAACGGCTCTACGCAGAGACGAGGCTGATTTGCCTGTTGCTGTTTCTGCGATGTTCGCTGAAAGCCGCCGTAATCGCGCGAAGCGTTTCTCGCGTTTTGGGATCGGTCAGGGATGAATGCAGCACGATGGACAATGAGGGAATGGCCGGCAGGTTGAGCATCTGACTGACCTCGATCATGTCGGGGGTCGCCAGCCGGCAGGGGAACGCGGCAACCGCAAGACCTGCCGACAAGGCCGCCGTCACCGCCGAGGTGCCGCCGACGAAGACCTCGTTCCATGGAATCGAAGCTGCATCCAGCAAGCGCGTCGCCACTTCCCGAACCGTGCAGCACGAAGGATGACTTGCGATCCGCAATGGCTCGCCGGCGTGATGCTCGAAATCCGATGATGCGAACCAGCCGAAATGCTCGGGGCCGAGCACTTCCCCGTCGCGCCGGTCGTCGTCGCTGCGCACGATCACGGCGTCCAGCGTTCCGTCCTCATAGGCATCCAGAAGGGCGCGCGAATTATCGACCAGCACTTCGACCGTCAGGCAGGGATCGAGCGATTTGAGCTTTGCCAGCAAGGTCGGAACTTCCGGTCCTATGATGTGAGCCGCGATCCCCAGCCGGAAGCGGCGTCTTTCCGCCGCGAGCGCCGCAAGCGCCCGTTCATGCGCTGCAAGGAACTCGCGGGCGGGCGGCAGGAAGGTTTCGCCCTGCGCAGATAGCCGCACCTGCCTGGGAGTGCGTTCGATCAGCTTCTTGCCGAGACGATCTTCCAGCCGCTTCAACTTCACGCTGACCGCACCCTGCGTCGAGCCGAGAGCTTCGGCGGCGCGGGTGAAGCTCTGAAGGTCGGCGATCATCACGAAGGCCCTGACGGCATCGACTTCAAGCACACCCATCTATCTATCCGTTTTTGTTGTCACTGAAATGGCCTGCCATACGATTGTCAAATGAGCATATCGACGGCATTTCTGCAAGCGAACCGTATCGTCGCGCGCAGGGTGAGCCGAGTAACGCATATCGCCGTAGGCGATGAGCCGCCTTGTGCTGCAAGCAACAGCAAGGCCAAGACATGAATCCTGCCTCCTCATCCAAGAACAGCTTCGCGCTTGTCGCCGTATGTCTTTCGGCGCTCATGCTCGGGCTGGAAATAACCAGTATCCCCTCCATCCTGCCGACGCTGGAAAGCGTTCTTCCGGCCGATTTCCGGCAACTGCAATGGATCATGAACGCCTACACCATCGCGATGTGTGCGGTGCTGATGGCAATGGGCGCTTTGGGAGATCGTTTCGGCCGCAAGCGCATCTTCATGTCGGGCGTCGTGGTCTTCGGGATCGCGTCCCTTATCTGCGGGCTGGCGACCAGCGCGCCGCTCCTGATCGCGGCGCGCTTTCTCCAGGGCCTCAGCGCAGCGGCCATGCTCGCCTGCCAGGTCGCGGTGCTGTCGCACCAGTTCAGGGATGGCGCGGAACGCGGCAAGGCGTTCGGCTGGTGGGGCATCATCTTCGGGATCGGCCTCGGCTTCGGCCCGATCGTCGGCGGCGGGATCATCACGCTGGCAAGCTGGGAATGGGTGTTTCTGATCCACGTCGCAATCGCCGCAGCCACGGTGCTGTTTGCTCACAAGGGCGTCGAGGAATCGTCCGATCCCCAAGCCACCCGGATCGACCTCGCCGGCATGGTCACGCTGTCGGTCGCGGTGTTCGGAATCGTTTATCTGATTACGCAGGGGCAGGAATTGGGGCTGGCGAGTCCGGCGGCGCTGGCGATCCTCGCGATCAGTATCGCGAGTTTCGTGTTGTTCGTCGTCGTCGAGAACCGCATTGCGCGCCCGATGTTCGACTTCTCCGCCTTGCGTATTCGCAGGCTATCAGGTGCGTTGCTTGGTTCCAGCGGCATGAACTTCAGCTTCTGGCCCTTCGTGATCTATCTGCCGATCTATCTGCAAGCCGTGCTGGGTTATGACGCTATCGCGGCGGGCCTGACCGTGCTGGCCTATACCGTGCCGACGATCCTGGTTCCGCCGCTTGCGGAGCGGTTGCTTCTGCGCCGCGGCCCCGGACTGGTCATTCCTCTTGGTCTGTTCACCATCGGTGCAGGCTTCATCCTCCTGCATCTTGTCACCGCAAGCGAACATGCGAACTGGATGACGCTGCTTCCCGGCTGCATCCTTGCCGGGATCGGCCTCGGCCTCACCAACACGCCCGTCACCAACACGGCGACCGCCGCCGTGCCGCCGGAGCGGGCTGGCATGGCATCGGGCATGGATATGAGCGCGCGGTTCATTTCGCTCGCGGTCAATATCGCGATTATGGGCCTGATCCTCCTGAGCGGCGTCTATGCCCATCTTGTTCAGGCCCTCCCGCAGCCCCCGGCCGAAACCACGCTCCGGGCATTGGCGGATGCGGTATCGGCGGGAAATCTCGCTGCCGCCGAAACCCACGGGTTTTCCATCGCCAACGCCCGTGATGCGCTGGCGCATGGCATCGGCTGGGTCACGCTCTACGGCGCTGTCTCGGCGTGGTGCCTCGCGCTGATGAGCTTCCTTGTCTTCGGAGGCAAGAAGTCGATGCAAGCGCAAGCCTTGCCGCGCTGAACTCATATGAACGCCAGAAGCACGGAAGGAACAAAGATGAAAATCGGAATCATTGGCGCGGGGCGAATGGCACAGGCAGTTGGATTGCTGGCAACGAGGGCCGGTTATCAGGTCATGTTGAGCAATTCCAAAGGGCCGGAAACGATCCGGCGCATAGGCCAGCAGATCGGTTGTGAGGTCGGGATCGTGGATGACGTTGCCGCGTTCGGGGACATGATCGTCGCGGCCATCCATCTGCAAATGTCGCCGGCCATTCCGGCTGCGCCGCTGGCCGGAAAGATAGTGCTGAACCCGCAGAACTACTTCCCGCATTTCGGTCCGGTGCCGGCACTGGACAGCGGCGAGATGACGACCGCCGAGGTGCTGGCAAGGCACCTTCCGGGTTCCAGGGTGGTCAAGGCCCTCAATTCCATTCTGGTGGAGGACGTGGTTCCCGGTGCTCGCCCGTCCGGGGCGCAGGATCGGCGCGCGCTTCCCATGGCCGGAGACGATGCCGACGCAAAGGCGACCGTCGCCGCATTCCTCGACCAGATCGGCTACGATTCCGTCGATGTGGGAGCCTTGGCCGATGGATGGCGTTTCGAGCGCCGCAGGCCGGTCTATTGCATTCCGCTGGACAGGACGATGCTTGCCGAACGACTGGCGGCGACCACCCGCGACAGCTTCGTGCCAGATGGCAACTGGCGATTCGATCACGGCATCCGCGGTTAGCTGTGGAGTTTCAGGAGGTTGTCCATTCGGGCCTGATCGAGGAGACTGGAGTTACCACGCTTCAGATTCGCCGGAGGGTCCGAATGAACATCCATAAGAATGCCCGTCTTACGCTGCTGCGTCGAGAGGAGATGGCGCTGTCGGTCCTGGAAGGCAACCTTTCCCAAGCCCAGGCGGCATCGCGATACGCAGTGACGGCGAAGGTGGTGAAGCGGTGGGTCGAGCGCTACAGGGC
>JAZIHP010000085.1:0-16255 GCA_036678505.1 Alphaproteobacteria bacterium
GCTCATTGTGTCGCATATTGCAAAACAGCCGCCGCATGCTGCCAAATGCGGGCAACACGGGCCGCGGGACGGCTTCGCTGTCCCGTCATGTCACGCCATGTCAAGGAACTGAAAGCACGATGCCCGATACCGATCTGCCCGACATTGTCGATCTGGTCCGCACGATGGGATCCGGGGGAGCCGGGGCACAGAATGCGGCGGCTGATGGGGCGTCCGCGAACCAGCAGCGGGATGCGGCGCAGAGCGCGGCCGCGACGCATGACGAAAACGCCGCCGCCGCGATTTCCGGGCAGCGGGCGCCGACCGCGGCGGAAAATCGGCAACCGGACCGGACAGACGACAATTGCGCGCCGGATCGCGCGGCCACGCCTTTCGTGCCCGAAGCCCAGGAAGCCGGCGCAGCGCTGCCCGCGCATCTGCAGAACCTTGCCGCGCGCGCGCGCCATTATGTCGATGCCGCCGCCTCGCCCAACACGCGCAGGGCCTATGCCGCCGACTGGGCGCATTTTACCGGCTGGTGCCGGCGTCAGGGGCTCGCTTCCCTGCCCCCCGACCCACAGATCGTCGGCCTTTACGTCACCGCCCTTGCCGCCGGCACGGTGGATGCTGCGCCCGGCCGGCCGGCCAAAGGCGCGGCGGCCCGGAAGGCGCATGCCGTTTCCACCATCGAGCGGCGCCTGTCCGCGCTCGCTTGGAATTATGCGCAGCGCGGCCTCATCCTCGACCGCAAGGACCGCCACATCGCAACCGTCATGGCCGGCATCCGCAACCGTCACGCTGCGCCCCCCCGCCAGAAGGAAGCGATCATGCCCGAAGACCTGATCGCCATGCTGGAAACGCTCGATCGCGGCACCCTGCGCGGCCTGCGCGACCGGGCCATGCTGCTGCTTGGCTTTGCGGGCGCCCTGCGCCGTTCCGAAATCGTCGGCCTCGACTGCGGCCGCGACCAGACCGAGGACGGGCGCGGCTGGATCGAGGTGCTGGACGGCGGGCTGCTCGTCACCCTGCGCGGCAAGACCGGCTGGCGCGAGGTCGAGATCGGGCGCGGTTCCGCCGACGCCACCTGCCCCGTCGTTGCGCTGCAAACCTGGCTGAACCTCGCCCGCATCGCCCATGGGCCCCTGTTCAGGCGGGTGACCGGACAGGGCAAGAAGGTCGGCCCCGGCCGTCTCAACGATCAGGAGGTGGCCCGCCTCGTCAAGCGCGCCGCTCTGGCCGCCGGGGTGCGCGGCGACCTTTCCGAACGGGACCGCCCTGCCCTGTTCGCCGGCCACTCCCTCAGAGCAGGCCTCGCCTCGTCGGCCGAAGCCGAAGAGCGGCATCTGCAAAAGCAGCTCGGCCATGCCTCCGCCGAAATGACCCGCAAATATCAGCGCCGCCGCGACCGCTTCCGCATCAACCTCACCAAGGCCGCGGGGCTCTAAAACCCTGCCGCCCGAAAGCGGGACCCGGTTTCGGGGCAACGGCATGCGTGAAAACAACAGCTTAAAGCGCAGGGAGCTAAACTGAAAGATCGCGACACGCTTTAGAGCCGTTCAGGGTTTCACGGAATCACTGCCCGGCTCCAGGTCTTTGGTCTGTCGCGTTTGCGAACCGGAAAAGTGTTTCCACTTTTCCTGGAAACGCTCAGGCCGCTCTCGTCTCGCCCCGACAAAATCCGGCTTTCAGGCGCAAACTCCGGCCTGCATGGACCGCGCAGGCAAATTTCCGGTCATCGGCGGGGCCTCCGGCACGGGCAAGAGTTCAGGCCTCAGCCCAACCCGCCGGCGACCTGCGTCAGCAGCCATTCCTGAAACAGCTGGCCCCATGTGCTGCTGCGCTTGCCATCGGGCAGAACGACATAATAGCTGTTGTCGGTCGGCATCGGCGCCTCGTCCAGCAGTTGCAACGCGCCGCTGGCAAGCTCGCCCTCGATCAGATATTTCGGCAGCAGGGCCACCCCCATGCCGGCCAGCGCGCCTTCGATGATCATGCTGAACTGATCGAACCGGCTGCCCCTGTAGGCCGCCTCGTCGCTCAGCCCGTTGCGCTGGCACCATTCCGACCACAGTTTCGGGCGCGTGGCCAGATGCAGGAGCGGCTGGCCGACGATATCGTGTCTATCGGCAAGACCGGCTTTTCCGATCAGCGCGGGGCTCGCCACCGGATAGATCATTTCGCTGCACAGATAGGTGCAGCTGGCATGCGCCCAGATCGGCTGGCCGTAATGGATCGCCAGATCGAAACTTTCCGCCGTCAGGTCGAAGGGCTCGGAGCGGGAAGCCACATCCACGATCACGCCGGGGTTCCTCTCCATGAAATCGGAAAGGCGCGGCATCAGCCAGCGGCTTCCGAAGGTCGGCAGGGTGGCGAGCGTCAACACCTTTCCGGCCGATGCTGCTCTGGCGCGCAGCATCATGTGCTCGGCCTGCTGAAGCAGATGGCGCACTTCCGGCTGCAACTGGTGGCCCGCCGCCGTCAGCACCACCCGCTTGCGGATCCGCTCGAACAAGGCGACGCCGAGCTGGTCCTCAAGCAGCTTGATCTGGCGGCTGACCGCGCTTTGCGTCAGGCTCAGCTCCGCCGCCGCCTTGGTGAAATTGCCATGGCGGGCGGCAGCCTCGAACGACTGCAACACGATCAGGTCCGGCATCAGCGTACGGCTGGCGTTCATTCCGCTATCGCATCAAAACAGTGCAAACCGTCATTAGAACGATTGGTTCGGCTGCAATATGATCTGGAAATTGCATGATTGATAGTCCCAGCCTGGATTTTAAACCGCCATGAACGCGCCTCCGGTCTCCCCCGACGACATCCGCTCCGCCTTCTCCGCCGCCATGTCGGCCATGTATCGCGACGAGGTGCCCGCCTATGGCACGCTGATGACGCTGGTGGGCAAGGTCAACGAGGAGACGCTTCTCCACGATCCGAACCTGAAACGGCGGCTGGCGGCGACGGGTTCGCTGGAGCGTATTTCGCAGGAGCGCCATGGCGCGATCCGTCTCGGCACGCGCCATGAGCTTGCCATGATGCGCCGCGCCTTCGCGGTCATGGGCATGGTTCCGGTCGGCTATTACGATCTGTCGACGGCGGGCGTTCCGGTGCATTCCACCGCCTTCCGCCCGGTCGAAGATGCCAGCCTGAAGCGCAATCCGTTCCGCGTCTTCACCTCGCTCTTGCGGCTCGATCTGATCGCCGACGAGACGCTGCGCGCCGAGGCGGCGAAGGTGCTCGCCAGCCGCGACATCTTCACCGAAGGCGCGGTGGCGCTGATCGAAAAGGCCGAGCGCGATGGCGGGCTTGGCCGCGAGGACGCCGCGCGTTTCGTCGCGCAAGTGCTGGAAACCTTCCGCTGGCACGACAAGGCCATCGTCGATGCCGGCATGTACGGGCGCCTGCACGACGCCCACCGGCTGATCGCCGACGTGGTCTCGTTCCGCGGCCCGCATATCAACCATCTCACCCCGCGCACGCTCGACATCGACCGGGTTCAGAAGCTGATGCCCGAGCATGGCATCGCGCCGAAGGCCGTGGTCGAAGGCCCGCCCGCCCGCGCCTGCCCGATCCTGCTGCGCCAGACCTCGTTCAGGGCGCTGGAGGAGGCGGTTTCCTTCAGGGGCGCGGATGGGACATGGCAGGCCGGTTCCCACACCGCCCGCTTCGGCGAGATCGAGCAGCGCGGCGTGGCGCTGACGCCGAAAGGCCGCGCGCTCTATGACAAGCTGCTGAACGACGCCCGCGCCCGTGTCCGCCCCGCCGCCGATGGCTCCAACGCAGCGGAGTACGAAGCCGCGCTTGCCGACGCGTTCACGGCCTTCCCCGACGACTGGAACGGCATCCGCAAGGCGGGGCTCGGCTATTTCCGCTACGGCCTGACCGAAACCGGCAAGGCAGCCGCCTGCCGCGTCGATCTGGAAACGGCGATCGCGCAAGGCCTGGTGCAGTTCGACCCCATCGTCTACGAGGATTTCCTGCCCGTCAGCGCGGCCGGCATCTTCCAGTCCAATCTCGGCGACGACGCCACGCAGGAGTTTGCCGCCAGCCCCAACCAGATCCTGTTCGAGCGCGATCTCGGCGCTTCCGTGCTGGACGAATTCGCCCATTATGCCGAGATCGAGCGGGCTTCCATCGAAAGCTGCCTTGCCGGCAACCCTGGCGCAGGCAGCGGAATAAGGCTTTTCATGATTGGTGAGGATCATATCGGCGAACTGCAGAAAATCCTTGGTCCAAAGGGTCTTCTCAGCGGTTGCGACGACATGTCGGCTTATGAGACCGGGGCGCGCTACGATCAGGGGCGCGCCGCTTTCGTTGCCCGCCCGGCAACCACTCGGGAGGTTTCGGCGGTCGTTTCCCATTGCGTGCGCCATGGCCTGCCGCTGATCGCGCAATCGGGCAATACCGGCCTCGTTTCCGGCTCGACGCCGGACAACAGCGGCAGGCAGGGCATTCTCAGCCTCGACCGGCTGACCGGCATCTGCGAGCTGGACCGCGTCAACCGCACCGTTCATGCGGGTGCGGGCCTGCGTCTCTCCGATCTCAACGGCAGGCTGGAAGACGAAGGCCTGTTTTTCCCCATCGATCTCGGCGCCGATCCGCGTCTTGGCGGCATGATCGCCACCAACACCGGCGGGTCGCGCTTCCTGCGCTATGGCGACGTGCGCCGCAATACGCTCGGCCTCAAGGTGGTGCTGGCCGATGAACGGGGCACGATGCTCGATCTGTGCAGCGGCCTGCGCAAGAACAACACCGGCATCGACTGGAAGCAGCTTTTCATCGGCACCTCCGGCGCGTTCGGCGTCGTCACCGAATGCGTGCTGAATGTGGAGCCGCTGCCGCGCCAGTCGGCAACCGCGCTGCTGGTGCCCGCCTCCCCCGCCCATGTGCCTGCCCTGCTTCTGGCCATGGAAGATGCGCTGGGGGCCGGCCTTTCCGCCTTCGAGGGCATGTCGGGCAATGCCTTGCGCGCCGCGCTCGGCCATCTGCCGTCGCTGCGCAATCCGTTTCAGGCCGGCGTCGTTCCCGATTTCGTCATTCTGGCCGAAATTTCGCGCACCAATGCTCCGCGCGCGGGCGAACAGGGGTTGCAATCGGTGCTTGAGGATGTGCTGGGCCTGATCTGGGAAGGCGAAGAGGGCCTGCTGGAAGACGCCTTCGTCGGCCCCGCCCATGACATGTGGGCGCTGCGCCATGCTTTGTCGGAAGGCGTGCGCCATGCGGGGCGGCTGATTGCCTTCGATCTGTCGTTCCGGCGCGGTGACGTGATGCGTTTCCTCGCCTATATGAAAGAGGAACTGCCGCGGCACGCTACCGGCGTCACCATCTGCGATTTCGGCCCTATCGGCGATGGCGGTGTGCATTTCAATCTGGTGGTGGCCAGGGACGATCCGCGCCTTGCCGATCCCGCTTTCGAGCCGGCGCTGCGGGAATTCGTGTTCCGCGTCGCCGTGGAGGAGTTTGACGGCAGTTTCAGCGCCGAACACGCAGTGGGGCGCAAGAACCAGGCGGTCTACGACCGCTATACGCCGGCCGAGATGCGCAGGCTTGCCGCCGCGCTCAAGGCCAATATTTCGCCGGGACCCCTCGGGACCGCAACTTTCTGACCAGTCACGACAACGGAGATCGCATCATGACAGTCGACGTCAAACAGGAAACCGCAACCATTCTGGACAGGCTGGGCGTTGCCCGCGCTTCATGGGAAGGCGGCAACATGGCTTCCTTCAGCCCGGTCAGCGGCGAGCGGATCGGCGCGCTGAAGACCGTTTCGGCAGCCGAGGCCGCCGCCGCCATCGATGCCGCGCATGAAGCCTTCAGGGCCTGGCGTCTGGTGCCGGCTCCGCGCCGCGGCGAACTGGTGCGTCTGCTCGGCGAAGAACTGCGCGCCGCCAAGGCCGATCTCGGCCGTCTCGTCTCGATCGAGGCCGGCAAGATCGCCTCCGAAGGCCTCGGCGAAGTGCAGGAAATGATCGACATCTGCGATTTCGCCGTCGGCCTGTCGCGCCAGCTCTACGGCCTGACCATCGCCACCGAGCGCCCCGGCCACCGCATGATGGAAACCTGGCATCCGCTCGGCGTCGTCGGCATCATCTCGGCCTTCAACTTCCCCGTCGCCGTGTGGTCGTGGAATGCAGCCCTTGCGCTGGTTGCCGGCGATTCCATCGTCTGGAAGCCTTCCGAGAAGGCCCCGCTGACCGCGCTTGCCTGTCAGGCGATCCTCGATCGCGCGCTGGCCCGCTTCGGCGATGCGCCCGCCAATCTCAGCACCGTTTTGATCGGCGAGCGCGACATCGGCGAAGCGCTGGTCGACAATGCCAAGGTAGCGCTGGTTTCGGCCACGGGCTCGACCCGCATGGGCCGTGAAGTCGGCCCGCGCCTTGCCAGGCGCTTCGCCCGCTCGATCCTCGAACTCGGCGGCAACAATGCCGGCATCGTGTGCCCCTCGGCCGATCTCGACATGGCGCTGCGCGCCATCGCCTTCGGCGCCATGGGCACCGCCGGCCAGCGCTGCACCACGCTGCGCCGCCTGTTCGTGCATGACAGCGTCTACGACCAGCTCGTGCCGCGCCTGAAGAAGGCCTACACCAGCGTTTCCGTCGGCAATCCGCTGGAAACCTCCGCGCTCGTCGGCCCGCTGATCGACAAGCAGGCCTTTGACGCCATGCAAAAGGCACTGGCAGCGGCCAGGGCCGAGGGCGGCGCCGTCACCGGCGGCGAACGCGTGCTGGAAGCCGGCAAGGACACCGCCTACTACGTGAAGCCGGCGATCGTCGAAATGCCGAAGCAGGCCGGCCCGGTTCTGGAAGAAACTTTTGTGCCGATCCTCTATGTCATGAAATATTCCGACTTCGACGCCGTGCTGGACGATCACAACGCCGTTGCGGCGGGCCTGTCCTCCTCGATCTTCACGCTCAACGTGCAGGAAGCGGAGCGCTTCCTTGGCCCCGATGGCTCCGACTGCGGCATCGCCAATGTCAATATCGGCACCTCCGGCGCTGAAATCGGCGGCGCGTTCGGCGGCGAGAAGGAAACCGGCGGCGGCCGCGAAAGCGGTTCCGACGCCTGGAAGGCCTATATGCGCCGCGCCACCAACACGGTGAACTACTCCAAGGCTCTGCCGCTGGCGCAGGGCGTGTCCTTCGACATCGAGTGAGCCACCATGAACGCAAGGTCTGACATCGGGGAGGCGGGCTTTCGGCCCGCCGCGCGGATCGCCTCCGTCGGCGTTTCCAAAATCCTGCAAATCGGCGCCCGCGCCGCTGCCATGAAGCGCGAGGGCCTGCCCGTCATCGTCCTGGGTGCCGGCGAGCCAGATTTCGACACGCCAGATAACGTCAAGCAGGCCGCCAAGGCTGCCATCGACCGGGGCGAGACGAAATATACCGGCCTTGACGGCACCCCTGAGCTGAAAAAGGCCGTGGCGGAGAAATTCCGCCGTGAAAACGGCGTCGATTACGCGCTCGACGAGGTGACAGTCGCCACCGGCGCCAAGCAGATCCTGTTCAACGCCTTCATGGCCACCATCGATGCCGGCGACGAGGTGATCATCCCGACGCCTTACTGGACCTCCTATTCCGACATCGTGGAGATCTGCGGCGGCGTGCCGGTGCCGATCCCCTGCGACGAGGAAAACGGGTTCCGCCTGCGCGCGGACCAGCTCGAACAGGCCATTACGCCCAAAACCCGCTGGGTGCTCTTCAACTCGCCGTCCAACCCCTCGGGCGCGGCCTACGGCGAAGCCGACTATCGCCCGCTGCTCGACGTTCTGCTGCGCCATCGCCATGTCTGGCTGATGGTCGACGACATGTATGAGCACATCGTCTATGACGGTTTTCGTTTCGTCACGCCGGCGGCACTGGAACCCGGCCTGAAGGACCGCACGCTCACCATCAACGGCGTCTCGAAAGCCTATGCCATGACCGGCTGGCGCATCGGCTATGCCGGCGGCCCCAAAGCCCTGATCAAGGCGATGGCTGTGATCCAGAGCCAGGCGACCTCCTGCCCTTCCTCCATCGGGCAGGCGGCGGCGGTGGAAGCGCTGAACGGCCCGCAGGATTTTCTCAGCCTCCGGCAGGAAAGCTTCCGCAAGCGCCGCGACATGGTGGTCGACGGGCTCAACGCCATCGACGGCCTGACCTGCCGCAGGCCCGAAGGCGCGTTCTACACCTTTGCAAGTTGCGCCGGCGTCCTCGGCAAGCGCACGCCGGCCGGAAAAACGATCGAAACCGACGCCGACTTCACCGGCTACCTGCTCGAACAGGCGCATGTGGCGGTGGTGCCGGGCTCGGCCTTCGGCCTTTCGCCCTATTTCCGCATTTCCTACGCCACCGGCGAACAGGAACTGGCCACCGCCCTTCAGCGCATCGCGGAAGCCTGCGCAAAGCTGACCGCCTGACGGGGAAGCGGGGCCTGCAAGGGCTCTGCCCCCGACCGATCTCCCCAAAAAGGGGCCGCGCATCACG
Organism: Alphaproteobacteria bacterium; assembly: GCA_036678505.1. Taxonomy (GTDB): domain Bacteria; phylum Pseudomonadota; class Alphaproteobacteria; order Rhizobiales; family Rhizobiaceae; genus Mesorhizobium. The sequence goes on from JAZIHP010000085.1 coordinate 8,436, forward strand.
CGCGGCCCCTTTTTTCGGCTCGCACCAGACGATGGCCCTGAAACGCCCGCCATTTCCGGGAAGTTGAGCAAGAACAGACGAAGCCACGTTCCAACAGCTCCTTTTTCGCTCCTGCCCGCATCGATCCGCCCCCGCATCGGCCCGACGGCTCCTCCCGGAGGATAAAAATCCGGGCAACCAACCGCATGATGGCTATCCTGCTCCGCCGCCGCATCCCGATCGGCCTTTTCAGCCGGTTGCCAGCTGTCAATTCAGCCCATCGCCAGCCTTCTCCCCTGCCCTTTCAAGTGCCGTAAGCATCGGCAGCAATGAAAAACGTCCGCTTTCGGCCCGTTCGGTCAAGGCCCGCAGATAGCCTCCCGGCGAGCGGATCGCTTCGGATCGCTCCAGAATGGCCGCGATGACCGCCGCAGCCGTCAGTTTGCCCATCGCCGCGCAGGCCTTGGCCCAGGCATCGGGCGAAATGCCCAGCATGGAGCGTACCAGCCCTGCCGTTGCCAGCACGTCCCCCCAGTCCTCGATACCGTCGCGGGCATAGCTGGCCAGCGTCGGGCAGGTTTTCATGAGATAATCGAGCGGAACCGGCTGGCTCTTGGTTTCGGGCGCCCGCCCCGCCGCCCTCGGTCCTGCTGTTTCGTGTTTCTGCCGGACCTCGCCATCGGGCAGATGCTCGTGGTCCGGCTCGGTTTTCGGCTTCAGCTCTTTTTCGGAGCGATATTCAAATGGATGATCTATATTTGGATTCTGATATTGCCGCTCAAAACCGGCGTCAGTGGCGCTCATATTCTGATTGTCGAGCGCGTCGAGATAGGCCGTTTCCACCTCGGCCCGAAGCCTGACCAGCGCATCGCGACGCTCCTCCAGGACATGGCTGGAAACGCCGCGGCCAAGACGGCGGCAGAGCGGCATCAGCGCCATGGCAAAGCCTTCCCACTGGCTGCCCCACTGGCTGCCCCACTGGCCGCCTGCGCCCTCTTCCCGGCCCGCCTCGATGATCTTGGCCACATCGCGCTGGTGGATGGTGATCTCGCCGCGCAGGCGCCGGCACAGCCGCTCATGCGCCCGTGCCGCTTCCGCCGCCTCATGGATCGCCGGCGCCGCCAGCGCCAGCGGCGACAGATCAAAGCCGAAGGCGCTCTCCACCTCGCCATGACCGTCGCGGCGGCAATAGCGCTTGCCGTTGGGACTGTCGCGGCGCAGGATCAGCCCCGCCTCGACCAGCGCCGCCAGATGACGGCGCAGGGTCGCATCTGCCATGCCCCGGCTGCGCAGCGAAAGCTCCGCATTGGAGGGAAAAACGATGACCGGCCGCGCACCGTCCAGCTCGCGCTCGGGATGGAAGCTCAGCAGCGCATCCAGCACCACGATGGTGCGGTCGGACAGGCCGAAGGCGGCGCGCGCCTCGGTCAGCGCCCGGATGAGCTGCCATTTTTCGGTGCGGCCGGTATCGTTGCCGCCTTGGTTCAGTTCCGCCCGCCGCCGGTTCACCGCCTCGCGATGCCGGAATTGGGCCGCATTGATCCGACCGCCGCCGAAAGGCGTCGTCGCAAAACGCTCCGTCATGAGAATCACCTCATCTCCGAGGCATAAAAACACCCGGCCAGGACGCACCACGGCTTGACAACAATGTGCGGAAGTGATTCTTTCAGATTGCTACATCGAAAGGGGCTTCCGGGATGGTGACGTTCTGGGGGCCTTTTTTCTTGCCTGCTTCTCCGTTTCTGGTTTCCGTTTTCGGTTCATATGCCGGCAAGGATGCAACCCTGCCGGCAAATCCCTCTTTCTAAAGCGCGTCGCGATCTTTCAGATCGGCTCCCTGCGCTTCAAGCTCTTGTTTTCACGCATGTCGTTGCCCCGAAACCGGTTCCCATTTTCGGGCGACATGCTTTAGAGCCGTTCAGTGTTTCACGGAATCACTGCCCGGCTCCAGGTCTTCGGTCTGTCGCGCTTGCGAACCGGAAAAATGTTTCCACTTTTCCCGGAAACGCTCCGGGCCCGTCCCGATCCTTCACATCGCTCCCTGCGCCTGCAATTCCCGTCCTGATGCCGCCCGAAACCGGACCAGCTTCCACGCGGCACGCTCTAGTCCGCCTTGCCCTTGCTCTGCGCCGCCACAAACGCGGCATGCAGGCGTGGCAACTCGTCGGCGACGAAATCGGCAAAGCCGCTGCCGGCGCTGGCCGCAATGGTCAGGCGCGCGGCCTTGCCCGCCGCCGCGACCTCGCCCAGCACCCTGCCCTGCGCATCGGCGATCCGGCGGGTTCCTCCGGCTGCACCACCCGCCGCGCGCCGCTTTGCGGAGGCCTGAAGGCGGTCGAACAGACGCTGGAAGCGCGTATCGCTGTCCGCCTCGCGGAAGGCGCGCAGGGCGATCTCGTCATGCGCCAGCCCGCCCCGGTCGGCGGCCAGCAACTCGCCGAGTTCCATCCAGCGCGGACGCCCGGCCTTCGGCGCGGGACCGATCGCCTGGACGATATCCAGCGGCACCTTTTCGGTGACCTGAAGCAGGCGCGTCATTTCCGATTTGTGGACGGAAAGCGCCACCTGCGCCGTCGCCCGGTCGAAGCCATGGTCGAGCAGCGCCTTGGCGAAAAAGGCCCGCTCGATGAAGGACAGCGCCCGGCGCTCGGCATTTTCCTTGCCCTGCGCCAGCGCCAGCGCGGCATCGTCCAGCGTGCGCACCACGGCGCGCACCGGCAGGCCAAGCTCGCGGGCGGCCTGCGCGCGGCGGTGGCCATAGGCGATCTGATAGAGGCCGCGCCCGGCTTTTGCCAGGTCGGGATGCGGGCGCACCAGAACCGGCACCTGCTGGCCATGTTCGGCCATGCTGGCCTTGAGTGCCTCGAAATCCTCGTCATTGCGCGCGCCGTCGCTCAGGCGGTCGAGGAAGGGCGAGCGCTCCAGCGCCTGCGGATCGATCTCGACGACGCGCTCGCCAGCGGCGAGCATTTCGCGCAGCCGCCCGGCCTCCTGCGCTTCCTGCGACAGCGAGCCGAGGCTCAGGCCCATGGCCTTGACGGCGGCCGACGTCGCCCGCTTCGGCGCGGCGGCCGGCTCGGACGCCGGCTCGGACGCCGGCTCCGGCGAAATGGCTGAACTGGTATCGTCGACCGAAGCGGCGGGCGCCTCCCCGGACAGCAGCGAGCGCAGTCTGTTCTTGCGTGTGTTCATGAGCTCTCACCTCCCTGCCGCGCATTATCGCGGAGATTCGCGAGGTGTGGATGGATCGCGCCAAAGAGCCCGCAGAGGGACATCCCGATTCGCGGCGCGCAGGACATGTTGACAGCTGTCAACCGGCTCATGGCTTGCGTCCCCAGGACTGGATGAGCAGCGCCTCGATCTCGGCATTCACCGCCGTCAGCGCCTCATAGGCGCGGTCATAGGTGGCGCGGTTGAAATTTTCGCGGCCCACCTCGTAAAGCGTCTGCTTGGAAAGACCCGCATCCGACACCGCCGTCGATTTCAGCATCGGCGCGGTGAGAACCCGCTCGCCGAACTGGGTGCGCAGGAAACCGGAGATCTGCGTCTGCGGCCCGTCATTCGGCTCATAGCGGGTGATCAGATAGCGCAGGAAATCGAAATTGAGCGCTCCGCCGGCCTCGCGCACCACGGAAAGCAGGTCGGAGGTCATGAACAGGAACTGGCTCATCGAGGCGACGTCGAGCATCTGCGGATGCACGGTGACGATGACGGAGGTGGCGGCGCACAATGCGCTGAGCGTCAGATAGCCGAGCTGCGGCGGGCAGTCGATGACCACCACGTCGTAATTGGCCTCGACGGTGGAGATCGCCTGCTGCACGCGGGCGAAGAAAAGGTCTTGTCCCGCACCCTGCCCCCGCGCCGCCAGATGCTGCGGCGTGGTGTGCTCGAACTCCTGCAATTCGAGATTGCCGGGCACCAGATCGAGCCCGTCGAAATAGGTCGGGCGGATGATGCTGGCAAGCTCCACCCGCTCGTCATCATAGCGGATCGCGCCATAGAGCGTGTCGTTGCCGCTGAGGTCGAGTTCGGGCTGATAGCCGAACAGGGCCGAGAGCGAGGCCTGCGGATCGAGGTCGATGGCCAGCGTGCGATAGCCCTGCAAGGCCAGATATTGCGCCAGATGGGCCGAGGTCGTGGTCTTGCCCGAACCGCCCTTGAAATTGGTGATGGCCACCACCTGCAAATGCTCGCCCGGCTGGCGGCGGCGCAGATAATGGCGCGCCTTGGCCCCGCCCTGTCCGGCGAGATGGGCGCGCAGCGCATTCACGTCGGCCAGCGAATAGAGCCTGCGCCCGCCGGCGCCAACCTCGGGGGAGGGCCCCTCGCCCGAAATCGACAATTGCCGCAGATAGCCGTCGGTGACGCCGATCAGCCGGGCCGCCTCGCCGCTGGTGAAGGGGCGCAGCGTCTTCATCGCGCTCGGCGGAAACAGGCGCCCGCGCAGTTTGGCCAGCTCCGCCGACAGCCGCTCGGCATCGGCGGCGATCTGGATATCTGCCGATCCTTGCGCGCCAGCGTGCTGCGCGGTCTGCACCTGGAGTGTCATATCTGAACCTGCCTGCACAAAAACACACCCGCCCCTGCCGGGAAACGGCCTCTTCCGACTCACCGGATCGACACAAGTCTACGCAATTACGCTGAAGTTTACAGTGGCCGCCGCAAGTTACGGAAAATACCGATATTTACCCGCGAGCGCCGTAGATGAGGCTGGGTGAAATACCGATTCCTGTCAAGCAAAAGAGGGTTAACGGAAATTAACCTTTCTGCAACCGATTCCGCACTCCGGATCGACGCGAGTTGCCAGCTGTCAACTCGACAAAACGCAGGTTTTCCGCAGTTTGGCGGGGGTCTTCCCTGCAAGCAAAAAAGCGGCGCAAAATATGGGCTTGTCTTGCGCTGGCTCGCATCCTGCGCATCCCGGTCCGACCCTATCGCGCAAGAAGCCGCGCCTTCAACGATTCGCACGGATACCGGCCATTTTCTCGGAGAAACCCGAGGCCAACTCATGCCCGGCTCCCTGGGTGACTGTCATCTCCCGGCTGCCGCCACATCATGGACAAGCCGGAAACCGGCATTGCTGGTGGAGGAGCCCATGGTGAGCGCCGAGCGCGCGGCGATGCGATAGCGGTGGCAATAGGAGGCGTGGCAGAGGAAGGAGCCGCCCTTCAGCACCTTTTCCTGCGCAAGCGCGGCATGCCGGTTGCGGGCCTTCGCCGCTTTGGAGAGAGAACGGACGCGATAAGCGTCCTGCGTCCATTCCCACACATTGCCGGCCATGCCGTAAAGTCCTGCCCGGTTGGGCCGGAAGGCGCGAACCGGGCTGGTGCCAAGATAGCCGTCGGCCAGCGTGTTCCGGTGCGGAAAGACGCCCTGCCAGATGTTGCAGAAGATGGCGGTGTCGCCGGGCTCGTCGTCGCCCCACGGATAGCGCACATCGCCGAGACCGGCGCGCGCCGCATGTTCCCACTCCGCCTCCGTGGGCAGGCGCGCCCCGCACCAGGCCGCGAAGGCGCTTGCATCGTTCCACGACACCTGCACGACCGGATGATCGCCGCGACCGGCCAGATCGCTGGCGGGGCCTTCCGGCGTCTTCCACGAGGCGCCGTCCACGCGCACCCACCAGGGCGTCTCGCCCTCATTGGCATAATAGCCGGCGCCTTGCGCCAGCAGGCCGACGAACACCGGCGACCAGCCGAAGCGCTCGGCTTCGGTCACATAGCCGGTCGCGGCCACGAAGGCTGCGAAACGGTCGTTGGTGACGGTCTCGGTCTCGATTTCGAAGGCATCGAGCCGCACCAAGCGGGCGGGGCCCTCGCCATCTGCCGCGATCAGCGGCCTGTCGGTGCCGATGAAGGAGCGGGCGGCCCCGAAGCGGGCGCGGGGAGGGGCATCCGCCATGTTTTTCACCGCAAAAGCGCCCGCGCCGGAACTTTCGCGAGCAGCCAGACAGGAGGCGGGCGTCTCGTCAGGCCGCTGCTGCGGGGTGCGGGAGTTCGCGCAGCACGTCATGCCGGTTCAGCCGCGCCCGAGCTGCGCCCGCACGACGGCGCTGTCGTGCTCCGGCATGTCGCCGATCTCCGCCATTTTCGCATCGAGCTTTTCCAGCATCGTCAGGAAGACATCACGGAAAGCCGGGTCAGCCGCACGGTTGTGCAGTTCGAACGGATCGGCCTCGCAATCGAACAGCTCCCATTCGGGCGGCTCGTCGCCGGGGTTCGCGCCGGTCTCGCCCAGCGGATCATTGTACCAGTAGATCAGCTTGTAGCGGGCATCGCGCACGCCATAATGGGCGAAGGCGTTGTGGAAATCGTCCTTGTGCATCCAGTAGCGGTGATAGGCGACGTCCTGCCAGTCCGCATCCCCGCGCTGTTCCAGAAGGGGCCGCAGGCTGGCGCCCTGCATGTAGGAAGGGGTCCGCACGCCGGCATAGTCGAGGAAGGTGGGGGCGAAATCGACATTCATGGCGATCTGCCGCGAAACCGAACCCGGCGCGATGCCCGCCGGATAGCGGATGAGGAACGGCATCTGCAACGATTCCTCATACATGAAGCGCTTGTCGAACCAGCCATGTTCGCCAAGGAAAAATCCCTGGTCGGAGGTGTAGATGACGATGGTGTCGTCGGCCAACCCCTCCTTGTCGAGCCAATCGAGCAGCCTCCCGACATTCTCGTCGATCGCCGCCACCGTCTGGAGATAGCGCATCATGTAGCGCTGGTATTTGAACAGGGCCAATTGCCGAGGATCGGTAAAGAAAAAATTCTTTCCCGTCGCGGCATCGATGAGGCGGATTTCCCGACCGGGAGCGATGTCCGGCACCTTGCGGTCCTTGCGCCCGGCAATCAGCAATTCGCCGGCCTCGGCGCCCGCCTCCGGCTGCACCAGACCGAGGTCCTTGTAGGTCATGTCGGCGCGGATGCGCATTTTGGCGGCAGCGGCGGCGGCGGCCCGGTTGGCGTAGTCGTCGTCGAAGGTTTCCGGCACCGGCAGATCGCCGCCGGCATAGAGATGACGATGGCGCGGATGCGGCTCGAAGGGGCGGTGAGGGGCCTTGTGATGGCACATCATGAAGAACGGCCGCTCAGGGTCGCGCCGCTCCAGAAAATCGAGGCATTTGTCGGTCAGCACATCGCTGGCGTAGCCAGGCACCGTCTCTGCCCCGTTTGGGCCGATCATCACCGGGTCGAAATACTCGCCTTGTCCCGGAAACACCGACCATTCGTCGAAGCCGCTCGGCTGGTGCGCCCTGCCTTCGCCCAGATGCCATTTGCCGAACATGGCTGTCTGGTAGCCGGCCTGGCGCAGATGTTTTGCGACATGCGGCAGGCGGTTGTCGATATGGGTGTCGAGCGTGGTGACGCGGTTTACGTGATTGTAGGTGCCGGTCAGGATCGAGGCGCGGCTCGGCGTGCAGATCGAATTGGTGACGTAGCAGCGGTCGAGGCGCATGCCGTCGCGGGCGATGCGGTCGATATTGGGCGTGGCGTTGAGCCCCGCGCCGTAACAGGAGATCGCACGGGCGGCATGATCGTCCGACATGATGAAAAGAATGTTGGGTCGCGTGGTCATGTCACTCTCATAGGCGGGCGCATAGGCGGGCGGCAATGCAGGTGCAAAAGGCGGTCAGCGCGGTTCGCCACCACCCCGGGCGCGGGTGGAGGCAGGGCCGCTGCCGCGCATGTAATGCAATTCGGGGCGATAGAAATCGGCGCGGAGGCCGACCAGAGAAAGCACGCGCGCCGCCGCATTGCCGAGACCCGCCCGGGCGCGGCCGCCCGGTTCCTGCCCCGTCTTGCGCCCATGCGGAGAACTGCCGCGCCCCGTGCCCGGTTTTTCGGGGG
>JAZIHP010000086.1:0-16236 GCA_036678505.1 Alphaproteobacteria bacterium
GCCGGCAACCCTCTGGGCGACACCGCACTGCGCGGCGCACTGGACGCCCGGCCACGGGCAGAGCCGGCAACGCGCCAGCGTGAGCCGGAACCCCGTTCGCAACAACAGGGTCAAGGTGGCTGGGTTCGCGACCTGCTGAGCGGCGCGTCGCGTGAGGATGCCGCCGGCATCCCCGCAGCCTCCGAGGAGCCGCGCACGGCGAAGCCCGCAGAGCGTTCGCCGCTTCACGTGGTGGAATCGCTGAACTCGCTGTCGGTCGACATCGCACGCGCAATCGACCATGAGGCATCGATCGAGCTGTGGAACCGCTACCGCCGTGGCGAGCGCGACGTGTTCACACGCCGCCTCTACACCCTCAAGGGGCAGCAGACCTTCGACGATATCCGCCGCAAATATCAGGCCGAGGCGGAGTTCCGCGCAGCCGTCGACCGCTACTGCGAGGATTTCGAGAAGCTGCTGAAGGATGTTGCCCGCACCGATCGCGACAACATCATGACGCAGACCTATCTCACTTCGGATACCGGCAAGGTCTACACCATGCTGGCCCACGCCTCGGGCCGGCTGCGGTAAGACAGCACCGGAAACGAAAAGAGGCGGGATTTTTCCCGCCTTTTTTATGCCCCTCGCAATCTGAGCGTTTCCAGGAAAAATGGAAACGCTTTTCCTTGAAACGCGACAAAACAAAGAGCGATTTTGCGATTCGAAGAAAAGCAGAAACGCCGTAAAGCGCGTCGCGATCTTTCAGTTTAGCTCCCTGCGCTTTAAGTCCTTGTTTTTACGCATGTCGTTGCCCCGAAAGCGGTTCCCACTTTCGGGCGACATGCTTTAGCAGAGGAGCGGCCTCTCAGCTTCGGCAAACAAAAAAGCCGGTGCGCGCGTACTTTGCCGGTTCACGCTGAAGGAAGCATGATCGGTGCCTGTCGAACAATGCGCAGCGAAAGCCCGGAACCGGAGCTGCCGGTCATTTCCCGGCGGAAATCCGGACCCTCCAGGCAGTCGGTTCCGTCAAACTTCACGCAACGAAAAAGGGCGGGAAATCCCGCCCTTTTTCTTCGTTTGCAAAAGCCGCGATCAGGTCAGCGGCGAAAGCTGGATTTCGACGCGGCGGTTCTTTGCGCGCCCGTCGGCGGTGCCGTTGCTGGCGATCGGACGGGTCTTGCCGAAACCGCTGACGGCGAACCTGCGCTGATCGACGCCCTGCCCGGCCAGATAGTTGGCGACGGAAAGCGCGCGGCGCTGCGACAGGTCGTAATTGTGCTGGTCGCTGCCGGTGGAATCGGTGTGGCCATACACATCGACCAGCGTCTGGTTGTATTTGCGCAGAACAAGGGCCACCGAATTCAGCACCGGATAGAAGTCGGCCCGCACCGCGTCCTGATCGACGCCGAAGGTGATGTCGGAAGGCATGTTGAGCATGATCTGGTTGCCGACGCGGGTGACGCTCACGCCGGTGCCCTGCAACTGGGCGCGCAGCTCCGCCTCGTTCTGATCCATCTTGGAGCCGACCAGACCACCTGCCAGCGCACCGACACCGGCGCCGATAAGGGCGTTGCGGCGGTCATCGCCACCTGCAAGGGTGCCGAGCGCCGCGCCGGCCAGAGCACCGATGCCCGCGCCGCCGGCCGTATTCGAAATCTTCTGCTGGCCGGTATAGGGGTCGGTCGAGCACGCCGCCGTCAGAGCGCCGGCGACCATCATGGCGATCACTGTTCTGGTCTTCATCAGGATTATCCCTCATCAGCTGCGACGCAGTAAGCGCCCTTGGTCCCTTGCCGCTCGTTTTAGCATGAAATACGGCGAAAAGCGGAACTTGGTTGCCCTTTCGGGCTCAGGCCGGAGCTTTCTCCGGCCTTTTGGCCATCATTCGAGATCGGCAACCGCTTCGCCTGAGCCGCCTTCGATGCGTTGCGACAGGGAAGCTTCCATGAACTCGTCCAGATCGCCATCGAGAACGTTCGACGGGTTGGTCGATTCCACGCCGGTGCGCAGATCCTTCACAAGCTGATAGGGCTGCAACACATAGGAGCGGATCTGATGTCCCCAGCCGATATCGCTCTTGGACGATTCGGTGGCGTTGGCCGCCGCCTCGCGCTTCTTCAGCTCTTCCTCATACAGGCGCGAACGCAGCATTTCCCACGCTTTGGCGCGGTTCTTGTGCTGTGAACGCTCCGCCTGGCAGGCCACGGCGATACCGGTCGGGATATGGGTGATGCGCACGGCCGAATCGGTCGTGTTGACGTGCTGGCCACCGGAGCCGGACGAGCGGTAGGTGTCGATCCGAACCTCCGATTCGGGAATGTCGATGACGATCGAGTCGTCGATCACCGGATAGATCCAGACGCTGGCGAACGACGTATGACGGCGCGCATTGCTGTCATATGGCGAAATACGCACCAGCCGGTGCACGCCCGATTCGGTCTTCAGCCAGCCATAGGCGTTCTGACCCTTGATGTGCACGGTGGCAGACTTGATGCCCGCCTCTTCGCCGTCGTGAACTTCCAGAACCTCGACCTTGAACCGGCGGCGTTCGGCCCAGCGCGTGTACATGCGCAGAAGCATCGAGGCCCAGTCCTGGCTCTCGGTGCCGCCGGCGCCGGCGTGGATTTCCAGATAGGTATCGTTGGAATCGGCTTCGCCGGACAGCAGCGTCTCGACCTGACGGGCCTTCACCTCGCCGCGCATCGCGCGCAGGGCGTCCTCCGCCTCGGCCACGATGCTGTCGTCGCCCTCGTCCTCGCCCATTTCGATGAGTTCGAGATTGTCGGCCAGCGACTGGGTGAGGCTTTTGACGGCGCCGATCCCGTCATCGAGCGTCTGGCGCTCGCGCATCAGTTTCTGGGCTTCCTGCGGATCGTTCCAGAGCGTCGAATCTTCCGCCAGGACGTTCAGATATTCCAGTCGTTTCAGAGCCTGATCCCAGTCAAAGATGCCTCCTCAGCAGGGTTATGGCCTGCTTGATTTCGTCGACGATGTTCTGCGTTTCGGCGCGCATGGTTCGGCGCTTGTCCCTTATTGATGAAGATCGGAGTGTTGGGCGCGATACATAGGCAGAGGGGCTGCCCCTGTAAAGCGAAATGGGCAGGCGCGCCGCCTGCCCATCGATCGCACGCTCTGGACCGGCCGGCTCAGTAAAGCCCGCCGCCGCCCGACTGGATCGCCTGGCTGGCCTGCGGCGACAATCCCCCGCCATACCCGTCGGAGCCGTCCTCGCCCATGCCGATGACCCAGTAGGAATCGGCGGGGCCGGTGCCGGGCTTGAAGGCTTCCACGATCGTGCCCGCCTGGCCCGGAGTGGCCTGCATGCCCGTCTTGCGGTCGATGGACACCAGCTTCATGCCTTCCGGCACCTTGAAGTCCACATTGGGCGTGCCTTCGAGCGCGGCGCGCATGAAGTCCTTGAACACCGGCGCGGCCAGGCCGCCGCCGGTCGTGCCGCGACCGAGGCTCTTCGGCTTGTCGTACCCCAGATAGAGGCCGACCACGAGATTTGGCGTATAGCCGATGAACCACGCGTCCTTTTCGTCATTGGTGGTGCCGGTCTTGCCGGCCATGTGACGGCCAAGCTCGGCCACGGAAGTGGCGGTGCCGCGCTGCACCACGCCCACCATCATGGAGGTGATCTGGTAAGCGGTCATCGGATCGAGAACCTGATCGGCATTGTCGATCAGCTCGGGCTCCTGCTGGTTCTGCCACTCGCTGGCGTTGCAGCCTTCACAGCCGCGGCTGTCGTGCCGGAAAACCGTCTTGCCGTAGCGATCCTGTATGCGGTCGATGAGCGAGGGCTGGATGGAGCGGCCGCCATTGGCCATGATCGCATAGGCCGAAACCATGCGCATGACCGTGGTCTCGCCCGAACCGAGCGACATCGGCAGATAAGGCGCCAGCTTGTCGTAGACACCGAAGCGCTCGGCATATTCGGCCACCAGCTTCATGCCCATGTCATTGGCGAGACGAACCGTCATCAGGTTGCGCGAACGCTCGATCCCCGAGCGCAGCGTCGAAGGTCCGGCTGCACGGCCGTCGTAGTTTTTAGGCGTCCATACGGTATTGCCGCTGTGGATGGTGATGGGACCGTCCATGATCACCGAGGCCGGCGTATAGCCATTGTCCAGCGCCGCCGCATAGACGATCGGCTTGAACGACGAACCCGGCTGGCGCATGGCCTGAGTGGCGCGGTTGAACTCCGATTGCGCATAGGAAAAGCCGCCGACCATGGCCAGCACGCGGCCGGTATGCGGGTCCATGGCGATCATGCCGCCGCTCACCTCGGGCATCTGACGCAGGCGATAGGCGTTTTCGGACCCTTCCTGCTTTTCCACGAACACGACATCGCCGGGCTTCAGCACATCGGCGGGAGAATTCGCCTTCAGCGTCTTGCCGTCCACGACATGGCGCATGGCAAATGACATGTCTTCCCTGGAAACCGTGCCTTCCACGCGCTCCCTGACCAGTTCGCCCGAGACCTGCCGGTCCGGCTTCAGGCCGATGCGCAGGCCGGACGCGCCGCTTTCCAGCACCACGGCAAGCGTCCATTCCGGCACATCGTCCAGTCCCCTGACCTCGCCGAGCGGAACGCCCCAGTCGCCGGAAACATCGATGTTCGCCACCGGGCCGCGATAACCGCGCAGCGTGTCGTAGCGGATCAGCCCCGCCTGCATGGCCCGGCGGGCGACGCGCTGCATTTCCGGGTTGAGCGTGGTGCGCACCGACAGGCCGCCTTCATAGAGGGCTGTCTGGCCATAGCGCGAAATGATCTCGCGGCGCACCTCCTCGGTGAAATATTCACCGGCGAACAGATAGGTGCCGCCGCGGCGCGGCTTGACGCCGAGCCCTTCGGCCCTGGCCTTTTCCGCCTCGTCGCGCGAAATATAGTCGTTCTCGACCATCTGCTCGATCACCCAGTTGCGGCGCTCGATGGCGCGTTCGGTGTGGCGGAACGGATGGTAGTTCGCCGGCCCCTTGGGGAGCGCCGCCAGATAGGCGGCATCGGCGACGGTCAGTTCGCTGACCGACTTGTCGAAATAGGTGAGCGCAGCACCCGCAATGCCATAGGCGCCGAGGCCGAAGAAAATCTCGTTGAGATAGAGTTCGAGGATGCGGTCCTTGGAATAGGCCTCCTCGATCCGGAACGACAGAACGGCTTCCTTGATCTTGCGGTCCAGCGTCTGCTCGTTGGTCAGCAGGAAATTCTTGGCGACCTGCTGGGTGATGGTGGAGCCGCCCTGCATCGGGCCTCCCGAGACATAGCGCACCGCGGCGCGGCCGATGCCCTGAATATCGATGCCCGGATGGCTGTAGAAATTCTTGTCTTCGGCCGAAAGGAACGCAGCCTTCACACGATCCGGTATCGCCTGGATCGGCAGGTACAACCGGCGCTCATGCGCATATTCCGCCATCAGCGAACCATCGGAAGCATGGATGCGCGTCGTGACGGGCGGCTCATATGTGGCCAGCACCTCATAGTCGGGCAGATCCTTGGAAAGATTGCCGACATAGACGGCCACGCCCGCCGCCACGAGCAGGGCAACCGCTGTACCGATGCCGAAAAAATAGCCGAATAGCCGAATCATGCCCGCTCCGTTCGAGACTTCATGGCCTCCCGGTGCAACGCGCCAGCGCGCACAAAAACCCGAAAAGTGCCAGGATCGGGAACCATTGTCGCCCTCATGTGGGTAAATTACGGCAGCGGGCAAACCCGATTCTCGAAGGTTCCCACAATATCGTACTGTGTTGTGCGCTTGCAACGCTGCCCTTGCGTCCGAAAACGCCGTCAGCCACCGGCCGCGGCCCTGGCCGAGGCGAAAGCCGATATCGCATTGATGATGCTGTCGGCGGCCTTGTCGCGCCATTCGGGATTGATCAGCTGCGCCTCGTCTTCCGGGTTGGACAGATATCCGAGCTCGACCAGAACCGAAGGCACATCGGGCGCGCGCAAAACCCTGAAGCCGGCAAAACGATGCGGATTGTTGATGAGGCCGACCGTCGTGGACAACTCGCCGACAAGCGCATTGGCAAAGCTCATCGAGAAAGAATGCGTCTCGCGGCGGATCAGATCGAACAGAATGTCCGCCACTTCCGGGCTGTCCACCTTCACTTCGACGCCGCCAAGCTGGTCGGAGAGGTTTTCACGCTCGGCCAGCGCCTGCGCCTCGGCGTCCGACGCCTTGTCCGACACCGTATAGACAGTGGCGCCGCGAATGCCTTTCAGCCTGATCGTGTCGGCATGAACGGAGATGAACAGGTCGGCCTCGTTCTGGCGCGCGATGCGCACCCGGTCGTCCAGCCGCAGGAAAACGTCGCTGTCGCGCGTCAGGATGACGTCATAGCGGCGCGTGGCGAGAAGCTTGGCTTGCAATTCACGGGCAAATGCGAGCGTGATTTCCTTTTCCTGCGTGCCGCTGATGCCTTCCGCGCCGCCGTCGATGCCGCCATGGCCGGGGTCCAGCACCACGGTGAAGCGCTTCAGCGGATGGTTCGAGCGGCGGGCGCCCTTGTCGCCGGCAACGGTCGAGGCCGTGGTCATGGCCTGCTCGGCCAGCGCCGCCTCGAACTCGCGGTCCGAAGCCGCCGAAATCTCGATCGCGATGCGAAAACCCTTGTCGTCCTCGTTTTTGAGAACATCGAGCCGGTCCACCATGAACGGCCCCTTGCCCGTGATGAGCAGGCGCGAATTTCCACCGCCGGTGCCGCCATAGCGCACGCCGGCCACCAGCCCCTTCGCTTTGAGGTCCGAGGTCGCGATTTTCATGGTTGCCGACGGCAGGTCGACGACGAGGCGGTGGGGTGCGCGCAACAGGAACCATCTCGGTTCGGGCTCGCCGTCGAAATTCAGGACGATCCGCATTTTTGTGGCGTCGCCCGCCATCCTGTATTCGGTGGCGGTGACAGGCTCCGCGGCCAGGCCATGGGCCGGCAGCAGCGCCTGCAACCCGAAAAACAACGCCAGCAGCGCAAGAACCGCAGACAACCGCGCCGGAGCGCCGCAAGACTTGCGGACACCGCCCTGCATACCGATATTGTGTGTCGTGGCTTCCATTGCCGCGGCTTGCCCGTTGTTGATCGTAACGCCGATACGGCGCAATCCGATTAACGGTTCGTAGCCAAAGAAGGTTAACCAAGCCTTTGCGAACAGGATTTTAAGGGCCGGGCTGCGGTTTTGCCGGCATCTGAAAACAGGGTTGCGTTCCACCTCGCCAAATCTTAAAAGCAGCGGTGGACTGCCGGAGTTTCGGAACCGTCCCCTTGCTGATCTGCCCTTTACCTGTAACGGCCGGCAGATTCGCGCGGGACAGATACGGTTCGCGGCTGGTCACAAAAAGGTTTTCGCAGGCTATGGACCCGTGGCGGGGAGTGGTCTGCGTTCATGAAAACGGCTCGGGTCTGCCCGGCCGGCTCTGGTCGAGAGCAAACAAGCTGGTCCGGTTTCCCGGGCTTTGGTTCAAAAGGTCTACCGGCTCACAATGCCTTCAAGCGCCAAAATGGAAAGATCCGCATCACACCGCGCCACAATGGCAGCGGGCGGCTTTGCCATCGCGCTTCGGCGACAAGCCGTGGACATACAATTATCCGGCACCCTCAACCTTTTCAGACGGCAGCGGCGGGCAAGGCCCGGCTGGCCGGCGCGGGTGGCTGCCGGGAGGAAACGCAGTAATGCCCAACAACAAAATGCTTATAGACGCCTCCCACCCGGAGGAAACCCGCGTCGTTGTCGTTCGCGGTAATCGCATTGAAGAATTCGACTTCGAATCCCAGGACAAGAAGCAACTCAAGGGAAACATCTATCTCGCCCGCGTCACGCGGGTAGAACCGTCGCTTCAGGCCGCTTTCGTCGAATATGGCGGAAACCGGCATGGTTTCCTTGCCTTCTCGGAAATTCACCCCGACTATTACCAGATTCCGGTCGCCGACCGGCAGGCGCTTCTGGCCGCCGAGGCAGAGGAGGCGCAGGCCGATCACGACGACGAGCATTCGGGCGGTGAGCATAAGGAACGCGACCGCTCCCGCCGCAACCGCCGGCGCGGCAGCAAGGCCCGCGACCATGGCGATGAGGCGAATCATGCCGAAGAAGGCGCACAGGATGCGGCGGCGGCGGCCGATGACGATCAATCGGGCGACACGGTAGCCGTCGCCGAGAACGCTTTTGAACCTGTGGAAAGCGCGGCTGACGAAACCCGGCCCGAAAATGAAGATGCTCCGCAGCCGGAAAGTGAAGCCGACGATCAGTCCGCATCGGCGGAAGGCGCGCATTCTGCTGAAGCTTCGGACGACGCAGCGGAAGACGCAACGGAAACCGACGGCAGCAAGCCCGGCTCCATGGCGGCTGCGGCCGAAGGCGACGTCATTTCCGAGCCTGTTCCCGAGCAGGATGATTCTTCGGAAGATGAACACGGCGCTTCTGCCGAAGGCGACTCCGAAGCTTCCTCCGAAAGCGAACGGGAAGAAGGCGGACGCGGCACGATCGAGGAAGTGGCTTCCTCGAACGGCGACGATGAACACGAAGTCGAATCGGTCGGCGCGGAAGACGCGCTCGAAGAAGCCCGCAACCGCCGCAAGCCGCCGCGTCGCCAGTACAAGATTCAGGAAGTGATCAAGCGCCGGCAGATTCTGCTGGTGCAGGTGGTCAAGGAAGAGCGCGGCAACAAGGGTGCGGCCCTCACGACCTATCTGTCGCTGGCCGGCCGCTATTCGGTGCTGATGCCCAACACCGCCCGCGGCGGCGGCATTTCGCGCAAGATCACCAATGCGCAGGACCGCAAGCGCCTGAAGGAGATCATGACCGATCTCGAGGTTCCGGAAGGAATGGGCGTCATTCTGCGCACGGCCGGCGAAAGCCGCACCAAGGCCGAGATCAAGCGCGACTACGAATATCTGATGCGGATGTGGGAAAATGTCCGCAGCCTGACGCTCCAATCGACCGCCCCTACCCTCGTTTACGAGGAAGGCTCGCTCATCAAGCGCTCTGTGCGCGATCTCTACAACAAGGACATCAACGAGGTTCTGGTCTCTGGCGAGGAAGGCTATCGCGAGGCGAAGGACTTCATGCGCATGCTGATGCCGAGCCACGCCAAGGTGGTGCAGCCCTATCGCGACACCACGCCGATCTTCGTGCGCTCCGGCATCGAAGGCCAGCTCGACCGCATGGTGCAGCCGCAGGTGACGCTCAAGAGCGGCGGCTATCTCATCATCAACCAGACCGAGGCGCTGGTTTCCATCGACGTCAACTCGGGGCGCTCCACCAAGGAGCATTCGATCGAGGAAACGGCGCTGCACACCAATCTGGAAGCGGCCGAGGAAGTGGCGCGCCAGTTGCGTCTGCGCGACCTTGCCGGCCTGATCGTCATCGACTTCATCGACATGGAGGAGAGCCGCAACAACCGTACGGTTGAGAAGCGGCTCAAGGAATGCCTCAAGAACGACCGCGCCCGCATCCAGGTCGGCCGCATTTCGCATTTCGGCCTGCTGGAAATGTCGCGCCAGCGTATCCGCGCCAGCGTTCTGGAATCGACCATGAAGCCCTGCCCGCATTGCGGCGGCACCGGCCATGTCCGCTCCGATTCTTCCGTGGCGCTGATGGTCGTTCGGGCCATCGAGGAATTCCTGCTCAAGGATTCGCGCAATCACATCACCGTGCGCACCCCTGCCGTGACCGCGCTCTATGTGCTCAACCACAAGCGCAGCACGCTGATCGAGCTGGAAAAGCGCTTCGGCGTGATCATCACCATCGAGGCTGACGAGAGCACGGCATCGCAGCACTACGTCATCACGCGCGGCGCAATTGCCGAGAAGCCCGCAGGCTTTGTCGAAATCCACACCCAGACCGGATTTGCCGACGAGGAAGAGCCTGAAGACGACATCGTCGAGGACGAGGACGAGGAGGAGGCCGCCGCTGCGCAGGGCGAAGATACCCAGTCCGACGGCAGCCGCGACCGCAAACGCCGCAGACGCCGCCGCAGGCGCGGCGGCAAGGATCGCGATACCGACGAGCAGGCGCATGAAGCCGGCGCGGATACAGTGGCGGACGCGGCGGAGGACGATGCATCCGGCAGCGATGACGACGAGGACGCGGCCACCGAAGGCGATGCCGAAACGGTGAAGGCCGACGATGGCCAGCCAAAGAAGCGTCGTCGCGGCAAGCGCGGCGGCCGCCGCAACCGCAATGGCGAGGAAGACGGCGCCGAAATCGCCGCCGCCGAAGACGAAACTCCCGAGGACGGCGATGCGCAGGCGTCCGCCGATGAAGCGGAAGCCGCTGAACAGCCGGTCGCGGAGGCTGGAATTGCTGCTGCCGGAGCGCCGGTTGCCACGGAGACCGTCGAGATCGTGGCGGAAGCGGATGAGGCTGAGGCGATTGCGGAGCAGCCCGAGGCTGCTGCCGTGGCGGCGCAGCCCGAGGCCGTCGCCACTGAACCGGCGGAAAAGCCGAAGCGTGCGCGCCGCGCGCCCCGTGCCAAAAAACCCAAGGCTGATGACGCTGCGGCGGAAGTTTCCGTCGAAGCTTCGGAGCCTGTCGTGGCGAAAGAAGCCGTACCTGCCGCCGGGGCCGCTCAGCCCAATGGCGCCGCGGAACACGAGGCGCCTGCCGAGCCCCCCACGCCTGTCGAGACCCCCATGCCTGTCGAGAGCCTGGCGCCTGTCGAAGCCCCGGCCCGGCCGAGCCGCGCCCGCCGCAAGCCTGCGGCAGCGGCGGAAGGCCCCGCCGCTCCGGTCGTTTCCTCGGTGGCGGCCAAGGACGACGAGGTGAATTCTTCAGGTGAGGAAAAGCCGAAGCGTGCCGGCTGGTGGCAGCGCAAGAGCTTTTTCTAAAGCGCTTCCCGGAAAAGTGGAAACACTTTTCCTGTTCGCAAACGCGACAAACGAAGACCTGGAGCCGTTCGGTGAAACCGTGAACGGCTCTAAAGCGGCCTCGCCCGGAGCCGGTCACGGCTTCGGGCAGACTTGCAGAAAATGAAATTTTTCTGAAACAGAAGAAAAGCCCGGTTGCGCAAGCATCCGGGCTTTTTCGCAACATGGTTCAGGATGGTCGCAATTCAGGCTCCGAACACGGACCAGTTCATCGCCCGCGCCAGTTTTTCCAGTGCCAGCGTGCCCAGCTGCGAATTGCCATGCACATTGAGGCCCGGAGACCAGACAGCGACGGAGCCGACGCCCGGCACCGCGCCCAGAATGCCGCCGCCGACACCGCTTTTGGCCGGAATGCCCACCCGGAAGGCGAAATCGCCCGAGCCGTCATAATGGCCGCAGGTCAGCATCAGGGCGCTGATGCGCCGCGCCCGCTCCGCCGAGACGACGGAATGCCCGCTGGCCGTCCTGCCCCTGCCGGCCAGGAAGCGCCCGGCCAGGGCAAGCTGGCGGCAATTCATGGCGATGGCGCAGTGGTGGAAATAAACGCCCAGCGCCAGATCCGGCTCATGCTGGAGATTGTCGAAAGATTTCATGTAGTGCGCCAGCGCGAAATTACGAAATCCGGTGGCCCGCTCGGAGGCGGCGACCTGATGATCGACGATGATGCTGTCATCATCGGCAAGGAACTGCACGAAGCGCAGGATTTCGCCGATCGCCTCGCGCGGCTGGTGGCCGGCCAGAAGCATGTCCGCCACGACGATGGCGCCCGCATTGATGAACGGGTTTCGCGGAACGCCTGCCTCATGCTCAAGCTGGACAATCGAATTGAACGGATTGCCGGAAGGTTCGCGCCCGACCCGGCGCCAGATGGCGTCGCCGACCTTTCCAAGCGCCAGCGTCAGCGTGAAAACCTTGGAGACGCTCTGGATGGAGAAGCTTTCATCCGCATCCCCAGCCGCCAGCACCCGGCCATCGACCAGCGCCACGGCAATCCCGAACTTGTCGGGTTCTACCCTCGCCAGCTGGGGTATGTAGCTGGCAACCGTGCCGCGATCCGCCCTTGCCAGCATCTCAACGGTGATTTCATCGAGAACAGCCTGCAAATCCGGCACATCCGCCTCCCCTATTTCAGCCAGCGCTCAAGACGCGCCAGGGCCTCGACCATATCGCGGTTGCTCCCGGCATAGGAGAAGCGCATGTAGCGATGGCCCTGCCTCGTGTCGAAGTCCCGCCCCGGCGTAGCCGCGACATGGGCTTGCGCCAGCATCCGCCCGGCGAATTCCATGCTGTCGTTCGTGTGCCGGCTGACATCGCAATAGGCATAGAACGCCCCGTCCATGGGGGCCGCCAGCGGAAAGCCGAGTTCCGGCAGCCGCTGCATCAGCAATTCGCGGTTTTGCGCATAGCGCGCCTTGATCAGCTCCAGCTCCCGCGTGGCCGAAAATGCCTCGATGGCCGCGACCTGCGACAATTCCGGGGCGGAGATGTAAAGGCTCTGCGCGATGCGTTCCACCGGCCGCACGAGTTCCTGCGGCAAAACCATCCAGCCGATTCGCCACCCCGTCATGCAATAATATTTCGAGAAGGAATTGATGACGGTGACGTCATCGCCCCAGGCAAGCGCCGTGATGTCCGGCGCGCCATAGGCGAGCCGGTGATAGATTTCGTCGGAAATGACGGTGATGCCAAGCTCGCGCGCCGTCGCTATCAGTTCGGCAAGGTCCGGCCCGGAAACGACGGAACCGGTCGGATTGGCCGGGCTGGCGAACAAGACACCCTTCAGCGGCTTTTCCGCATGCGCGGCGCGCAGATGCGCGGCATTCAGATAGGGCGCGCCATCCAGCTCGATCTCGACGACCCCGATGCCGAGGGCCGCCATGATGTTGCGGTAGGCCGGATAGCCGGGGGCTGCGATGGCGACGCGGTCGCCTGCGTCGAACATGGCGAGGAAGGCCAGATTGAAGGCGGCGGAAGAGCCTGTCGTGACCGCGATGCGCTCCGGCGAGATTTCGACCTGGTAGTTTTCCGCATAGTGACGTGCGATCGCTTCGCGCAGGCTCATCAACCCCAACGCATCGGTATAGCCGATGCGTCCGCGCTCCAGCGCTTCGGCAGCGGCCCGCCGCACGCCGAGCGGCGCGGGATCGCCGGGCTGGCCGACCGCCATCGATATGACATCGATTCCCTGTGCGATCAGCCGGTTCGCGCCGGCCAGCACATCCATCGCATGGAAAGGCTCGACATTTCCGCGACGTGACGACGACACACTCATTTTGCACCAATCCTCGTTCCGGTCCTGCCCTTTGCACGGTGCAGGCGCCGCACAATTGCCCTATTGCTGTGGGGATCACAAGTTCATGAACTTTACGCCAGCGCCTTTTCATCGCACGAAGGCTCAGCTACGAGTGGAGCGGAAATGATGAACCTGCCCATAAATGTCCGGCCTGCGATCCGGGCCGGCAAGGCTGTGGCCAAATTTTCGCTTGGTCTGGCTTTGCTGGCGTCGAGCAGTGCGCAAAGTTTCGCTCAGGGCGTTCCCGTCGTTCGCGATGCCGAGATCGAAGCGCTGGTGCGCGATTATTCCCGCCCGATCTTCAATGCCGCCGGCCTGTCGAAGGCCGGCATCCAGATCGTTCTGGTCAATGACAGGAGTTTCAACGCTTTCGTGGCCGGCCGCCGCATGTTCATCAACACCGGCGCGCTGATGCAGGCGGATACGCCGAATGAAATCATCGGCGTGATCGCCCATGAAGCCGGGCATCTGGCCGGCGGCCACCAGCAGAGGCTGCGCGATCAGCTCGAACGGGCCAAGACCATGGCCATCATCGCCGGCCTGCTGGGAGCCGGTGCGATCGTGGCCGGCGGCGCCTCCGACAATCGCGGCCTCGCCGGCGCCGGCATCGGCCTTGCCACCGGCGGCAGCGAGGTGGCGCGGCGCGGCCTGCTCTCCTATCAGCGCGGCGAGGAAATGGCGGCGGACCGCTCCGCCATCACCTATCTCGACAAGACCGGCCAGTCCGGCAAAGGCATGCTGAGGACCTTCCAGCGCTTCCAGAGCGCGCTGTCCCTCTCCGGCGCGAGGGTCGACCCCTACCGGATCAGCCACCCCATGCCGCAGGATCGCATATCGAATCTCCAGACGCTGATCGAAAAAAGCCCCAACTATGGAAAGACCGATTCGGACGCGCAGCAGCAGCGTCACGACATGGCCCGCTTCAAGATCGCAGCCTATACCGATGGTCAGGCCGCCGCCTCGCGCATGATCGCCAGGAACCCCGGCACGCTCGCTGCGAAATATGGCGATGCGCAGATCGCCTATCTGTATGGAAATCCGCGCTCGGCGCTGGGCAAGGCCGATGCGCTGATCCGGGCCCAGCCCGGCAATCCCTATTTCCATGAGCTGCGCGGCGACATTCTGATGAAGACCGGCAAGCCGAAGGAAGCCGCCGCCGCTTACGGCAAGGCGATACAGCTCGACCCTGCCAGGTCCGGGCTTCTGCCGGTGATGCAGGGCCAGGCCCTTCTGGCGATCGGCACCCCGGACGCGACCAGGCAGGCCGTCGGCCTCATCAACAAGGGGCTGGAACGCGACCGCGAGAACATTTCGGCCTATCGGTATCTTGCGCAGGCGCAGGGCCTGCTTGGGAATGTCGGTGAAGCCGAGCTTGCCACCGCGGAAGGCTACTACTATTCCGGAGCCTACCGGGATGCGGCCGTTTTCGCAGCCAGAGCCCAGACCCGCCTGAAGCCGAATTCTCCCGCCTGGACACGGGCGCAGGACATCATCAACCAGGGCAAATCCGCCCGCAAGTAAGAACCACATTGCGCGACGCCGTGCTCGGGGAAAAGGTTAGCAACGATGAAGAAGATATTTCTGGCCGGCGCCAC
This sequence comes from Alphaproteobacteria bacterium, assembly GCA_036678505.1. Classification (GTDB taxonomy): domain Bacteria; phylum Pseudomonadota; class Alphaproteobacteria; order Rhizobiales; family Rhizobiaceae; genus Mesorhizobium. The sequence goes on from JAZIHP010000086.1 coordinate 14,731, forward strand.
GGCACTGGGTCTGGTACTGGCCGCGACCGGCTACATCGCCGGCGGCGGCAATCTCCGGATGGTGACGCCCGCACAGGCGCAAACGCCCGACCGGGCGGCGATTGAAAACATCATGCGCGAATATCTTCTGGCGAACCCGGAAATTCTTCTGGAAATGCAGGATGCCCTTGAAACCAGGCAGCAGGAGCAGCAGCGCACCGCCAGCCTTGAAACCATCAAGCAGAACAGGGATGCGATCTTCAATTCAAGCTTCGATGGCGTGGTCGGCAATCCCGACGGCAAGATCACCATCGTCGAATTCTACGATTACAATTGCGGCTACTGCAAACGGGCCATGGACGACATGGACGCGCTCACCAAGAGCGATCCGGATCTGCGCTTCGTGCTCAAGGAGTTCCCCATCCTGAGCGCGGATTCGCAGAAGGCCAGCATCGTCTCCATGGCTTTTCACCTGTTGCAGCCTGAAAAATATGGCGAATTCCATCGCGCGCTGATGACCGTCGACGGCCGGGCCACCGAGGAGGCGGCAATCAGGATCGCCGTTTCGCTCGGAGCCGGCGAAGCGGAACTGCGTGAAAAGATGAAGGATCCTTCCATCCCGCAAGCGCTTTCGGCCACCTATGAACTGGCGACCAGGCTTTCGGTCACCGGCACGCCTTCCTATGTGGTCGGCGAGGAAGTGGTGTTCGGCGCGCTCGGCAAGGAAGTGCTTGCCGAGAAAATTGCCGACGCCAAGAAAGCTCTCTGACACAGAATCGGCTTAATTGGCGGCTGGAGCCTGCTGTGGACAGGCAAAGAAGCCGGTTGCGCTCTTTTCGCGCCGGGTTAAGCGCATTATAGAGGGTCCGGCGGGGTGATCGGCTTCCGCCGCGGAACAAGGTCGGCATATTGAAAACTGTTTTCGTTCTGAACGGTCCCAATCTCAACATGCTTGGAAAGCGGGAGCCGTCCATCTATGGGGCGCAGACGCTTGAAGGCATTGCCGACCAGTGCCGCGAGGCAGGCCGTACGCTCGGCCTCGAAGTGGATTTCCGCCAGACCAACCATGAGGGTGTTCTGGTCGACTGGATTCACGAAGCCGCCGGCAAGGCGGCGGGCGTCGTCATCAACGCCGCTGCCTATACCCACACGTCGATCGCTCTCCTCGATGCGGTCAAGGCCGTACAGCCCTTGCCGGTCGTCGAGGTCCACCTTTCCAATATACACGCCCGTGAAGCGTTCAGGCACGTCTCGATGATCGCGCCGAACGCCGTGGGAATGATCTGCGGCTTCGGCCCGCTCGGCTACACGCTGGCGTTGCAGGCGCTCGTTGCGCGCCTGTGACCAGCACACAACAAGAAGGCTCGACCATGACAAACAAGAAAACCGGTGTTGACCAGCAACTGATCCGCGATCTGGCAGGCATTCTGAACGACACCAACCTGACCGAAATCGAGGTCGAGAACGAAGATTTCAAGGTGCGCATCTCGCGCCAGCCGCAGGCGGTTCACGCGCTCGCCCCCGCCT
>JAZIHP010000087.1:0-15683 GCA_036678505.1 Alphaproteobacteria bacterium
ACATTGACCGGCGGCTCCAATCGTACCAAATACCCTGAGTGAGGACGGCCTCTCTTTAAAACGATCGGCAAACCGGGACGGCCCGGCAATCAAAGGAGGGCCGCGCCATGGCCTGGATTTATCTGGCTGTCGCCGGATCGCTCGAAATCGTGTGGGCGTTCTACATGAAGAAGTCGGAAGGCTTCAGCCTGCTGACGCCGAGCGTCATCACCATCGTTGCCATGATCGCAAGCTTCGCGCTGCTGTCGGTGTCGATGAAGTCCCTGCCGCTCGGAACCGCCTATACGGTGTGGACCGGCATCGGCGCGGTCGGCGCCTTCGTCGTCGGCATCGTGGTGCTTGGCGAAGCCCTGACCCCGATGCGCATCGCGGCCGCCGCGCTGATCGTTTCGGGCCTCGTGCTCATGAAGCTGTCGGGTTCCGACGCCTGAAAAAGCGCGGGCGCGCCTGTCTTGAGGGCCTGTCTTGAGGGCCTGCCCGAGAGCCTGCCTGAAGGGCCGCGGCGCGCGCCGGCGGACACGGCCGCAATCCGGGCGCTGCATCTTTATTTTATCCCCACCACGCCCGTTTCGCCTATCCTGTCGCTGCCCTTCCTGCGGGAAAGCCGGTCACGACGATGGCAGGCGAAGGATGGAACGGCGCGTCGGCGAATGCGGCGACGGCGCGACATGCGTCCGGCGCACCCCGTCCGGGGTAGCGCAACGTGCGGGAAATGAAAAAATGGGAAAGATCAGTTCAGCGCGATCGGCAGATCGACCTGCTGCGGCGTCTGCGTCACGGCGCCCGGAAGCATAACCGCCGGCGTGACGGCCGCCGGTTCGCGGCGGCGCTTGCGATCCTTGCCAAGCCCGGTGACGCCCAGCATCCCGCGCTCCTTGGCGTGGTAATAATAGCCGGTCTGGTAGAGCCTGTCGGCCCGCTTCTCGTCGCCATCGGCCACCAGCCAGGCGCCGCGCAGATATTTCACCGCATATTTCAGGTTGGTCTCGGCATCGAGAAGGCCTCTGGCCGGCCCATCATAGCCCATGCCCCGCGCGGTGGCGTGCTTGATCTGCATCAGGCCCCAATGGCCGTTATTGTAGGCGTTCGGGTTGAACGTGCTTTCGCGGTTCACCACGCGGCGCACGAACGGTTCGGGCAGGCCGTAGGCGCTGGCATATTTGGCGATCAGCCCGTCGACATGGCCGCGCGAAGCGGGGACGGGAGCCGCGCCGGCGGTCGCCAGCAGGGCCGGCTCCGGGCGCGGCAGCGCGGCGGCGGAAGCGAGCTGGATCGGGGAAGCGGCGGGCTGGGCCGCCAGCGCCAGCGCCGCCACGGGCGTCTCGCCCGGCTGGGTCGCGGGCGATTGCTGCTGAAGCGAGGCAATCCCGGCGTTCACGGCCGCGCCGGCAAAAGCGCTCTCGGGCAGAATCGCCACCGTCTCGGGCAGCGGCAATGCGAAACCGGCGTCGCCGCCGTCGGCTTCGGTCGTTTCGGCAAAGCTCTGGCCGGTTTGCCCCTGGCCAGTCTGCGACGTGGTGGTGCAGCCGGAAAGGCCGGTTGCGGCCAGCACCATGCCAAGGACGACGATTTTGAGCTTCGCTGGCAAGAGGCGTTCCAAGAGACGTGCAAAGTCCGTTGTTCGGTTAACCGGTCATTACACCAGCCGATTCGGCGGGGCAAGCTGCGGCGGCGCGGTTTTCGGGCGGCGGGCAGGCCTGGCAGATGAGATAATATGTCAATGTGTAACATTCCGGCCGGAGATGCCCTCACGATGGCCGCTACAGGTCGACCGTTCCGGAATGGAGCCCTTCCGCCTCGCTCCTGAGCGCTGAAATGTCAGTGACCGAAACGCCAGATGCGGCCGCGGCGCTCGAATTCCGGCTGCACGCATCTATATACCGGGCAGGAGCGCGCATCCGCGCTCGGCACGTAAGCGCGGGCGCGCGCCTGCCCGGCGGGACAGAAGCGGCTGTCGGCCACATAGCGGTCATAGACCGGCATGTTGCGCTTCGATGTGTAGCGCAGGATCACCGCGCCCTCGCGCGCCACCCTGTCCTGAATGGCGTCGCAACTCATGCGCGTCGGGTCGTAGCGGGAAATGGCCTGGGCCTGCCCTGCCGCGAGGCAGGCGCCCGAAACCATGATGGCAAGGCCGATAAGTCTGGAAATCTGCATGGCAACCTCCGCGATGCAAGGCATCAGAAACGCCGTCGTGCCTGCATTGTTCCGTATGCGCGGGTTATCGCAGCCTCTTGAAAGCATCGCAAGCTCAGCTTATATTGGCGACGTTGATATTTCGGCCGATCGATCCGGGCCGCGCGTTCCTAAGAGCTTGCTGCCGTCTATCTCCAAAATCTCGATACCACCGGCCGGATATAGCTCTGGTCTTAGACAAAGCAGAAGTTGAAGGAATACGCATATGGCAACTGGAACCGTCAAGTGGTTCAACGCCACCAAGGGCTACGGCTTCATCCAGCCTGACAATGGTGGCCCGGACATTTTCGTCCACATCTCCGCCGTGCAGCGCGCAGGTCTTACCTCGCTCGCCGACGGACAGAAAGTCAGCTTCGAGATCGAGCAGGACCGCCGCACCGGCAAGTCGTCCGCTGGATCTCTCGAAGCAGCCTGACACTGCGCAAGCGCGCGCCGGGTCGATGACCCGGACCGCGCGGCAAGTCACGGATGTACTGGCGGTCGCGCGGGAAGCGCGCCGAAGCTTGAAAACCCGATCGGCCGATGCAGCGGATTGTCTGCCGGCCCGGACGGAAAGCTTCCTGTCAGGCTACCGATCCGGAAAGGCGGGCTCGTGCCCGCCTTTCTGGTTTCCGACGGTCCCCCACCCATGATGGCCTCTATGATGGCCCCCCATGATCGCCACCGGGTGATCGCCCCCCATGATCGCCACCGGGTGATCGCCCCCCATGATCGCCACCGGGTGATCGTCATGCCGCATTGACCTCATTTTAAGAGTGGGCGGATTAAAATCTGGCGATGCACACCCTGCTCGCCCAGTCCTCACCGGTTCTTTTCCTTTTCATCGCCGGCTTCTGCGTCGGCGCCCTTGTTCTTGGACTGATCGTCCTGAAGCTTGCGTCCCGATTGTTCAGGGGCGCGTCCGGTCAGGTTCCGACCCCTGCCTTTCTCGGGGTCGTCTCCACCGCCTGGGCCCTGTCCATGGGCTTCGCGGCATCGGACGTATGGTCGCTGGACGCCCGCGCCGACAGCGCCGCCACGGCGGAGCGATCCGCAGTCATGCGCCTGATCGGCGTGTCGGACGGCTCGGCCTTGAACCTTCCCGCCATGAACGCGGCGGTACGCAACTATGCCGACCTGGCCCGCACCACGGAATGGCAGGAGACGCTCAACCGCATTCCCAATCCGCTGGTCGACGAAGCCCTTCAGGAGATACGCATCGGCATTGTGGATATGGTCAAAAGAGGCATCGCCCCTCCTCTCGTCGGCAAGGCCGTGAATGATTTCGACGAGTTGCAGGATGCCCGCAACGAACGCCTCGCGATCGGCCAGACGGCGGTGGACCTGACCAAATGGTACCTCGTTCTGTGCCTGACCGTCATGGCGATGATCACCATCGCCATCGTTCACGCCGAAGTGCCGAAGGCAGGCAGAAACGCGCTGGCGATCTTCAGTGTCGTGGTCTGCGTCTGCCTCTGGATCCTGGCCATGCACACCAATCCCTACAACGGCATGCCGGTCACGCTTTTCGCAAGCACGTCGTCCCGCTGAGGAAAGATAAACCTAGAGCATGTCGCCCGAAAGCGGGAACCGGTTTCGGGCGACATGCGTGAAAACAGGAACTTGAAGCGCCGGGAGCGAAACCGAAAGAGCGCGATGCGCTTTGAGATCGGGCGTCCGCCTGCTCGGATATCCTGAGCAGAACTCAGCTTCCCGTTACGCCCCTCGGCAGAAAGCGCCGTATCGCCACCGGACCGTCATCGAAGAAGGCTCCGGCTGCAAGTGATCTTGCCAGCAACGAGCCTTGCAGAAGATCGGAGCCCGCTTCCAGGGCCACCTGCAATTGCCGGGGTGTCTCGATGCCCTCGACAAGCACTCTCACCCCATTGTGCCGGACCGTGGAAACGAGCCTGCCAAACAAACGTCCGGCTGCGGGATAGGAACACAACAGCGCAAAGAATGCGCCGTCGACCCGCACCAGATCCGGCCGGATCAGATGCAGCAGCCGCTCGGTATCGTTTCCGGTTCCAAAACCGGCAAGCGCCACGCCAAGCCCGCCTGCCCGCATCTCCTGCACCAGAAGGTCCAGCCGCTCGTCATCCCCATCACACGGCGCCACGATCTGGCAGGTCAGCTGAGCCGGGTGCAATCCCAGTTCGTCCAGCCTTCCTGTCATCTGACGCAACTCTGCGACCATGCCGCCATCGAAGTCGTTGGCGGCGAAATCAAAATCGAAAAACAGCTTCACGCCTTCAATGCCGACATGCCGGTAATTGCGCAGATGCAGCATCCGGCACAGGGCGTCGACATGCAACCTGTCGCGGGAATCGACCGCATCGAGAAACTGCGCGGCGGGAACGGCACCGCCATGCCGGTGCGCTTCAACCGCGGCCTCGACCGCCACCATGCGCAGCAGTTCGCCACGAGGCTCGAAAATGGGCCGGTAAGTGCTCCGCAACCGGAACTCCTCATGGATCGCATATTCAAGGCCGATTTCATCGACGAATATGGCGTCCGCAACCTGCCTCCGCCGCCTGTCCGGCAATGTCATCTTGCCACCCGGCGCCCGAAGGTCGCCCTCGAATGCAGAACGCGCCTTGGTTCCTCCAGCTGGCGCGGCGGCCTTGGCGGTTCGGCAAGCGTCGCGGCCGGTGCGCCGATGTTTTTCATTTGCGGACAGGCTATCTGCGGCCGGGCCAGAACGAAACCCTGCACCATGGAAGCGCCGCACTTCTCGGCAAGATCGATCTGCCATTCTCCTTTTATTCCCTCGAAGACCGTTCTTATTCCCTGATCCTCGAACGATTTGACCATATCTGAAAGGAGTTCAAAGCCCGCATCGGACTCCATCAGCCGGTTGATCCAGGCCGCATCGAATTTGACGATATCGGGCCTCAGCTCCTTGATTCGCCTTATGTCGGAATCGTCGGCGCCGTAGTCGTCGACCGCGATGCGAAAGCCGTTCCTGCGCAAGCCCGATACAAAGCTGTGAAAAGCCTGCTGCGAACCGGTCGGGCTCTCCGTGACTTCGCAAACCACGCGCGCCGGCTCGATACCCACGCTGTTCAGCACCAGCCTGATGTTACGCAGCGCTGCATCGCCGATGTCCTGCCCGGTAAACACCGATGGGTCTATGTTGATGAAGAGCGAGGAGTCATCCGGCAAACAGCTGCTGGCGTTGAGAAAGTGCAGCGTTCGGGTCAGTCCTTCCACCTTGAGCCGGTCACCGGCATTGCAGGTTGCGAAAAAGGCTGGCGGCGTCTCGGATTCACCATTACGGAAAGGCCTGATCAGCGCTTCGAAAGCTTCGATACGTAATTTTCCGTCCCTGAAGGCGAAGATCGGCTGGAAGGCGCTCTTGAGCGTAAAAAGCCCCCACCGCCCTGTCGCGGTCCCGTTCTCCTCGCGCTCTATATGGTCCAGACCAGTCCTGCGCCCCACTTTTGCAGTCTTCCGCTCACTCTTTCGGAACTCATTCATTGTCATGAAACGCTTAAGCGGTGCTTAATCGGGCCGCCTGGCTCCGATGCCTGAAACGCCGCCGGCGCTTCCGGGCCAAACGAAGAACGCTTGCACTGAGCCACACGATGCGACATTAGAGACGTGCACCGTTTTCCCCGTTCAAGCCATCTATCGGAGACGTTCCAATGGCCTTTCTTGCCGACGCCCTTTCCCGCGTGAAGCCTTCCGCGACCATCGCGGTGACGCAGAAAGCGCGCGAGCTGAAAAACGCCGGGCGAGATGTGATCGGTCTGGGCGCCGGCGAACCGGATTTCGACACGCCCGACAACATCAAGAATGCAGCCATCGATGCCATTCGCCGCGGCGAGACCAAATACCCGCCGGTTTCCGGCATTGCGCCGCTGCGCGAAGCGATCGCCGCCAAATTCCGGCGCGAGAACAATCTCGACTACAAGCCCGAGCAGACCATCGTCGGCACCGGCGGCAAGCAAATTCTGTTCAACGCCTTCATGGCGACGCTGAATCCCGGCGATGAAGTCGTCATCCCGCGCCCCTACTGGGTCAGCTATCCTGAAATGGTGGCAATCTGTGGCGGCACGCCAACCTTTGCCGAAACCTCGATTGCCAACGGCTTTAAACTGACCGCCGAAGCGCTGGAGAAGGCGATTACGCCAAGGACCAAGTGGCTGGTGATGAATTCACCGTCCAACCCCTCGGGCGCCGCCTATACGAAAGCCGAACTCAGGTCTCTGGCAGACGTTTTGCTGAAGCATCCGCATGTATGGGTTCTGACCGACGACATGTACGAGCACCTGACTTACGGCGACTTCGTGTTCAAAACCATCGCCGAGGTCGAGCCAAATCTGTACGAACGCACGCTGACCATGAACGGCGTCTCCAAAGCCTATGCCATGACCGGCTGGCGTATCGGCTATGCCGCCGGTCCGTTGCCGCTCATCAAGGCCATGGACATGATTCAGGGCCAGCAGACCTCCGGCGCCTGCACCATTTCTCAATGGGCTTCTGTCGAAGCGCTGAATGGACCGCAGGATTTCATCACGAAGAACAAGGCCATCTTCCAGGCCCGTCGCGATCTCGTCGTCTCGATGCTCAATCAGGCGCGCGGCATTTCCTGTCCTTCGCCGGAAGGTGCATTCTATGTCTATCCCTCCTGTGCCGACCTGATCGGCAAGAAGACGAAAGACGGCACGGTGATCGAGAACGACGAGATTTTCGCCTCCGAGCTTCTGGAAGCGGAAGGCGTGGCGGTCGTGTTCGGGTCAGCCTTCGGCCTTGGCCCCAACTTCCGCATTTCCTATGCTACGTCCGATGCCCTTCTGGAAGAAGCCTGCACCCGCATTCAGCGGTTCACCGCAAGCCTGAGCTGAGCGGCTCAAGCGCCTCAAAGAAAGCCCGGCTTCATGCCGGGTTTTCTTTTCATGCGGCCTGAACGCAAGGCACATATCCTCTTGCTCGACCCGCCAAGCCATGTGACCATGGCTCTCATGGCAGAGTTGGCACTGTCGGCGACAAACGTCGACAAAGCCGTTGCCCTGCGACGGTCTTCAGGCCGGCCGCCGCTCCCGTCCAAGGCGCCTGAGCGGAGGTCAACCATGGGTAATCGCGCCGGAGGAAGACATGAGGGACCGAAATGCATCGCCATTGTCGGTCCCTTCTCAAGCGGTAAATCGACGCTTTTTGAAGCCATTCTCGCACGAACGGGCGCTATTTCCCGCCAGAATCCGATCGCGTCGGGCAATACTGTTTCCGATCGCAGCCCGGAAGCCCGCGAACACGCCATGAGCGTGGAAGCGACTTTCGCAACGATCGACTTCATGGGAGACGCGCTGACGTTCGTGGATTGCCCCGGATCGATCGAATTCGCCTTCGAGGCGGAACCTGTGCTGGCCGCCTGCGATCTGGCAGTGGTGGTTGCTGAACCGGACGAAAAGAAAATCCCCGCCTTGCAACTCATCACGCGCCGGCTCGATGAACTCGGCGTGCCCCGCATCCTGTTCCTCAACAAGATCGACAAGGTCACAGCCGGAGTGCGCGACGTGCTCAAGACGTTGCAGCCGGCAAGTTCCGTACCGTTGCTTCTCCGCCAGATCCCATTGCGCGAGAATGGCCTTGTCATTGGCTCGATCAATCTCGCACTGGAACGTGCCTACATCTATCGCGAAAACACCGCGAGCGAAGTTACCGATATTCCCGGCGACGACAGAGCGCGTGAGATTGAGGCGCGCTTTTCCATGCTCGAAACGCTGGCCGATCATGACGATATGCTCATGGCGCAACTCCTGGATGAAATCGAACCGCCGCGCGAGACCGTATTCGACGACCTTGCTGCCGACCTGCGCGAAGGACGGGTAACACCGGTGCTGATCGGGACAGCTGAAAAGGGCAATGGGGTTCTGCGATTGCTGAAGGCGATCCGCCATGACGCACCTGGCGTTGAAGCGACGCGCCGGCGGCTGGGCGTGGCCGACGACGAAAGCGCAACGCTCGTACAGGTGATGAAGACCATCTACACGCCACATAGCGGCAAACTGTCTGTTTCACGGGTGCTGACAGGCCAGTTAGCGGATGGAACGGAACTCCACCTGCCAAATGGTGAAACCACCAGAGTGTCCGGCCTCTACAAGATGTTTGGAAAAGACCAAACGAAAACCGCGACCGCAGCGACGGGCGACACGGTTGCGCTTGGGAAGCTCGAAGGAGTTGGCACCGGACAGACGCTCAGTTCTGTACGAGGAGGACGGGCGGCCCTCGTGCGGTTGACGCCACCCAAACCAGTTTACGCCCTCGTGCTCCGGCCGAAGGAGCGCAAGGACGACGTAAAACTCTCAGCAGCCGTGCAGCGGCTTGCGGAAGAGGACCCCTCCCTCAGCCTCGCTCACAATCAGGAGACTGCCGAAACCGTACTTTCAGGCCATGGCGAGATGCACCTGCGTGTGGTGCGCGAGCGCCTGGAAGGCCGCAACCAGATCGCGATCGAGGGACGCGCTCCGGCCGTGCCCTACCGCGAAACCATCCGCAAAGGCACGCAACAACGCGGACGCTACAAGAAGCAGTCGGGTGGTCATGGGCAATTCGGGGATGTCGTCATCGACATCAGACCGCTGCCGCGCGGAAGCGGCTTTGAGTTTACCGACACAATAAGCGGCGGCGTGGTTCCGAAACAATACATCTCCTCGGTCGAGACCGGGGTACGCGATTATCTTAAATCCGGCCCGCTCGGCTTCCCGGTTGTCGACATAGCGGTAAACCTCGGCGATGGTTCTTATCACGCTGTCGATTCTTCCGATATGGCATTTCAGATGGCGGCCAGGCTCGCCATGAGAGAAGGCATGGCTGCATGCTCGCCAGTTCTGCTGGAACCGATCATGGAGGTGGAAATTTTTATCCCCTCCGACGCTACAGCCCGGATAATAGCCATTATTCCGCAGCGACGAGGCCAGATTCTCGGGTACGACGCCCGCGATGGCTGGCCCGGATGGGATATTGTCCGGGCGACCATGCCGCAGGCCGAAATTGGAGATCTCATTATCGAACTGCGCTCTGCAACTTCCGGCGTCGGAAGTTATGTGTCAAGTTTCAGCCATATGGCTGAACTGACGGGCCGCCTGGCCGAGATGGCTGTGAATGCGGCAGGCAAGGCCGCATAGGCGACAAGCGCGCTTCGCGCAAACAAACGGCGACAGGTAGGCCTGCCGCCGTTTGTTGCGGACCGTCTCCGGGGGAGGAAACGGCAGGTCCGCCGCATGAAGCTCCCGGCATCCCGGGGGAAACGGGACGGACGCGGCCGTCGCCTGAGACCCGGCTTTCCGGAAGATGCCCCCATCCCCTGAAAGCCGGCCGCGTCCTGCGACATGTGTATGGAAGATTTGTTGATTCTTTTACGTTACAAAGGGTTACATGACCGTTACGCGCCAACGAACCGATCCGAAAGCACCTCGACGTAGCATCGCAAGCCGGGGAGCAAGAGCGTTTCCAGGAAAAGTCGCCCGAAAGCGGGAACCGGTTTCGGACGCTTCAGATCATATGAAACTGTTGCCCTGACCTGTAGCAACCAGAATGGGTTGGAAATCGAATGCCGGGCGAATGAGCACCGGCCCTGAAAATTTCCATGGCCATGAAAACAAAAAAGCCGGATCAGAAGATCCGGCTGAGTTTGTTGGAAGCGCCTAAAAGGCTAAACCTCCAGAGGGGAACACTCATGAGCGCTAATGGGAGGAGAACGCGCTCAGGAGATGGCTTATATATGTGCCGTGACTGCCCAACAAACAAGCAACTATTTTGCAACGCACGCATGCAAAAACACATGACCTGTGGTCCAATGCTCGTCACACGGCAATGAGACCACAGCGTCGGCAAAACCATTGCTGATCATGCCCGCTCCATAGAACCGTTCATGGTTTCACGGAATCGCCGAGCGGCTTCAGGTCTTTGGTTTGTCGCGTTTCCGAACCGGAAAAGTGTTTCCACTTTTCCTGGAAACGCTCTCGGCAAAAAAATCCGCAACCGCTCAGCCATTTCGCCCGGCGCGTCTTTATTGCTGTTTTCGATGGCGCTTGCCGGAGATCGGAACCAACGATACCGCAGGCAGGCAGGAACCATCCCTCACAAAAGGAATGCCAGAAAAATTATCGCGCGGTGTCAGTAAGACCAGTTACGCGCTTTTGAAAACATGAAGTCGCGAAAAGCCTTGAGTTTGGCCTGGTTCTTCATCGCTTCGGGATAAACGAAGAACGTATCGAAGGAAGGCCCTTCAAGCTCCTCCAGAATGGGGACGAGGCCGGAATCCTTACCGGACATATAGTCCGGCAACATGGCGATGCCCACGCCTCGCTTCACGGCCTTGCGGATCGACATCAGATCGTTGATCTGGAGAAAGCTCGCCCGCTTCTCGCCATCCGGACGTCCCACTGTTTCAAGCGTGTTCAGGCCGGCCAGATAATTCGGCACCGGCTCGCCGAAGGTAATAATCCGATGGCGATCGAGATCGGCAGCGGATTTGGGCACGCCATGACGGTCGAGATATTCCTGCGATGCAAAGACATGCAGATGCACTGTGAACAAGCGCCGCTGAATAAGGTCCGGTTGCTGCGGCTGGCGCAGGCGCACCGCACAATCAGCCTGCCGCATGGTCAGGTCCAGTTCCTCATTGGTGAAGACGAGTTGAAGATTGATCTCCGGATAAAGCTCAAGGAACTCTTTGGTACGGTCCGTAAGCCAGCCAGTGCCGAGACCAACGGTTGTCGTCACACGCAGAACACCGGTCGGGTGGTCCTTCGTTTCAAGGAGACGCGAACGGATTGATTCCAGCTTCATCAGCACATCATGTGCCGTGCGAAACAGCATCTCGCCCTGTTCGGTCAGCACCAGCCCGCGCGCATGGCGGTGAAACAACGGCACCCCCACATCATGCTCTAGCGCGCTCACCTGCCGCGAAATGGCGGACTGCGACAAATGCAGCGTCTCGGCGGCATGGGTGAATGACCCCGCCTGCGCGGCTGCATGAAATACTCTGAGTTTGTCCCAATCCAGCGCCATGATTCCCCTCGCATATGTCGGCGTCTGAAGGAAGAGTTGGGATTTTTTGCGGCTATTCTGCCGCGTCCCTGTGAGCTTCGATACCGGCCAGATATTTTTCCGCTTCCAATGCGGCCATGCATCCCATTCCGGCGGCAGTCACCGCCTGCCGGTAAATATCGTCGGTGACGTCACCTGCCGCGAACACGCCGGGAACGCTGGTACGGGTTGAATCCGGCTCCGTCCACAAATAGCCATTGGGCTTCTGCTTCAGCTTGCCGGAAAACAGCTCTACGGCCGGTGCGTGGCCGATGGCCACAAACACGCCATCAACCGGCAGGCGGCTCTCTTCACCCGTTGCAATGTTGCGAAGCTTCATGCCGTCAACAGAAGGTGGCAGCGGAGCCTGTCCCGGACGACCGGTGATCTCGTCCACGACCGTATCCCAGATCACCTTGATGTTGTCCTTGGCCAGAAGCCGCTCGCGCAGGATGCGTTCAGCGCGGAAATCGTTGCGGCGGTGAATCACCGTGACGGTCCGGGCGAGGTTGGAAAGATAGAGTGCTTCCTCGACAGCCGAATTGCCGCCGCCGACGACAGCCACATCCTTGCCCCGATAGAAAAACCCGTCACAGGTCGCACAGGCAGAGACCCCGAAGCCCATGAAGGTCTGCTCGGAAGGAATGCCCAGCCATTTGGCCTGGGCCCCGGTGGCGATAATCAGCGCGTCAGCCGTGTAGACGGTGCCCGAGTCGCCCCGCGCCACGAAAGGACGCGCGTCAAGATTGACGTCCGTGATGATGTCATTGACGATTTCGGCGCCAACATGCTCGGCCTGCTTCAGCATCTGCTCCATCAGCCAGGGACCCTGTATCGGCTCAGCGAAACCCGGATAGTTTTCCACGTCCGTGGTGATGGTGAGCTGCCCGCCCTGCTGCAGGCCGGCGACGAGCGTTGGCTTCAGCATAGCGCGCGCAGCATAGATGGCGGCCGTATAGCCGGCCGGACCGGAGCCGATGATGAGAACGGGAACATGTTTGACGGTCATGGCGTTGCCTTGCAGATGATGGACCGCCAAGGCGGCCCGACAGATACGCAAATCGAAATATGTCGCCAATGTAAGTGCTTGCCGCCACACCAGCAAGGCAAGCGGCGAAGTGTCCCCGGAAAGCTTTACCGGACAGCGACCGATATTGCCGGGTAACGACAAACCGCTGGCGCATGATAAAAAGTTGTTTAATTACAAGATGACGATAGATTCTTGCGCGGAGATGATGACCGCATGACCGTGAAGGCTGACCTGGACGCCATCGACTGGAAGATTCTGCGTGAACTTCAGCGCGATGGACGCATGACCAATGTCGAATTGTCGCAACGCGTGGGCATTTCCGCCCCGCCCTGCCTTCGCCGTGTGCGACGCCTGGAAGAAAGCGGCATTATCCGTGGCTACCGGGCCCTGCTCGACGCTCCGTCCCTGGGCAAGGAAGTGGTGGCCTTTTGCCTCGTTGGTTTGAAGCATCAGGCCGAGGCGGAACTGAAGGCCTTTGCCGAGCGCACCCGCAACTGGCCAATCGTGCGCGAAGCGTGGATGGTATCGGGAGAATCCGACTTTCTGCTCCACTGCGTGACAAGCGACATCGGTACTTTCCAGACCTTCGTGATCGAGGAACTGACATCCTCACCGAACGTCCACACAGTGCGCACGGCGCTTACCATTCGCAAGGTAAAGGATGAGGTTCCTGTGCCCCTGGGCTAAAGCATGTCGCCCGAAAGCGGGAACCGGTTTCGGGGCAACGACATGCGTAAAAACAAGAACTTGAAGCGCAGGGAGCGAATCTGAAAGATCGCGACACGCCTTAGATGGATGACTTGCGTATTTTAACCCGGAGCCGGGAGGACGACTTTTATGCTTACGCCCCAGAATACACTTCTATGCGTTTTTTCATATAATATGGGCATTTCACTCGAAAACTGCCTCGCGTCCATTCGCCGGCATTGCCCCGATTTCAATACCGTTTTGGCCGATGATCAGAGCGATGATCCCACAACCATGCGCGTCATCGAGAACCATAAGTCCTGGCTCAAGCATATATATGTATCTACGGAATCCAAGGCAGGCAGACGCCATGGCAATCTGTACTCAAACATTCAGCACATGTGTGCCTATGCTATCAAGGAAGGCTATCGCTATCTTTTCATGATCCAGGATGACATGCAATTCGTCCGCCCTTTCGATGATCGGGTGCGCGAGGAATACGCCAATCTATTTGAATTTGAAACCGTACTACAGGTCGACCCGCGCTTCCTGCGCAAGAGCGGTACCATTATCATACATCCAGATATGAGAGCCTACTCTTTTGCAGAAGATGATTATCGGCGATCATATGCCGATGTCGGCATATTGAATCTTGAAATAATCGATCAACTGAAATGGAAATTCCTCGATACGGAATGGGATAATAAAAAATCCTTATCGAGAAAAGGGTACCTTCGCGTGTTCCCATTTACCCCCATCATGATGCACGTCCCATTTCCGAAGAAATATTGGAGAGGTCGCAAAAAAATGCGCCTCTCTTTTTTTTGTCTCCCTCATTCATAACAGTTAAAGTGAAAGCTAAACAATATTAAACATGAGTTTTAATAAAATCAAGTTTACACTTGACAATAGTTAAACCTCCGAATAAAATGGTCTTAGGAAGAGGGTGAGTTGTATGCCTAGATCGTTTCACAAATGCCCTGCATGTAGCGGTGACCTGGTGGAGACATCGGTATACTGCCCGACATGCAGTCTGGAAATCAAAGGAGAGTTTACCCGCAGTAAGCTTGCGCTTCTCAGCGCAGAGCAGGAGGAGTTCGTGCTGAAGTTTCTCTCGGTCAGAGGCAGCCTCAAGGAGATGGAACGCATTCTCGGTGTGTCGTATCCTACCGTACGGGCAAGGCTTGACGAGATCTTGCGGAGCCTGGACATCATGCCCCTTACCTCTGAAGACGCCGAGCTCCTCGACCAGCGCAAGGCCATTTTGGATGACCTTGAGGCAGGGAGGATTTCCGCTCAAGAGGCAGCAGAGCTGCTGCGGGGGCTCAGGGTTGGTGATAGAGATGAATAGCGAAAAAAGCCGCATCCTGGATCTGCTCGAACAGGGCAGAATAACAGTTGATGAGGCGGTGATGCTTCTTGAAGCCCTTGGCGAGAAAAACGCTAAGGAAATGACCAAGAGGTACCGCCGCGGCGACAAGAAGAACGATTTCGATGAAAAAGCGTCTAAGATAGTGGACGAGATCGGGAAGAAGATCAACTACTTCATCGAGAACCTAGGACAGTATTTTTCCGAAGGAATCGAAAGGGCAGGAGACTTTTCAGGCTCTTTTGCAGGGAAGCGCAGGTTTGAACGGAACATCAGGGGCACTGTCAGAGATGGAGCAAAGGTGGAGATTAGAACCTACGGTTCGGTGGACATTAGAGGTATAGACAGTCCTGGCGGAGAGTTCAGACTGGAGCTCTTTATCAGAGCAGACGATGAAGACGAAGCAGATGCCCTGCTTAGAGATGCCTTCCAGATACGCACCAGTGAAGACGAGATCTTCTTAGACTTGAGAGAGAGAAGAGAGACTTGGGTTGATGCAGTTTTGTATCTTCCTCGCAACTTCAGATACGATTTGCAGATCCACTCGGTAAACGGCAGAATCTGTTTAAACGACTTGGATCTTGCCGCGGCCAATCTAGAAACCGTGAATGGAAGAGTGTTGGTTGAAAGGTGCAGCGGAGAGACCGTTAACGTGAAAACCTTAAACGGCAGTATCGATGCTATTGGCAGTTTCAAGGTTTTAGATGCAGCTACTCAGAATGGTTCCATCGAATACTCTTTATTGGGAGACAGCACCAGCGCTTCTTTGAACAGTACCAATGGACCGCTGAGGGTTAGGCTACCGGTCAGCGAGAGATTCGACTACAACATTGAAGCCCGGACCGTATGGGGCAGGATTTTCCTGGATCTTCCGGTGAGAAACCTGGAGGTAAACAGGGAGAGGGAGAACTACCTCCACGCAACTACGATGGCAGTTGCATCCTACCCTAAAGACCAGGTAGTTCGGCTTCAAGCCGGAACCAGCAATGGTTCCATAACCATTTTGCCACTGGAAAACCAGTAAGGAGTGTGACATCATGAAAAAACTATATCGTTCCCGCCAGAATCGCATTATAGCTGGCGTTTGCGGCGGTATCGCCGAGTATCTCGATGTCGACCCGACAGTTGTGCGCCTTATATATCTATTCCTCGGCCTTACATCGCTAGTTGTGGGAGCAGTGGTGTTCTACATCGTCGCCGCACTTATTATCCCCCAATAAGTCGGAGAATCGGCTATTTATACCCGCCTGAAAGAAGCAGTCAGGCGGGTCTTTTCTTATTGCTTCAGGATGATGGGCTTCACAGTAGCTTAGAGAAATACTCCTCCTATCCCAAGCGAGGGCTTTCTCATCCTCATATGATTAAGCATGAGAAGAGGTGAGAGAA
>JAZIHP010000088.1:0-15214 GCA_036678505.1 Alphaproteobacteria bacterium
CACTTCCCCAATGACGAGGCGGCGGCGAAGCTGCTGTTCCTGGTCTTGAACCGCACGGAAAAAGAGTGGAGGATGCCGCCTCGTGAACGGGCGATGGCCAAGGCCCAAGTCGCCCTACTCTTCGGCGAGCGCTTCATGCCGGCAATGGCCGGATAAATGTCAATCAGCCCGCCATGACACGAAATCTCGGATAGTCCCTCGTGGATGGTCTGGAACAAGAACCGCCGCGTCAGTTCGCGAAACCATCCGTAGACCGTCTGCCACGGCCCGAAATACACCGGCAGCATCCGCCATCCACAGCCCGAGCGCACCAGATAGCGCACCGCGTTGATCACCTCGCGGAACTAACCACGCGCGGACGCCCGCGCCGCCCTGGCTTGGGAAACAGCGGCACGATCGACGCCCATTCCTCGTCCCTCAGATCAGACGGGTAGCGCTTGCGCTTCCTGGCGATCTGGGCCATCCGGTCACGGCTCTGCTCGGTCCACATTCCAAGCTTGAATCACATCCGCGACCCCAGCCGACTCCTCCGCTATCGATCATCCAAACAGCCTCTCAGCACGAACACATGATCGCAGGCGCTGCTGATGAACTTCATATCGTGCTCGATGAGGTCCGCGTCGCACATTACCGCGCGGCCGAGCGCCAGAAGCTTGTGCTGGCCGCCGGACAGGTTCCCGGCATATTCGTTGGCGACCCGGGCGAGCTTCAACGTTTCGACGATTTCGCGCGGCCGCTCACGCTTTGTCCTGAAAAAAATGTAAAATAAAACATAAAATTATATTTTTAATGTCTAATTGCACAATGGACATGCGGGGATGGGAGTGAATACGCTGTTGCTTATCCAGTGAGGTAATGATCGTGCTTCAGTCGCATCCGGAACCTGCCAGACAAGACAGCCCGCTTCCGGCGGCCGGATCGGGCCGTTTGTCCGATAGCGAGTGCATCGCGCTGTTGCAGTGGATGCTGCGTCATGACACGACCGCGCAACAGGCCAGAGAAGCCGGCTTCGTCGCCGGGCTTTCCCGGTATCTGTCTTTGCGAGGCATCACGGCGACCGTCACGCAGGGAGACAAGGGGCGCGCCAATCTGGTGGCGACGCTCGATAGTGGCCGCGCCGGCCCGCATCTGGTTTTTTGCGGACATTGCGACACGGTGCCCCTCGGCGACCGCGAATGGAAAAAACTGCCATTCGGTGGAACGATCGAGGACGGCCGCATCTACGGGCGCGGCAGTTGTGACATGAAAGGCGGTCTGGCCGCCCTCATCGCCAGCATGTTCGACATGCAGGTCGCCGAAGATTGGGCCGGACGGCTTTCGCTGGCCGTGACCTATGGCGAGGAAACCGGCTCCGAAGGCGCACGGCTGATGGCCCGCGATGGCAGCCTGGCTCCCTTCGACGCAATGATCATTGCCGAACCGACGTCCAACCGGGCCGTTTGCAGCCATAAAGGCGCGCTGTGGCTGACGTTTACCGCCACCGGCCGCACCGGTCACGGCTCGATGCCGCAAATGGGGCTCAACGCGCTGGAGATGGTGATCCGGTTCCGGCAAAGACTGCTTGAGATCGACCTGCTTGCCGCGGAGGACCCGCTGCTGGGCCGGCCCACCATCTGCCTCACCGGGCTGAAGGGCGGCGCGCAGGTCAACGTCATTCCCGATCGTGCTGTCGCCGAATTCGATATGCGCACCCTGCCGGGGCAGAGCCACGATGACATACTGGCATCGATCCGCGCCGTCGCCAGCGAAACGGAAGCCGAATATAAGGGTGGCAGGATCGTTATCGAAGCGATCAACTCCCTCCCCGCGCTCGACACTGCGGCCGACAGCGCGATCGTTCTGGCCGCGCTGGACACCAGACATGCGCTGGGCCTGCCCGCGGACAAAGCCGGCGGGGCCAGCTATTTCACCGATGGCTCCGTTTTGCAGGCGCCCGGCGCCGATATTCTGATATTGGGCCCCGGCGACCCCGGCGAGGCGCACCAGACGGATGAAAGCCTCGATATTTCCGATTTTTTGGCGGCCCGCCATATCTACACGGGCATTGCCCGCCGTTTTTTACGCTCTCCCCGATGATGCGGGAGGCCGCTTTACGCCGATGCTGAAAGGCAGGCCGGCGTTTCTTGTCAAAATCCCCGCCAAGAGGGATCAACCAGCTTTCAGGAGGAACTTCAATGTCTGTTGATCGTCGTCAATTCCTGCATATCTCTGCCGCCGCAGTCGGTGCGGGGGTGCTTAACGGCATTCCGCTCATGGCTCATGCACAGGCCAAAGGCGGGGTGCTGAACGTCGTCGTTCAGCCGGAGCCTCCCGGCATCATGATCGGCATCTACCAGAACGTGCCCTCCCAGATGGTCGGCGGCAACATTTTCGAAGGGCTGCTGCGCTTCGACGCCGACCTGAAGCCGCACCCTCTGCTGGCGGAAAGCTGGGAGGAAGGGCCGGACGGAATGTTCTATTCCTTCAAGCTGAAGGAAAATGTGCTGTGGCATGACGGCAAGCCGTTCACCTCGGAAGATGTGGTCTTCAGCCTCGACAAGATGCTGCGCGAAACCCATCCCCGCGTCCGCAATTTCCTGACCGCCGTGGAAAGCGTCACCGCAGACGGCCCCTACAAGGTCGATTTCCGGATGAAGCATCCCTTCGCGCCCTTCATCCAGTCGTTCGAGGTCGGCTCGATGCCGATGCTGCCGAAGCATCTTTATGAAGGCACGGACTACAACACCAACCCGGTCAACAATGCCCCGATCGGAACCGGGCCGCTGAAATTCGCCGAATGGCAGCGCGGATCCTACCTCAAGCTGGTGGCCAATGAGAGCTATCACGAGGAAGGCGTGCCCTCTATCGATGCGGTCTATTTCCACGTCATTCCCGATGGAGCCAGCCGCGCGACCGCTTATGAGACCGGCAAGGTCGACGTCCTGCCCGGCGGCGCGGTGGAATATTTCGACGTCCAGCGCCTCGCCGAGCTGCCGAATTCCGAGCTGACCACCAAGGGCTGGGAATTCCAGGGCTCGCAGTGCTTCCTGTGGCTGAACAACGGCTCGAAGTGGATCGACGACAAGCGGGTCCGTCAGGCGGTCATGTATGCGCTCGATCGCGAAAGCATGCGCGACATCGCCTTTTTCGGCTATGCCAAGGTGGCGCCGAGCCCCTGGAACAGCTCCACCCGCTTCTATTCGGAGGATATCAAGCAATATCCGCGTGATGTGGAAAAGGCAAAGAGCCTGCTTTCCGAGGCCGGCTATGACGGAAGCCCGATCCGCCTTCTGCCGCTTCCCTATGGGGAAACATGGCAGCGGCTTGCCGAAATCGCGCGTGAAAACCTGATCGAAGCCGGCATTCAGGTCGAACTCACCGCCACCGATGTGGCCGGCTGGAACCAGCGCCTCGGTGAGAAGGATTACGATATCGCCTTCTCCTACATGTCCCAGTATGGCGATCCGGCTCTGGGCGTCGCCCGTCTCTATACGACCTCGAACATCATCGAGGGCTCGCCCTGGAACAACGTGTCCGCTTTCTCCAACACCGAACTCGATGCTTTGTTCGATGCCGGCGCGGTCGAGATCGACCCCGAGAAGCGTGCGAAAATCTATCGCGACGCCCAGGCGCTCATCGCCGAGGAAGTGCCGCTTGCCTGGCTGTTCGAGATGATCTGGCCGACCATCCACCGCTCGAACGTCAAGAACCTGATTTCGTCCGCGGTCGGTCTCAATGACAGCCTTGGACGGGCCCGGATCGAATAGGGCCTGCCCGCCACGGCAGCCCGGGCAACCGGGCTGCAAGCTTTCAGCCAGCAAGAGGCGAAACGTGTGACTCGTCTGAAATTTCTGTTGGGTCGCCTGATACAGGGCGTGGTCGCGCTCTTTGTGATCGCGACCCTGAATTTTCTGCTCATCCGTACCGCGCCGGGCGATCCGGTGGCCGTGATGGCAGGCGAGGCAGGCGCGGTCGACAAACGCTTTCTTGAGGCTTTGCGCCTCCAGTACGGGCTCGACCAGCCGCTGCTTGCCCAGTGGTGGACCTACATTTCCCGCATCGCAACACTCGACCTTGGTTTTTCCTACCGCCAGCAACAGACGGTTGCCGAACTCATCGCCGACCGCCTGCCGGCAACGCTGCTGCTGACGCTGTGCGCCTTCGTGTTCTCGCTCGTCATCGGCGTGGGGCTCGGCGTTCTGGCCAGCCGGCGACCCGGCGGACTGGTGGACAGGATCATCGGCTTCGCCGCCCTGATCTTCTACGCAGCGCCCATGTACTGGCTGGCGCTTATGGCCGTGCTGGTCTTCTCCATCCAGCTCGGCTGGCTGCCCGCTTTCGGCTACAGTTCCGTAGGCGCGAATCTTTCCGGCATGGCTGCTGTCGCGGATGTCGCAAAACACCTCATCCTGCCGACGCTGGCGCTCTCCTTCTTCTACATCGCCGTCTACGCCCGCATGACCAGGGCCAACATGATCGGGGTCGCCCAGATGGCCTTCGTCAAGACCGCGCGCGCCAAGGGCGCGACCGAAACCCGGGTGCAGTTGCGCCATGTCCTGCGCAACGCGCTTTTGCCGGTGGTGACGCTGGCTGGATTGCAGGCAGGCAACATGGTCGGCGGCGCCATCATGACCGAAACCGTCTTTGCCTGGCCCGGCATCGGCAGGCTGATGTTCGATGCGCTGCTGCAGCGCGACTACAACCTTCTCCTGGGCGCCTTCCTTGTCGCTGCGGCGCTGGCGATCGTCTTCAACATCGTCACCGACGTCATCTACACCATCATCGATCCGAGGATTGCGCTGTGAGCGAGAAAACCGTCTTTCGCCGCATGTTCACCCGTACGGAAGTGTGGGTCGGCCTGATCATCCTGTTCGCCATCGTCGCCGTATCGCTGCTGGCTCCCCTTCTGTTTCCGCGCGGGCCATGGGCGATGGGCGGGCGGCCGTTCCTGCCGCCGATGACCGACATGCGCTTCCCCCTCGGCACCGACACCACCGGCCGCGATATTCTTTCCGGGTTGGTGTGGGGCGGGCGCGTCTCGCTGCTGATCGGACTGGTTTCCACCATCGTCTCGGTCGTCATCGGAGTTCTCATCGGCGCCATCGCCGGCTATGGCGGCGGCCATATCGACGGCGCGCTGATGCGCTTCACCGAGATATTTCAGGTCGTGCCGAGCTTTGCGCTGGCGCTGGTTCTGGTCGCGGTGCTGCAACCTTCGGTGGGCTCGATCGTCACGGCCATCGGCGTGGTTTCATGGCCGCCGGTGGCGCGCCTGGTCCGGGCGGAGTTCCTGTCGCTGCGCGGCCGCGATTTCGTGCTGGCCGCGAAACTTCAGGGGCAGAGCGCGCTCCGCATCATGTTCCGCCAGATCCTGCCCAACGTCGCCTCTCCGATCATCGTCATGGCGTCGCTGATGGTGGCCACCGCCATTCTGCTGGAATCGAGCCTGAGCTTCCTCGGCCTGGGCGATCCCAACCAGATGAGCTGGGGGTTCATGATCGGCGCCTCGCGCACCGTTCTGCGGCAGGCCTGGTGGATGGCGACCTTTCCGGGGCTGGCTATCGCCATCACCGTGCTGGCGCTGAACATACTGGGCGAAGCGCTCAACGACGCCCTCAACATTCACTCGCGCAACAGGTGACGGAGATGACGACCGACGCCACCCCATTGCTTGCAGTCGAGGGCCTCGACATCTCGCTGCCCCGCGACGCCGACCGCCCGCTTGCGGTCGCGAATGTTTCCTTCAGACTGATGGCCGGCCGCACGGTCTGCATCGTGGGCGAATCCGGCTCCGGCAAATCCACTGTCGCCGACGCCATCATGGGCCTGCTGCCCCGCCCCCATCTGGAGGCGAAAGCCGGATCGATCGTCTTTGACGGTCGCGATCTTCTGAAGATGAGCGATCCCGAAATGCGCGCCCTGCGCGGGCGGGCGATCGGCATGGTCTTTCAGGAGCCCATGGCCGCGCTCAACCCGCTGATGAAGATCGGCGCGCAGCTTGAGGAAGTTCTGGAAATCCATCTCGACCTGCCGGTGGCCGAGCGCCGGCAGCGCGCCCTGGCGGCGCTGCGGGATGTCGGCCTGCCACGGGTGGAGGAGCTTTACGCAAGCTATCCGTTCCGGCTTTCCGGCGGCCAGCGCCAGCGCGTGGTCATCGCCTGCGCCATGATGCTGGAGCCGCGTCTGCTCATCTGCGACGAGCCGACGACGGCGCTCGACGTCACCACGCAGGCCCAGATCCTGAAGCTGATCGCCTCGCTGCGCGAGCGGCGCGGAACGGGTGTGCTTTTCATCACCCATGATTTCGGCGTGGTGTCCGAAATCGCCGACGACGTCATCGTCATGCGCAACGGCCACATCGAGGAACAGGGGCCAGCCAGAGAAGTTCTGAGCGACCCGTCGTCCGCCTATACCCGCCAGCTCATCGACGCCATCCCGGCCGGCACGGCGCCGCCGCGGGCGACGGTCTCCTCAACGCCGCTGCTTGAAGTGAAAGACCTGAAGCGCACCTATTTCCTGTCGTCGGGTCTGTTCGGAACGCCTCGCAAGCTGGAGGCGCTGAAAGGGATCAGCTTCACGCTGGAACGCGGCTCGACGCTCGGCATCGTCGGCGAATCCGGTTCGGGCAAATCGACGCTCGGCCGGTGTGTGGTCGGACTTGAAAAGCCCGATGGCGGCGAACTGATCCTCACCGATACGGAACGGGGCGGACAACTTTCGCTGGCCGGACATCGCGGCGGCCGGGTCCAGATGATCTTTCAGGACCCGTTTTCTTCGCTCAATCCGAAAATGAGCATCGGGCATTCCATCGCCATCGGCCCGATCACGCAGGGCGTTTCGCGCGATGTTGCATGGCAGCGTGCGCGGGAACTGCTGGAACTGGTCGGCATGAGGCCCGAGGCCGCCACCCGCTATCCGCATGAATTCTCCGGCGGCCAGCGCCAGCGGGTGGGCATTGCGCGGGCGCTTGCCATGAACCCGTCGCTGATCGTTGCCGACGAGCCGGTTTCGGCGCTCGATGTTTCCGTTCAGGCGCAGGTGCTGGATCTGTTCGAGGATCTTCAGAAGAAACTCGATTTCGCCATGCTCTTCATCACCCACGACCTGCGGGTCGCAGCCCGCATGTGCGACCGTATCGCGGTGATGCAGAATGGCGAGATCGTCGAGACGGGGACCGGGACGGAAGTGCTCTCGGCGCCGCGCCACGAATATACGAAGCAATTGCTGGCAGCGATTCCGGCAATGTTCAACGAAGCGTGAAGGAGGTGTTCTGACATGCCGGTAACGGCCATACTCATCCGCCCTCGGGATCATGTCGCAACGCTCACCGGACCGGTCGCAGCGGGAGACACGGTGCTGATCGCCGGTCAGGGGGAGCCCAGGCAAATCGCCGCTCTCAGCGACATGCCCGCGGGTCACAAACTCGCGATACGGCCGATCGCTCAATATGAGCAAATCCTTAAATATGGAGAAGTCATCGGCGAGGCCACGCAGGATGTCGCCGAAGGCGAGCATGTCCATGTCCATAATTGCCGGGGCGTGAAGGCCCGGCGTCACTGACGAGGCTGAAAGGAGTTTGGCTATGAAGTTTCAGGGCTACCGCCGGCCTGATGGCCGCATCGGCATCCGCAACCATGTTCTGGTGATCCCGACGGTCGCCTGCGTCAACCGCGTGGCGATGGACATTTCCAACCGCACGGGTGCCGCGACATTCATGCATCCCTATGGCTGTACCTTCGACGCGGAAGAAAACCGCACCACCGAGGAAGCCTTCATCGGCCATGGCCTGCACCCCAATGTGGGCGCGGTGCTGGTGGTAAGCCTCGGCTGCGAAACCGCTTCAGGCTCCAGGGTGTTCGAGGCGATCGAGGCCTCCGGCCGATCCGTCGAGCGGCTGGTGGTGCAGAAAGCGGGCGGCTCGCGCGCCACTTCCGAAACCGGCGTCGAGATCGTGACGCGCATGAAAGCCGAGCTGGCGGCGCAGCCGACGGATGAAGGCGATCTGTCGGAACTGATCGTCGCTCTTGAGTGCGGCTCTTCGGATGCGTTCTCCGGACTGACCGCCAATCCGGCGGTCGGCGAGGCCGCCGATATCATCGTCGATGCCGGCGGAACCGTGATCCTGTCGGAGCTCACCGAAATGGTGGGCGCCGAAAGCGTTCTCTACCGGCGCGGCAAGACGCCTGAAGTGCGTGACGAACTGATGCGCCGCATCAAGGCTTATGAAATCGAGCTGTCTATGACCACCGAGGACGACAGCGGCGTCTTCATTTCGCCGGGCAACATCGAAGGCGGGCTGACGACGATCGAGGAGAAATCGCTCGGCTGCATCTACAAGGCCGGCACGCGGCCGATCACGCAGGTCGTCGATTATGGCCAGACCCCGCGCGAGAAGGGCGTCGTCATCATGGACACGCCCGGTTACGACATCTCTTCCGTAACCGGCAAGATCATCGGCGGCGCCCATATGGTGCTGTTCACCACCGGCAAGGGCACGCCCTCCGGTTCGGCCATCGCTCCGGTGCTGAAGGTCAGCTCCAACAACCGCGTCTTTCGTGAAATGCCCGATGACATCGACATCAGCGCGGGTGACATTCTGGAGGGTACCAAGTCGCTGCGCCGGATGGGCGAGGAGCTTGTCGATCTCGTCATGCGCACCGCGCGCGGCGAACAGGCCAAGGCGGAATATTTCCAGATTCAGGAATTCGCCATCCCCAATGTCAGCGTGCTGCGCAAGGAAGTCATCCACGCCGAGATGATCAAGCGCAACGATCTGGGGTTCATGCAATGAAGCTGGCCTATATGTATGCCACGCCGGAAGTGGCGCCGGCTCACGTCACCGCGATACAGGGCGATGCCGCCGCCTGCTTCGCCCGCATCAGGGAACTGGGCTATGAGGGCGTGGAGCTTCTGGTGCGGGATCCCCGCGTCCTCGACCACGGCCTGATCGAGCGGCAGCTCGCCGATGCAGGTCTTGCCATGCCGGCCATCTGCACCGGCGAGGTTTATGGTGAAGACAAGCTTTCCCTCGCCGATCCCGATCCGGCGCGCCGCGCCGAGACGCTGGAGCGGATGATCGCCGCCATGGACCTTGCCGCCCGGTTCGGGGCGATGGTCAATGTGGGGCGCATGCGCGGCCGCTATCTCGATGGCATCGAGCACGCGCGGACGGAGGCCTGGGTCGCCGAAGGAATGCAGGCGGCGGCCGATGCGCGCCCCGAAACCCGCATCGTCCTGGAACCGGTCAACCATCAATACGCGAATTTCCTGATGGGCACGGCTGAAGCGGCCGGCTTCGTGCGCGCCCTTCAGCGGGCAAATATCGGACTGATGCTGGATCTCGCCCATATCACCATGGAGGGAGAGACCCATCGCGACAGCCTCGCCGCGGCCGGCGATCTGTTCTGGCACTATCATGTCTGCGACAGCGACCGCAAAGCCGTCGGAGATGGGGGCTGGGACATCGCGGCCGCGCTGAACGACCTCGCCGCGACCGGCTACGACGGCTGGATCACGGCCGAGCACTTCCAGGTTCCCGATGCGGAAACGGCGATGGCGCGATCCATCCGCTGGCTGAATGCACACTACGACAAACACTGACCCTACCACAGGACATTGCCATGAAGATCATACGCTTCGCCCACAGCGGCGCAGAACACTGGGGCCTGCTCGAAGACGACAAGGTGCGCGCCCTGCCCGACGGCCCCTTCGGCGAAATCAGGCCTTCCGCCGGAACGCTGCCGCTCGAAGCCGTGAAGCTGCTTGCCCCGGTAAAGCCGGGCAAGCTGGTCTGCGTCGGTCTGAACTACGTTCTGCACGCCCGTGAATCGGGACTGGCGCTGCCCGATGAACCGATGCTGTTCATGTGCTCGCCGCAGGCGATCATCGGCCCCGGCGAGGCGATCGTGCTGGACAGCCAGGACAAGCGCATCGAATTCGAGGCAGAACTGGCCATCGTCATCGGCAAGCGCGTCCGCAACATTCCGGCTGCCGAAGCGGCATCCGTGGTGCTGGGCTATACCTGCGCCAACGACGTTTCCAACCGCGATCTCCAGATCAAGGACAAGCAGTTCACAAGGGCCAAGTCGTTCGATACCTACAAGCCCATCGGTCCGTTCATCCAGACCGATCTGGACCCCGACACCCAAAGCATACGCCTGTTCCAGAACGGAGAGGTGCGGCAGGATTCCACCACCGCCGACATGATCTTCCCGACATCCTTCATCATCGAGTTCGTCAGCTCGGTCATGACGCTGGAGCCGGGCGACGTGATCATCACCGGCACGCCTTCCGGCGTTGGCCCGATGAAGTCGGGCGACAGGATCAGCATCGAGATTTCCGGCATCGGCACGCTGGAAAATCCGGTGGCGTAAAACGCCTCGAAGGGAACCGGCTGTTTACGTCCGGTTCCCTTCGGGCTTCAGCATCGGCAGCAATTGCAGGGCGGTGTAAAGACGAAGCTTCGTATCGGTTCTGAAATCGCTCAGCCCAAGCACTGAACGACATCGCTCCAGCCGCTGCCGCACGGTGTTGACATGCAGGCCAAGCAGTTCGGCGGTGCGGGGCATGCTCTCATCCTCGCGCAACCATACCCGCAGCGTGTCGATCAGCGTCAGCCCCTGCCCGCCCATTTCCAGCAGCGGTTCCAGCAGCCGCAGAAAGCTTGCCCGGCTTTCCTCAAGCACCGCCGGATGGGCCAGCAGCCGCAGCAGCAGCACGTCCTCATGCCTGCTCAGGCGGTTGAAGCCATTGAGCCTCAGGCCGAAGGACAGCGCCTCCTTCGCTTCATGCCGCAGATGATCGGCCCGCAGCAGCGAGGCGGGTCCCGAAGCTCCGAGCCCGTAGCGGAATGCAGGCGTTCGATGAACCTGTCCTTCGAGAATCCTCTGCAACTCCTTCAGCGCGGCTGCGGATGCGCGCGAATTGTCCTCCGGCACCGGTATCGCAAGCGTGCATTCGTCATCGTCCGCATCGACGAGCAGCAATGCCGAATGCCGCCGTGAAAACTGGCGCAGACGCAGATCCAGCAGGGCGCGGTCAGGCGCATCGATCTCGAACATGCGCACCGCCACGATGTGCCACCCGCTCGCCGTCGGCACGCACTTCGAGGCGATGAGCGCCTTGACCTCCCCCGACAGCAGCGGATCGACGAGATCGCGAAGCATTCTGGCATTGCCGGCCATCAGCGTACGCGTGCCGGCATTGGCATCGATCAGCGTCTGGAGCAGATGAACGGACAGGCGAAGACATTCGAGATCGGGGCCGGAGGCAGGCTCTCCCTGCTCGACGACGGCCACCATCCCTCCGCCGTTGGCGCCCATTCCGGATCGCGCGACGGCGACCATTTCACCCGCGGCTTCAAGGCGCAGGGGCACGTCATCGGGGTTCATGCCGGTCGGTGCGCCATGGATGAGCGTTTCAGCCAGCGTCTCCGCCTTTGCGGCGCCGATGCCCCGGCTTTCAACCTGAAGGCCGGTTTCATCCTCCACCGCCACCAGCAGCGGCAGTTTGACGAACCCCGCCACCAGCTCGAACAGTTCGGACAGCGATCCAACCGCCGTGCGGTGTTGTGAAAAAGCGCGATAGATGGCGCTGAGGGAAGCCGCTTCGCGCCCCTTCCGGCTTCCGTCGGTGAACACCCGGCCGATCAGATCGCTCCACGCCAGCGGACCAGGCAGGGAAATGACGGGAAAGCCGAGCTCTTCCGCCCGCTGGCGCGCATTGTCCGGAAACTCACGAAGATACCGGGTCAGCTTGACCCCGAGCCCGGCGGCATTGCGCGCCGCGAGCTGCTCGATCAGACCCCGCAGGGCATCCGGGCTTTGCTGCACCGGATAGGTGCTGGTCACGACGAATTCATGCGCCTTCACCCAGTTCACCGCATCCGGGGCGTCGATGACCGTGACCGACTGGACGTCAGCCGCCAATGCGCCGGCTCCGGCAATGACGGTGTGGCCGGACAGGATTTCCCAATCCAGAATTTCGCGCAGTTTCAGCATGGAATCTCAGGAAGAGCAGATCGCGAATCTGGATGCCACCGTGCAACGTTTGCACCCGGCAGTCCATCGGTTTTGCTCAGGCAAGGATCGGCACGATCATGCGTCTCGCGCCATCGCAGGGCCACATCTTGGCGGGAGCGCCACGGAACCCATCGGGAGACGGTCGCCAGGCGGCAGAAGCGAACACAGCCCTGCCCCGCGCACCGGGGCATATGGGACACCGGCCCGCCGAACCGTGACAGAGGGCCGGCACATGCCGCTTTTTTCGGCTAGAGCCGTTCATGGTTTCACGGAATCGCCGAACGGCTCTAACTCTTTGTCTTGACGCGTTTGCGAACCGGAAAAGTGTTTCCACTTTTCCTGGAAACGCTCTGGAGCCGTTCATGGTTTCACGGAATCGACGAACAGCTCTAACTCTTTGTCTTGACGCGTTTGCGAACCGGAAAAATGTTTCCACTTTTCCTGGAAACGCTCTGACGCAGGCGTTACCGGCGACCGATAGCCGCATGGGCACGAAGATCGCGCGCGCCGTGCATCTTGTGCGCGGCCCTGTGCGCCTCTACATCAGCCCCGTCCGGTTTTTCCGGGCAGCCACCTCTTCAGG
Source organism: Alphaproteobacteria bacterium (assembly GCA_036678505.1). Classification (GTDB taxonomy): domain Bacteria; phylum Pseudomonadota; class Alphaproteobacteria; order Rhizobiales; family Rhizobiaceae; genus Mesorhizobium. Next base: position 12,583 of record JAZIHP010000088.1, read on the forward strand.
GGCCCGGTTCCCGGCGACGGAAGCCAGACCCCGAGGTGACCGCACCAATTGGGGGAGAGACCAGACATGTCTGCACCGCGCCGCACCGGATTGTTCGCCCTGTTTGCCGGGCTGATGCTCGCCTTTTCGATGGTATCGGCGGACGACGCCGAAGCAAGGCGCGGCGGCAGCTTCGGCAGCCGCGGCCTGCGCACCCATCAAAGCGCTCCCGCCACCCGCACCGCGCCCGGCCAGGCCGCTCCCGTCGAGCGCTCCATGACGCCCGGAACCGCGCCCGGCGCGCCGCGCCAGCCATCGGCCGCCCGGCAGCGGCCGGGCTTCATGAACGGTCTCGGCGGCTCGCTCATGCGCGGCCTGCTGCTCGGCGGCCTGATCGGCTTGCTGCTCGGACAGGGATTCGGCGGCCTGGCCGGCCTGTTCGGCCTGTTGCTGCAAGGCCTGATGATCGCCGGCGTCGTGATGCTCGCGCTGCGTTTTTTCCGCGGCCAGAATGCCCGGCCCGTTATGGCAAGCGCAGGGGCAAGTGCGGGAGCAAGCGCCGGGTCTGGAGCCGCAAATGCGCCGGATGTCGGCCACTTTGGCCGGCAGGCGCACTTTGCGGGTGACGGCGACAAGCGTGCGGGCTTCACCGTTGCGTCATTCGGCGGGCAGCAGGGCGCGGCGCTGGCGATGCGCGACATGACGCCCGATCAGCACGACCTCAACCGCTTCGAAGCGCTTCTCGGCGAAGTGCAGGATGCGTTTTCCCGCGAGGATTACGCGGGCCTGCGCAAGCTGGTCACGCCGGAAATGGTTTCTTACCTGTCGGAAGAACTCGCCCTGAACACGCATAAGGGCGTGCGCAACGAGGTGAGCGGCGTCCGGCTTCTGGAAGCCGACATCGCCGAAAGCTGGAGCGAGGGCGACCGCGACTACGCCACCGCCGCCATGCGCTATGAAGCCCGCGAGCTGATGCGCGACAGGGCCAGCGGCAAGATCGTGGAAGGGGATGCGGATACCCGAAGCGAAACCGTGGAGCTGTGGACCTTCATGCGCGAAAACGGGCAGGACTGGAAGCTTTCCGCCATCCAGCAGCCCGGCTGAAGGCGACCGGAAAAAGCCGGTCCGCGATCTGTCTGCTGGCGCTTTCAGGCAGACAGCCTGCCCGACCGGCCGCTCAGGCCATGGACGCCCGTCGGGACGCAACGGGCCCTGCCGCTGCTTTTCCGGCAGGTGGCGCGTGCGTGCGGTCCCTTCACATTCCGGGCATGCCCCTGACATTTTCGAGCGCTTCGGGCGTGTCGATGTCGAGTGTGGCGCCGGGTCCGATATCGACATCGATCACGCCAATATCCGCCGCTTCGATCAGATGGCGCGCGCCCGTGTCGCCTTCCAGCCCGGCAACCGCATCGAACAGGGCGCGGGGCAGGATCACCGGATTGCCCCGCCTGCCCTTGTAAACGGCCCGCACCACCGAGCCGCCGCCGCTGGTGCGGAACACCTCGACCAGACGGTCGATATCTGTGCCGGCAATGCCCGGCATATCGCCCAATATGACGATTGCGCCGTCGGCGGTTGCCGAAACGGCGGCGATCCCGGCCCTGAGCGACGTCGACAGGCCGCCGGCGAAATCATGATTGCGCACATGTTCCAGATCGAGCCCTTGCAGCGCCTCCTCCACCAGTTCACCCTGATGGCCGCTCACCACGATGACGCCGGACACCCTGGACGCCAGGGCGCGCGAGACCGTGCGGCGGATCAGCCGTTCGCCGTCCAACAGGGCGAGCAGCTTGTTGGAGCCGTGCATACGGCTGGACCGGCCGGCCGCCAGAACCACCGCCTGCACCTGAAGCTGCCTTTGCGGCGCCATGGGTTCGCGCGGTTGCGGCCGGGAAGGAATTTCCATCAGCAGGCCCCCCACCCCCATCGCCGCAATGTCCTGCGATGTCACGGCAAGCCCTGCGCAGATGCGGTCCAGTATCCAGTCGAATCCATTCAGGCGCGGACTGCGGGCGCAGCCCGGCGCGCCCAGCACAGGCTTGCCCGCCCGTTCGCCCAGCACGAACAGATTTCCGGGATCGACCGGCATGCCCGAACGCAGCACCACACCGCCCGAAGCGCGGATCGCGGCGGGAATGACATCCTCGTCCGGGTCGCTCATCGCAGAGGCCCCGAACACCAGCACCATGTCGTTGTCCCGAGCCATGGCGGCGATTGCCGAGGCAACCGCGCCGGCATCGTGCGGGATGCGCACTTCCCGTGAAACGATGCTGCCGGAACGCGACAGCCGGTCTTCGGTAACCCGCGCCGTCTTGTCCAGGACGCTGTTCTTCACGCCCGGCAAGACGGTCTGGATCAGGCCCGCGCGGCAAGCCCGGAACGGATGGACGGCAAAGGCCGCGCGGCTGGCGGCCAGTTGGGCGATGGCGTCCAGCGCGCCGGAATGAATGGCGAAGGGAATGATCTTGATCGTGGCGACCATCTGGCCGCTGCCGACCGGAACATGAGGCGCCAGCGTTGCGATGGTGGCATCGGCATCGACCGCATTGATCGCATCGATCAGCGCCTTGTCCACCGTGAACAGGCCATCGTGACAGGCGAAGATGTTGACGCGGCCGGTGGCTGCCGGCTTTGCGACCGCCCCATCGAAACC
>JAZIHP010000089.1:0-15047 GCA_036678505.1 Alphaproteobacteria bacterium
CGACATCGTAGAAACGCTGGATCAGCGAGAACACCGTGCTCTTGCCGGCACCCGAAGGGCCGACGATCGCCACCGTCTCACCCGGGCGAACGGTGAAGCTCAGATCGTGCAGGGCGGAACGGTCGGCGCTGGCCGGATAGGCGAAGGAGACATGCTCGAAGGCGATCTCGCCGCGCGCGGGCACCGGCAGCGGCTTTGGATTGGCCGGGGCTTTGATGCCCGGTTTCTCCTCAAGCAGTTCGGTCAGCCGCTCGGCTGCGCCCGCGGCCTGAGAAAGCTCGCCCCAGACCTCCGACAACGCGCCCAGCGCACCCGCGGCAAACACCGAATAGAGCAGGAACTGGCCAAGCGTGCCGGGCGTCATCGCACCTGTCAGCACGTCGCGCGAGCCGAACCACAGCACCGCCACCACGGATGCGAAGATGATGAAGATCGCCACGAAGGTGAGCAGCGCGCGCGCCAGTATGGAGGCGCGGGCCGCGTTGAACGCCGCCTCCACCGCCGCGCGGAAACGCGCCGTGACCAGCCCTTCATTGGTGAAGGATTGCAGCGTGCGCACCGCGCCGATCTGCTCGCCCGCATAGGCGTTGGCGGCCGCCAGCGTATCCTGCGCGGCGCGCGAGCGGCCGCGCACCGAGCGGCCGAAGGCGACCAGCGGCACGATCACCAGCGGAATGGCGGCGATAACGAGGCCGGAAAGCTTCGGGCTCGTCACCACCATCATGGCAAGCGCTCCGAAACCCAGAATGAGATTGCGCAGCGCCACCGACGCCGTAGCGCCCACGGCCGACTTGATCTGCGTGGTGTCGGCGGCCAGCCGCGAGACGATCTCGCCGGACTGCACCCGATCGAAGAAAGACGGCGACAGCGTCGTCAGATGCGAAAATACATCGCGGCGCAAATCCGAGACCACCCGCTCGCCCAGCGTGATGACGAAGTAGTAACGGCCGCCGGAAGCCAGCGCCAGCATCGCCGCCATGGCCAGCAGCATGATGAAATAGTTGGACACGAAGGTCGTGTCGGCATGGGAGAAGCCATGATCGATCATGCGCCGCACCGCCAGCGGCAGCGCCAGCGTCGTCACCGCAGCCAGAACCAGCGAGACCATCGCGCCGAGAACGAGCCCGCGATAGCTTCCGATATAAGGAAATACCCGCCTCAGCGGCCTGAGCGAACGCCTGCGCTGTTCCGCGCTTTCCGGTTGCGCCATGTCTGCGGGGTTCCTCTCTGCCCTTCGACCGCAGCCATTATGCTGCGGTCCGACCTTGTGATTCAATTCCGGTTGATGTATAGGCACGCCGACCGTTTTAGAGGCCGCGGCTTTTGAATAGCTGCGGCTTCGAGTTTTAAAAAGGGGCGCATCGCCGCAGGGCCGCCGTCCCCCCCAAAGCCAGGACGAGAGCGATGAAGGCAGATATCCATCCCGATTACCACACCATCAAGGTCGTGATGACCGATGGCACCGAGTACATGACCCGTTCGACCTGGGGCAAGGAAGGCGACACGATGAACCTCGACATCGACCCGACCACGCACCCTGCCTGGACCGGCGGCCAGCAGACCCTGCTCGACCGCGGCGGCCGCCTGTCGAAGTTCAAGAACAAGTTCGCCAATCTCGGCATCTGAGCCGGATCGACGGATCAGAACGAAAAAACCCGCCTTCGAGGCGGGTTTTTTATTGGCGGTTTCCCGACATACGTGAAAACCGGAACCTGAAGCGCTGGAGGCGTATCCGAAAGAGCTGGCGCTTTGCATGAAACAGGCGATTGCGATGCGCGCCGCGCCAGTGATCTGCATCAGGCGCTGAGTCTGGCCATCGTCTCGTCGTCGACCTCGAAATTGGCGTAGACGTTCTGGACGTCATCGTCATCTTCGAGCGCGCCGACCAGCTTCATCAGCGAGCGGGCGCGGTCTTCGTCCACCGGAATGGTGTTCTGGGGCTTCCAGATCGCCTTGACGGAGCTGGCTTCGCCAAGCGCGCTTTCGAGCGTTTTGGACACATCGCCCATATCCTCGAAACCGCAATAGATGGTGTGATTTTCCTCGTCGGATTCCACGTCCTCGGCACCGGCCTCGATGGCGGCCTCCATCACCGCGTCCGCGGTTCCGGCGGAAGCGGGATAGACGATTTCGCCCACACGGTCCCACATGAACGCAACCGAACCGGTTTCGCCCAGAGCGCCGCCGGCCTTGGTGAAGGCCGCGCGCACGTTGGAAGCGGCGCGGTTGCGGTTGTCGGTCAGCGCTTCCACGATCACAGCGACGCCGCCTGGGCCATAGCCCTCGTAGCGGACCTCTTCGTAATTGTCGCCTTCGCCGCCGGACGCCTTGTTGATGGCGCGCTGGATGTTGTCCTTCGGCATGGACTCGGCCTTGGCGTTCTGGATCGCGAGGCGCAGGCGCGGATTCATCGCCGGGTCGGGCATGCCCGTCTTGGCGGCGACGGTGATCTCGCGCGCCAGCTTGGAAAACAGCTTCGAGCGCATCGCGTCCTGACGGCCCTTGCGATGCATGATGTTCTTGAACTGTGAATGGCCGGCCATGGGACTCCTTGATGCTGGCGGCATCCTGATCGCGGCGGGCCTGACGCCCGGGATCGGACATGATTGTGTGGTAAGGCATCGCGTAGGCCGCAAGCCGGATTCCGCCTAGGGGAACCGATGCCCGGAATGGCCGGCTTATACTGAAACCGGCGCATTCCGTCCAGCCGGACGCGCATCAATGGCGGGCGGCGCCGTCCTTGACGTTGCGCTTGCGGCGTCTTGCCAGCATGTTGAGCGCCTCGACCAGCGCCGAGAAGCCCATCGCGGTGTAGATGTAGCCCTTGGGCACATGGAAGCCCATGCCATCCGCGATCAGCGTCATGCCGATCATCAGGAGAAAACCGAGCGCCAGCATGACGATGGTCGGGTTCCTCTCGATGAAGGCGGAAAGCGGGTTGACCGCCAGCAGCATCACGATCACCGCAGCGATCACCGCGATATACATGATCGCGATCTCGTCGGTCATGCCGACGGCCGTGATGATGGAATCGATCGAGAACACCAGATCGAGCAGCAGGATCTGGAAGATGGCGGCGCCCAGCGAAAGCCGCACCGTGCGCCCGATCATTTCGCTCTTGTCCGTCTGCGGGTCGACCGTGTGGTGAATTTCCCGGGTCGCCTTCCAGACGAGGAACAGGCCACCCGCAATCAGGATGATGTCGCGCCAGGAATAAGGCTCGTCGAACACTGTGAACAGCGGGGCGGTGAGCTTTACGATGTAGGAAATCGCCGCCAGCAAGGCCAGCCGCATCACCAGCGCGACCCCTATGCCCAGCACACGGGCTTTTGTCCTTTGCTCCGGCGGAAGCTTGTTGGTGAGGATGGAGACGAAGATCAGGTTGTCGATGCCGAGAACGATTTCCAGCACCACAAGGGTGAGCAGAGCAACCCATGCCGTGGGATTGCTCAACCAGTCGAAGTGGTCGGCGGCGACGAGATCCAGCATGTGTGTTTTGCTCTCCTGAGGCAACGGAGAACGAAATTAAAGGCGCTGCGGGCGACATTCAATGCGTGTGCCCGCTTTATTGCAGCTCAGGTCCAGAAGGACGGCACCGCCTCCTCCAGCCTCGGCCCGCGCCGGAAAGGCGCGACGCATTCGGCCAGTCCTGTGCGGTCCGAAATATCGACGCCGACGCCGCAAAGCGTCGCCGGCCCGTTCGCGGCCTCGAAGCGTCCTTTCGGCACCTTGGACAGAAAGCGGTTGAGCGGCTCTTCCTTGTCCATGCCCAGCGAGGAATCATAGTCGCCGCACATGCCGGCGTCGGAAATATAGGCGGTGCCGCCGTTGAGGATCTGATGGTCCGCCGTCGGCTGGTGCGTGTGGGTTCCGACCACGAGGGAGGCGCGCCCGTCGACGAAATGGGCGAAGCACATTTTCTCGCTGGTCGCTTCGGCGTGGAAATCGATCACCACCGCATCGGCCTGTTCGCCGAGCGGACAGGCGGCAAGCTCCTGCTCCCCGGCCTGGAAAGGGTCGTCGAGCTCCGGGTGCATGAACACCCGCCCCATGATGTTGGCGACCATGACGCGCGCGCCGTTGCGGGCGATATAGAGCCCGGCGCCCTTGCCGGGCGTGCCTCTGGGAAAATTGGCGGGGCGCAGGAACCTGTCCTCGCGCGGTGCGAAATTCAGCGCGTCGCGCTGGTCCCAGACATGATTGCCGGTGGTCACCACATCGGCGCCGGCCCCGATGGTGGCATGGAAAATCTGCTCGGTGATGCCGAAGCCGCCGGCCGCGTTCTCGCCATTGACGATCACGAAATCGAGCCGGTAATCCGAAATCAGACCGGGAAGCTGTTCCCACACCGCGGTGCGGCCTGCTTTTCCAACCATGTCGCCAAGAAAAAGAAGTCTCATGGGAAGGCTACTTAGAACATCCGGCCGGAAAGGGGAATCAGATTTCCGCAATATTGCGCCATGCGCCTGCCTGAAACCGGAGGCCCCGCGGCTCAGGCAAAAACGGGGCCGGAAGCATCGGTCCCGTGAAACTGCCTGAGACCATGTTCGGTCAGAATCTCGTGCAGCGGCACGTCGTGATCCTCGTCGGGCACCCGCTCCACCTGCTGGCACGAATAGGCCGTGCCGATCAGGCGCGGCTTCAGGCCTCTTTCATGCATCCGGGTAATGGCGCGGTCGTAATAGCCCGCGCCATAGCCCAGCCGGTGTCCGCGCCGATCGAAGGCGGCGAGGGGCATGAGCATGATGTCGGGGTCGAGAACGGCGGCATCGGGCCCCGGTCCCACCGTACCGAAGCCGCTCTCGATCAGCCGGGCGCCCCGATCCAGCTCCCGGAAGACGATCGTCTGCTTGTCGCGGACGACCGGCACGCAGATTCGCGCGCCCTTTTCACGCAGGGCCGACAGCAGCGGCCGCAGGTCGATTTCGGAGCGGATCGGCAAAAAGCCGGCGACGACCGCGCCAGGCCCGGCATCGATGCCCGCCGCGCCAATCTCGGCAATGCGCAGGGACACCTCGATACGCCATGTCCGGTCGAGCCCATCGCGGCGCGCCAGAGCCTCCCGGCGAACGGAATTCTTCTGCTCCTTCAGTGAAATCATGCTCGGTCCGTGCTGGAAAAACGAAGCGGGCCTTCACATCCTGCGAAGACCGGTGGCGGGGACGCACAGTTCAGAACGCGGACGCGGCGCAGCCCGAAAAAGGGCGGGCGACGATCCACCCAACCGGTGAAGAAGTCGATCCCGGGAACCTACAAAGTAGGTGGGCGCCATATGTCCGGACCCACGGGCCCGGTCAGGGACAGCTCCCTTCGAGATCGATAAGGCCCCGGGGATATGTCTCTCCTGCCGGGAAGCGCAGACCGTCGACCTCAATATAGGCCGAACCATCCCGCCGCGCCAGCGCCGGCATGCGCCCGATTGGCGAAACCGGCAAATTTTCCGCCCGCGGCGCGCGTCAAGGCGCGTTCCCTTGGCAGGCGGATGCGGATTGGCTACACAGCGGCACGCCCCACACGGGACAGGACCCTCACGGGACACGGCCCGACGGGGCATGATCCGACGGGGCACGACCTGGCGGGGCACGACCACAACGGGAAGGAAGAGCATGCGCTTCGAAGGAACTTCGGCCTATATCGCCGACAAGGATCTGATGGTGGCGGTCAACGCGGCCATCGCTTTGGAGCGGCCGCTTCTGGTGAAAGGAGAACCCGGCACCGGCAAGACCGAGCTCGCCCGCCAGCTTGCCGAAGCGCTCGGCCTCGACCTGATCGAATGGAACGTGAAATCGACGACCAGAGCCCAGCAGGGGCTCTATGAATACGACGCCGTCTCGCGCCTGCGCGACAGCCAGCTCGGCGACGACCGCTTCAACGACATCGCCAACTACATCCGCCGCGGCAAGCTGTGGGAGGCCTTCGCCGCGGACAGGAAGGTCGTGCTGCTCATCGACGAGATCGACAAGGCCGACATCGAGTTCCCCAACGACCTGTTGCAGGAACTCGACCGCATGGAGTTCTTCGTCTACGAAACCGGCGAGACGATCCGCGCCGTGCAGCGCCCGATCGTCATCATCACCTCCAACAACGAGAAGGAACTGCCGGACGCCTTCCTGCGCCGCTGCTTCTTCCACTATATCCGCTTCCCCGACGTGGACACGCTGTCGCGCATCGTCGAGGTGCACTACCCCGGCATCAAGAAAAGGCTGGTCGAGGCGGCCCTCAACCAGTTCTTTGAAATCCGCGAAGCGCCCGGGTTGAAGAAGAAGCCGTCCACCTCCGAGGCGCTGGACTGGATTCGCCTGCTGGTGGCCGACGACGTTTCGCCCGAAGACCTGCGCGGCGATGCCAGGACCGCCCTGCCCCGCCTGCATGGCGCGCTTTTGAAGAACGAGCAGGACGTGCATCTGTTCGAGCGCCTTGCCTTCATGGCGCGGCGCAACGGTTGATCCGCGTCAGGCAGCCACCGGCCGGCTCCAGCGCAGCGCGAGCAGCCGGTAGGGGATCAGGGCGAACACGGCGATGGCGAGCTTCACGGTAAAATCGCCCGCCGCCCATGACAGCCAGCGCACCGTTTCGCCGGAGAAGACGCCCATCAGCGGGGCCGGCTCCAGCGCGAAAGGTTCGTTGGGGCCGAGAAAGGCGAAAGCCGGCGCAAAGGCCACCGAGAAGAACACCAGCGTATCGAGCACCGAACCGGCGAGCGTGCCGAAGATCGGCGCGCGCCACCAGCTCTGGCGGCGCAGCCGGTTGAACACGGCAACGTCGAGAAGCTGGGCGGCAAGGAAGGCGGCACCCGATGCGCAGGCAATCCGCACCAGCCTGCCCGCGGCGGTGTCGAACTCGATCAGCCCAAGCCTGTAAAGCAGCGGCGGGCTGACGACCGAGCACAGGACAGCAGCCATGAAACCGACGAACACGATGCGCCGGGCCACGGAAGGTCCGTAGCGGCGGTTGGCGAGGTCGGTGACGAGGAAGGCGAAGGGATAGGTGAACGCGCCCCATGTGAGCACATCGGCCAGCGAAAGGCCGCCGATGGCGACTTGCAGCGGGAACTGCACAAGCACGTTCGACGCCACGACGACAAGCGCCATGGCGGCCACGAAAGGCAAATAGCGAAACAGGAAATTCATTTTTTTAACCTGGGTGATGGAACCAGTGCAGCGCCTCCCGCATGGATGGCGCTGCGCAAAATCAGGCTCAGGCGGCGGACTGCTCGGCCGTCTTCTTGGCGATCTGCTTCTTCAGCAGGCGGGCGCGTTGCGACAGCTCGTCCGCATCGGCCTTGGCCAGAAACGCGTCGAGACCGCCGCGATGCTCGACCGAGCGCAGGGCGGCTGCGGAAACGCGCAGACGCACATTCTGGTTCAGCGCCTCGGAAATGAGCGTGACATTGACCAGATTGGGCAGAAAGCGGCGACGGGTCTTGTTGTTGGCGTGGCTGACATTATTGCCAGTCTGAACGCCTTTGCCGGTAAGTTCGCAAGCGCGGGACATGATGCACCCTTCAATTCTTGTTCCGGCCAAACCCATGAGCCCGCGCAATACGGCGCGCGGTCTCCAGCGGGCGGCCTAAAGGAAAGTCGGCGTTCCATAGTGTCATTTGGCCAGGCCGTCAAGCACAAGCTGGCGAAACCCGGCAAAACGTCACGCGGCCGAGGCTTCACACAAAGGCCGGAATCCGCCCTATATACAACCGCAAAGGGACATGACGCCACAATTCCGTTGGCTCACCAGCATCAGGAACGATCCGACCATGCCTTTCCCGCTTGCGATCCGGCTTGCCGCGGCCACGTTCGCCCTGTCGGCTTGCGGTCTGGTTCCGGTCCAGTCTCGCGCACAGGCCGCCTCGCCGCAAACCTTCCAGGGCGACTACACGGTCTCCTATCTCGGCCTGCCGGTAGCCCGTGCCTCGTTCCGGAGCCGTTATGACGGCAATGGCTACAGCATCGACGGCAGCGTCACCAGCGCAGGGCTTGCCCGCATCTTCGACGACACGAAGGGCACGCTGCGCGCCGTGGGACGGCTGGGCGGCGATGGTCCCGCCCCGCATTCCTTCCGGGCCGACTACGTCTCGGCCAGAAAGCCGTCGCTGGTCGATATCCGGTTCGCCGGCGGCACGGTTGCATCGACGCAGGTCAGGCCGGCGCCGAAGAAGCGCGGCAGCGACTGGATCGCGCTCGATGCCGCGCATCTGCGCCAGGCCGTGGATCCGGTCGCCGCGACGCTGGTGCGGGCCGACAGCCCCGACAAGGTTTGCGGACGGACGGTGAAGATGTATGACGGCGAATTGCGGGCCGACCTCCGGCTCAGCTTCGCTTCCAGCGGAAAGTCATCGGTGAAGGGTTACAAGGGGCCAACCGTGACCTGCCGGATGAACTTCCTGCCGGTGGCCGGATACCGGAAAGGCAAAAAAGCGCTGGACTATCTGAAAAACCGCAGCCGGATCATGGTTACGTTTGCCCCGGTTGGCGAGACGGGTGTATATGCCCCGATCCATGCGACGGTGGGAACCCAGATCGGCACCATAACCGTCAGCGCGCACCGCTTCGAAGCCGTCAGATAGCGAACGGCGGTGGCCTGCCTGCCCCCGATCGGGCCGCGGCAGGCAGGCGCAACGGGAGGGGAGCGAATGGGACGCGCGACACTGATCGGTTTTTCGGCGGTGGCCATGTGGGCGCTGCTGGCGCTGCTGACGGATGCCTCGGGTGCGGTGCCGCCATTTCTGTTGTCGGCCATCACCTTCGCCATCGGCACCTGCGTCGGCCTCGTTGCCCGCGTCTTCATGCCGCCGCCAAAACAAAAGGTCCGCATCCCGCCGCTGGTGTGGGTGATCGGCATCGCCGGCCTGTTCGGCTACCACTTCTTCTACTTTACCGCCCTGCGTAACGCGCCGGCGGTGGAGGCAAGCCTGATCGCCTATCTGTGGCCGCTGCTGATCGTCGTCGGCTCGGCGCTGATGCCGGGCGAGCGCCTCGCCTGGAACCACGTCGCCGGCGCTCTGCTCGGCCTTGCCGGCACCTTCCTCATTGTCACCCGAGGCGGCGGGCTGTCCTTCGATGCGAACTACGCCTTCGGCTATGCCATGGCCGGCGTCTGCGCGCTGGTCTGGTCGGCCTATTCGCTGCTGTCGCGGCGCTTTCCGGAGGTGCCGACCACGATAGTCACATGGTTCTGCGCGGCGACGTCCGTGCTCTCGCTCGCCTGTCATCTGATGCTTGAGGAAACGGTCCTGCCCGCCAATGCCGGCCAGTGGCTGGCCGTGCTGGGCCTTGGCCTGATGCCGGTCGGCGCGGCCTTCTATGCCTGGGACATCGGCGTGAAGCGCGGCAACATCCAGGTGCTGGGTGCCGCCAGCTACGCCGCGCCGCTGTTGTCGACGCTGGTGCTGATCGTCACCGGCTTCGCCGAACCCGGCTGGCGCCTCCTCGCCGCCTGCGTGCTGATCACCGGCGGAGCGGCCCTGGCCGCCAAATCGCTGCTGTCCGGCAAAAAGACCCCTGCCCGCGCCTAAAGCGTATCGAGGAGACGCATCTCCGCCACACTAGGCTGATAGTTTTTCGGCGAAGGCCACAAGCCGTGCAATCCGACCCGCTAAGAAACCGTCATAGTCGTCGTTAAACTCCTCTGCTTTACAGAAGGCAGACGCGAGTGTCTCGTCGATGTTATGCTCCGCCCCCCCTAAATCCTGCAAGTAGACAGAGGGCCGTTTTCTACCAATGTTTCTGTTCTCCGCAGCACTCAGAAAACAGAAGTTTGCCAGCATGTTTATAGATCGCTCGTCGTACCCATTTTCACGCAAAAATGCTCGGGGGTAGGTGTGATGAAATTCAGAACGATTGTAGCTTTGCAGCACTCGGTCCAGATCAATTTCTTTCCCCGACAGCAAGCTTTTTGGCAAATTATTAGATAGTAATAAAACGAAGGTTTTTGTGGCGGCGGCACCTACGCGAAATGAATTCTTGAAGAATGCTTCGTCGATTTTCAGATCGATCTCACCAAAGGTATTTGGCTGGCCATTTTTCAAAAGCTCTGCCTGTTGAATATCATGGATAGTCGTCTTGCGCGTTTGGCTGGAATATCGAGCAGAAAAGCACGTTCTCCAAAACCACCGTCTCAAACGGTGATAGGTTGCGGCATTATAGACGACGTCCTTTCCCTCGGGCTCAGCAAAGAAAACGGCCAACGGTACAAGCATCGACGGATAGGGTAGGAGCTTTAGGTGCACTACCTTAAGCTGGGTCCTGAGAAAGTCGATCGCGCCGCGGATGCCATGTTCCACACGGGGAAATTGCGCACGAACGTCTGATCCGTTTAAGTTTAGTAGGGTTTCGGGGCCCGGCTCTTTTGCCAAAATCCCCGCAACGCAACTCAGGATAAGATCGGAGTCGTCACCAACTCCGGCGAACCCAAAGTCTGACAACTCGTCCCGGAGGTCGCGGAATTTATCCAAAAGGTCGAAATCTTCGCTCCAGGTCCAGGCCGACAGAAGTTGCAGCGTATCCAGCGCAACCCCCAGATGGTTGATCCTCTCGAAGACAATTGCAACAATGGAGCGATCCTCACTCTTCAGGACCTGAACCGGAATTGTGACCTCTTTGAACTTTTCTTGCAGCTTGTCGATGGCCGCGATTTTTGTTTTGTCCAAATGCTCGGTGTTGGCTCGATAGCCCACAGAATCAAACAAGACATGCATAGGGAAATACCGATGACGCTCTGCATCTTCGACCTTTTCCAATGCCACAAAAGCACTGTCTTGAGGATTGTCCCCTGCATCTAGGTCGAAATAGATATCCGTCCATTCAGGATTGATTTCGGGCTTTAGAACGGTCTGAAACACAGTGAAGATAGATGTCAGACGCTGTTGCCCATCCAGCACATAGTCGATCGGATACTCCGCTTCCGGGTCAGGCAACGTAAAAGTGCCCAGACTACGCTCAGCAGCTAATTTCTGCTTGGTACGCCAGAAAAGAAGCGAGCCGAATGGATATCCCTTGTAAATGCTGTCCAGCAGATGCGCTACTCTATCCATCTCCCAAACAAAACCTCGCTGGAAAGCAGGTATTCTGATTTCGCCGCTTGTAACTGCATCCAGTATCCTACGGATAGAATAAGATTGATAATCCACAAAAATCCCCTTCCCTGAGATCAAAGTTTGCTTTTTCTGCGATTCCGGCGTCAGTTATTGCAACCGTAATATGTAATTTTATAGATATCTACATTTTATGCCGTCGTCCCGCTTGGGCACCACGCGGGCCATCGGCATGTCGCCCCCTAGCGCGTGTCTCGCCTGATGTGCTTCAGGATTCCCATTTGCGGTTGGGAATGGTTCATTGCGGCCTCGCCGCTTGTCAACGGCGTAGCAAAATCAGGCCATTGGGCGGTGCAAAAGTAGGCCACTTGGCGCCGCAAGTGGGGAACGTCGGGATGGCGTAGCCCGACCAGAGTTTCCCGCTTGCGGCGTCGGCGATTTTTGTGAGGGTTTCAGTCGGCTTTTCGGGCGCGGCTTTGGGCGAGACGGTAGCTGTCGCCATTCATCTCGAGAATGTTGACGTGGTGGGTGATGCGGTCGAGCAGCGCGCCCGTCAGGCGTTCCGATCCCAGCGTTTCGGTCCACTCGTCAAAGGGAAGATTGCTGGTAATCAGGGTGGCTCCGCGTTCGTAGCGTTGCGAGATCAGCTCGAACAGCAATTCGGCGCCGGTCTTGGAGAGCGGCACAAAGCCAAGCTCATCGATGATGAGAAGCTGGTAGGCGACCATCTGTTTCTGGAGCCGTAGCAGACGCCGATCATCGCGCGCCTCCATCATCTCGCTGACCAGCGCAGCGGCTGTCGTGAACCCGACGGACAGGCCTTTCTGGCAGGCGGCCAATCCCAGGCCGAGCGCCACATGGGTCTTGCCCGTGCCGGAAGGACCAAGGGCGATGACGTTCTCGCGGCGCTCGATCCATTCGCAGCGCGCCAGTTCCAGGACCTGCATCTTGTTGAGCTTGGGGATGGCAACGAAGTCGAAGCTGCCGAGGCTTTTGACGACAGGGAACTTTGCCGCCTTGATGCGGCGTTCGACCTTGCGACGGTCGCGCTCGAGCACGAAGAAGTGCGCCTTCTGCTCCACGCCACCGATCATCACCAACGCTTCGCCGAAATCGGCCTGCGCATGCCCTGCGGGATGCGACAGTGGCACGAACACCTCCCGCCGGCGCTGTTCCCGTTCGCGTATGTAGTCCTTGATGATCGTGTAGCCGCCGGTAAACCCGCATTCGTCACGAAGCCGGTCGAACACACGCTTGGCCGTATGGCGCTGCTTGCGAGGCACCTTCACGTCCTCATCGAACCAATGATCGATGGTCGCAATGAACGCGTCCAGCTTCGGCCGCCGGATCGGTGACCGGCGCCGATAGCCGGGTGGGGTCGAATACGACAGCATCTTGGCCACGCTGTCGCGCGAGATTCCGCGCGTCAGCCTCGGCGTGTGCTTGCGTGGCGCCAAGGCCGGATTCCACACGGGGTAGAGTCGGCGCCTAAAGCAGGTAAGAGATCGAAAGCGGAACCCAAGAACCTTGTCATCACTTCTGCCGCCCGCGGGCGGCAGAAGGCTGAAGCGACCAGTGACCGTGATGACAGGGGGCGGAGCCTCCGGCAAACCCGGGGTGGTTCAGGTCCAAAAGGCGACGCGCCCCGCTGAACGGCTGCGCGACTGCATTCAATTCCAATTCAGCGTTCATGCGCTCTCCATAGACGAAATGTATATTCGTTCCCATGAGTCTTCGGCCGATATATCCATAGCTGAACCAAAAAAACGTGCGAACCCGCACGGTTCTGGACGCTATCGATATGTTCAAATGTCATCGGGCAAGATTATTGCTTCTCTCTGCTCGTCAGCGACGTCCAAGGGGGCAACTTGTGTGCCCTCCTCCTTCAAGCTGCCCGACTTGAACCGTTTCGCATCAAAGACATCGGCGACACGGTGCTGGCAGCGCGCACCGCCAGTCCCGTGGGTCAACCCGAGGCCCAAGCCGTGCGCGCCTCCGATAACGAGGATGGCGCGCCTTGATGTGGAAGAGTTGGTCGGCCGTGGTTTACAAATTCGCCGCACGACCCATAGGATCGTTGGGTATGTGATGTAGCATTGCGCGGGCATAATCGATGTCAGCAACCTCGCGTCCCAGCTCAGCGATGATGCGCGCGGCGCGCTCCACGAGTTGGCGGTTCGACCGAGCCAACTCGCCCGACGCATAGAAAACGGTGTCTTCGAATCCAGTGCGCATGTTGCCACCCATAGCCACGGCCATGGTGGTCAGCGGCAACTGGGATTTGCCGATGGAGACGATCTGCCAATTGGAGTTCTCCGGGATTGCATCCAGCATTGCCAGCAGGTGCTTCGGCTCGGCCGGCGTGCCGCCGTTGATGCCGAGCACGAAGCTGAAATGCAGTGGATCTGCAAGCACTCCCTCGTCCCGCAACTGCAGCATGTTGTGGATATGGCTTATGTCATAGACTTCAAGCTCGTTTACTATGCCTCGCTCGCGGCAAGCGCGGATGAACTCACGGTTCCAAGCCTTGGAATTGTCAAAGAGAAATTCCGCATCCTTGTGCTGGAAGTGGAAGGTGCCGGCATTCACGGTCAGCATGTCAGGGGCGGGATCGAGATCAAGAAGCGCCATGCGTTGCGCTTGGGTGAATCCAGTCCAACTCCCGTCGCGCTCGCGCCGCACTCCGATGCCGTTCCCAACTTGCGTGATCATCTGCGGGCAACGCTCTTTAATGCCTGCAATAACCTCGCCGTAAATTACCGGATCAGCAGAAGTACGTCCCTCTTTGTCACGCACATGGATATGGGCAATCGTCGCTCCGGCCGCGTAGCAATCGGCGAAAGCGTCAACAATGTCCTCAGGCTGCTCGGGAAGCCCAGGGTTCGCCTCCCGACCATGAAGGCCGCCCGTTGGGGCAATGGTAAGGACGACCTTGTCGCGAGAATGGAAAATCGGCTTCATATGCTTTCTCCTTTGAATTATGCAATCTATTCGCTTGTTTTCGCAGCTGCGTAACTGCAGATTGACGCACCTTAAGCTCAATTTGACTGTAAATAACACCTTGCCGAACTCGATAAGCTCTCTGTTATTTGGCCGATATCAGCGATCCTACGCCAATCCGAATGACCGGCGGTGAATAGTTCCAACGCGCATATAGAATCACCTGCCGGACGCCCCACCTCGACGAAGGGAGAGAGTTCAGTCGCGACGCTCGGGATGGCACCGTCCAGGCACAGCGCGCATACGACACCTTCGACCCAGCCAAAGCCCCACGCCATCGGCGATCAACCAGCTTCACAGTCGGCTTCGGCACATCGAGAACCATGGCAATTCCGCAGCCGTTAGCGACCTGTACTCTGAACTGATCGCCTCACCAACGACGAGCGATTTTGTACGACGCCCAGACGATCGCCGACTAGATAATTAACACAGACCGGAACGATCATAGGCCCATTCTTGTGCAGCATCCGTTGACAACTTGTCAGTTCTAACGTTCAAATTATCAAATCGCAATACTATTAATCTTGCAAGATGCAAATTTGATTGGTCAATAATTTTCTGCCATATTTTTTGGGATGAACGGCAGTAGCGCAAGGATGGGCGGTCGGTAGTATGAGAAGAGTTCCGGTTGCCTATCACCGGCCAGATCTTGGTGAAATCGAAGTGGCTTTCGGTTGATGCATACATGCGTGGACGAATAAGCGGCGGCGCCAATTATGCCACTGGCGTCCGCTTTGGAGAGGTGATGCACGGCGACGGCATCGGTGAAGTGATTGAAAGCCGACATTCCGGTTGGAAGACTGGCGACCTGGCTGAGACCACGAAAGGGCGTAATTTTGGCAAACAGTTAGTGCGGCTACCTGAGAAGCCGGCGGAAGGAATCCGGATGAGCGACATGGCATCTGGACCTGTCGCGGTTTCGTTCCGGTCTTTTGAGAGCGATGCTCTCTTCAAAGGAGACAGGATATGACATCAATGCACAGCGATGAATTCAAGCGGGATGCGGTTCGCATTGCGC
>JAZIHP010000090.1:0-14904 GCA_036678505.1 Alphaproteobacteria bacterium
TGTTCTTTTCGCGGCGCAAGCTTATCGAGCGCGCACTCGAACGCTGGAACAGACAATCCATCGAACGCGTTCTGGCGCGGCTCCAGTCTGCCGTACTGCAATCCCGGCGCCGGCCGGAACTGGGTCTGGCTCTGGTGCGCCAGGCTTTGCTTGGCGTGGCGGTGGAAAGCGCCCGCCTTTCACGGCGCTGACGCTTTCATAAAATATTTTAAAAAACAATATGATAGAGCGTTTCCAGGAAAAGTGGAAACATTTTTCCGGTTCGCAAACGCGACAAAACAAAGACCTGGAGCCGTTCGGCGATTCCGTGAAACCATGAACGGCTCTAAAAAAGCCCGCATCATGCGGGCTTTTCCGTTCCGATAATTTCATTGCTTCACAGTTTCAGCTTGCGGCACAATTCGTCAAGCTGATCGAGCGTTTTATAGGCTATGCGCAGCTCACCGCCGCGCTCCTTGTGGGCGATGGCGACCTTCATGCCGATCGTATCGGTAAGCAGCTTTTCCAGCGCCAGTGTGTCGGCATCCTTCTCGGCGGGGCCGGATGAGCGGGTCTCCCGCACCGGCGCGGAGGGGGCCTGCGCCAGCGCCTCGGCCTGGCGCACCGACAATCCTTCCCCGATGATACGCTTGGCAAGGCCGGCCGGGTCTTCCGCCGTCACCAGCGTTCGCGCATGGCCCGCAGACAACGAGCCATCCACGACCAGGTCCCGGATCGCATCCGGCAATTTCAGCAGCCGCAGCGTATTGGCGACATGGCTGCGGCTCTTGCCGATCACCTGTCCAAGATCGGCCTGGCTGTAGCTGTGCTCCTCGATCAGCTGTTCATAACCCAGCGCTTCTTCGATCGGGTTGAGATCGGCGCGCTGCACGTTTTCGATGATCGCCAGTTCCAGCGCCGTCCGGTCGCTCACATCCCGCACGATGACCGGGATTTCGATCAGCCCGGCGCGCTGTGCGGCCCGCCAGCGCCTTTCGCCGGCGATGATCTCATATTGCCCCTGATGCGCCGGCGACGGCCGCACCACCACGGGCTGAACGATGCCGTGTTCGCGAATGGACTGCGCCAGATCGGTCAGTTCGGCTTCGCCGAAATGACGGCGTGGGTTGCGCGGATTGGGAGAAACGAACTCGATCGGCACTTTTCCGTCCGCCAGAGCAGCCGCTTTCTCCGGCTCCGCCGGGCGGTCGATCTCACCGATCAGTGCCGCCAGTCCCCGGCCCAGCCGCTTTCTTGAAGGATCTTCGCTCATCATTCACCTGAATCGTTTCACTACCGAATCAATCCGGAAAATCCGGATCATGCAGCCCGCAGGCGACGTTCGCGGCGGATCACCTCCGACGCCAGCTGAAGATAGGCCTGACTGCCCGAACACTTCAGATCATACAAAATTGCCGGCTTTCCGTAAGACGGCGCCTCCGATACGCGCACATTACGCGGAATGACGGTTTCATAAACCGTCTCGCCCATATGGGCCCGCACGTCCTGCACCACCTGATTGGCCAGATTGTTGCGCCCGTCATACATGGTCAGCACGATGCCCTGGATTTCCAGATGCGGATTGATCGAACCGCGAACCTGCTGAACCGTTTCCAGAAGCTGGCTGAGGCCCTCCAGCGCAAAGAACTCGCACTGAAGCGGAACCAGAACCGAATCCGCGGCGGCCATCGAATTCAGCGTCAGCAGATTGAGCGACGGCGGGCAATCGATCAGCACATAACTGAAAGTGTTTGCGCGCCCCGTCGCTTCAAGCAAGGCATCACGCAAGCGGATCACACGATCCGGCGCCGCCGCGATCTCCATCTCCACGCCGAGCAGATCGAGCGTCGACGGAACGATAGAAAGTCCGGGAACCGCAGTCTGCATGGCCGCTGCATCGATGCTCGCGGCTCCGGTAAGAACATCGTAGGACGAAACGGTGCGATCCTTCCGCTCGATGCCGAGGCCGGTACTGGCGTTGCCCTGCGGATCGAGGTCCACGATCAGAACTTTTTCGCCGATCGCGGCGAGCGCCGTGGCAAGATTGATCGTCGTCGTCGTCTTGCCGACGCCGCCCTTCTGATTCGCTACGGTGATGATGCGTGGTTTGCTGTTGATCATGTTTTCCTGCCGGAAATTCACTCCGATAGAGGGGCGCGTTCAGAGATGACTCAAACCATTTATCTCAAGGACGATCCCTTCGGAATCTGTCGAACTTTTATGTTCTACCAGACTGAAGGACCAACGTTTACAGCTTTCTTCAATTTCGCCGCGGTAATCCCGGCCTTTGTGAAAGAAAGCCGTCGCGCCCGCCAGCAACCAGGGCGAAGCAAGGTCGAGCAGGAGAGGAAGCGGAGCGAGAGCCCGCGCGGTCACGACTTCCGGCTGCTCGACGATTTTCGCTGCATCCTCGATGCGCCGTGCGACAACCCGCGCCGGCAGCCCGAACTCGCCAACCATGGCCTGCAGGAAGCCGGCTTTCTTGCGATTGCTCTCGACAAGATCGATTTGACCGCCCCTTTCCTTCATCAGGAAAGCCAGCACAAGTCCGGGAAACCCTCCTCCGGATCCCAGATCCAGCCATTTCCGGGCATAAGGGGCGAGTGAAGCCAGCTGAGCGCTGTCCACGATATGCCGCGACCATGCATCGCCCATCGTGGACGGAGCGGCGAGATTGATCCTCTGATTCCACTTCTGGAAAACGGTCTCGAACCGGAGCAGTGCTTCAAACGTTTCACGTGAAACGGGTCCCGCTGCATTTTGAAGCGAGGACAAACGGATATCGCTCATGCTGCGCCTTTGCGGCCTGAATTTTCATGATTGCGGATATGAGCGATGATGATGGCCAGCGCAGCCGGTGTCATGCCCTCGATCCGTTCCGCGTCCGCCACAGATCCGGGTTGACGCTGAACCATCTTCTGTTTCAGCTCATTGGACAGGCCGGACACCTTGCTGAAATCGACATCCGAAGGGATCGTCCGTGCCTCTTCGCCCCTGATGCGGGCGGCGTCCACCTTTTGCCGCTCCATATAAACAGCGTATTTCGCTTCGATTTCCAGCGCTTCGGCAGCTTTTTTGTCAATCGAAGCGAACCTCGGATCGACACGTTCCAGCCATGATATATCAACATCGGCATAACTCAGGAGATCATAAGCGGATCGCCTAACTCCATCCTGATTGATGGCCAGGCCATGCCGAGCAGCCTCCCGCGGGGTCAGCTCGATAGATTTTGCCAAGGCCCGGACGGCATCCAGCGCACCGACCGAGCGCTCGAAATGGTCGCGCCGGCGGGAAGAAACGATGCCAAGCCGGATGGCCAGTGGAGTCAGACGTTCATCTGCATTATCGGCACGCAGCGACAGGCGGAATTCCGCCCGCGACGTGAACATCCGATAGGGTTCGGTAACACCCCGCCGGATCAGATCATCGATCATGACGCCGATATAGGCTTCCGTGCGGCTGATTGTCAGCGGGTCGTCGTCGGCAGCCTTTCTGGCTGCGTTTATTCCAGCCAGAAGCCCCTGCCCCGCCGCCTCCTCATAACCGGTTGTCCCGTTGATCTGCCCGGCCAGAAACAAGCCACGCACACGTCTCGTTTCCAGTGTCGCTTCAAGTTCGCGCGGATCGACATGATCATATTCGATGGCATAACCCGGTTGCAGCATCACCGATTTTTCCAGGCCGGGGATGGTTTTCAGAATTTCAAGCTGAACATCTTCCGGCAGCGAGGTCGAAATGCCATTGGGATAAACCGTGTGATCATCGAGACCCTCAGGCTCAAGGAAGATCTGATGGGTGTCGCGATCCGCGAATTTGACGATCTTGTCCTCGATCGACGGACAATAGCGCGGTCCGATGCCTTCGATAGAACCGGAATACATTGCGGAACGACCGAGATTGGCTCGGATAAGATCATGCGTTGCGGTCGTCGTGCGGGTGATGCCACATTCAATCTGCGGTACGGTAATCTTCGCTGTCAGAGATGAAAACGGAACCGGCTCCGCGTCTGCCTTCTGCATCTCCAGCGCGGCCCAGTCGATGGTGCGGCCATCGAGACGCGACGGCGTTCCCGTCTTGAGGCGTCCCAGCGTGAACCCCGCGCGGGTCATCGTCGCAGACAATCCATTGGTTGCCTGTTCATTCATGCGGCCGGCAACGATCCTTTTGTCACCGATATGGATAAGACCCCGGAGAAAAGTGCCGGTGGTCAGGACGACGGAACCGCAGGCATAACGTCTCCCATCCGCCATGAGAATGGCGCTGACGCTGCCATTCTCAAGCTCCAGATCATGGACCTCCCCTTCGATGATATGGAGATCGTCCTGCTCGCTCAGTACATTTTGCACGGCAAGGCGATATAGCTTTCGATCCGCCTGTGTGCGAGGTCCCCGAACGGCCGGGCCCTTACGTCTGTTGAGCATGCGGAACTGGATGCCTGCCAGATCCGCCGCTCTGCCCATCAGCCCATCAAGGGCATCCACTTCCCGCACCAGCTGACCTTTTCCCAATCCGCCGATCGCGGGATTGCAGGACATGACGCCGATCTTGCTGGCATCCAATGTTATCAACGCGGTAAGTGCACCGCTTCGCGCGGAAGCGCTGGCAGCTTCACATCCGGCATGGCCGCCGCCAACAACGATAACGTCGTAGGTGTCTCTGATCGGGGATTTTGCGTTCATTCCAGACACATTGAAAACCAATCTGCCAATGTCAAGGGATCATTTACGTGTTTCACGTGAAACACTGGCCACTTTTCGCAAAGAGAATGGCGGCGATGTTTCACGTGAGTCACGCTTTTTCCGATGTTTCACGTGAGTCACTTGCCGATGCAGAACTGCGAAAAGATGACGCCGAGAAGTTCCTCGACATCCACGGCCCCGGTGATACGGCCCAATCGATCCGTCGCCAGCCGTAATTCCTCGGCCCTGATTTCAAGCGGCGCCCCACCGCTTCCCAATGCCTTGCCGATATGGGCGAGCGCATCCTGAAGCAATTCGACATGGCGCAGGCGTGATGGCAGAATATCGCCCGCCTCCCGAATTCTCAGCTCGGCGATTTCCCCGATGGTCTGGATCAGGTCGCCAATGCCCTCGCCGGTTACGGTTGAAATCAGCCGATCATAATGGGAAGCATATGCATCGGGCGTTTGAACGAGATCCAGTTTCGTCCCCACCCTGATGATCTTGGCATCCGCCCATCCTGTGTCGACAGGGTGCGGATCGGTCAGGTCTTCGAGTTCCAGGATCAGATCTGCCTCCCGTCCGCGGGCCTTGGCTTTTTCGATGCCAATGCTTTCAACCTTGCCGGCACCCTCACGAAGTCCCGCCGTATCCGCGACGACGATTTTCAGCCCGTTAATGTCCAGCGCGACTTCCAGAATGTCGCGCGTGGTTCCGGGTTCGTCGGTGACGATTGCCGCCTCGCGCCGTGCAAGCGCGTTCAAAAGGCTCGATTTTCCGGCGTTCGGCGCCCCGAGGATCACCAGACGAAATCCGTCCTGAATGATCTCCGCTGCGGAAAATCCGCTGATGTGTTCAGAAATACAGCCTGCCAGAACAGCAATATCCGCCCACACATGTTCCGCAACCGATCCTGGCACGTCGCCCTCATCTGAAAAGTCGATGTCGGCTTCGATCAGGGCCCGGGCCTGAACCAGCCTCTCGCGCCAATCGGCATAGAGTCTGCTTTGCGCTCCATCGGAATTACGCTGCGCAAGCCGGCGTTGCGCCTCGGTCTCGGCATTGATGAGGTCCGCCAGCGCTTCGGTCTGAACAAGATCCAGCTTGCCGTTCATGAATGCGCGTCGCGTAAATTCACCCGGCTCGGAAAGACGGACATCCGGCAATTTCGTAATTTCATTCAGGATGGCCGATACCGTTGCCCTACCGCCATGAACCTGAAACTCCACGACGTCCTCGCCCGTAAAACTGTTCGGTTCTGGGAAAAACAGCACCAGGCCCCGGTCCAGTATTTCCCTCCCGACTCTTAGTGTCTGGAGCGAAGCGTAACGCGGTTCGGGTACGAAGTCGCAAATCGTTTCGATAACGAATCGAGTTTGCGAACCGGAAATGCGGATCACTGCCACCCCGGCAGGCAGACGCCCGCTAGACAATGCGACGATGGTTTCCCCGAATATCATTTGATCCCCGCCTGTTTCCGCTTTACCACTTGTTCGAAGACGTCGAACCAAAGGCGACATCATGGTCCTGCCGCCTCGGAATCTGCTGTCCGCGGAAGCCAGCCCCTATCTCCGGCAGCATGCCGAAAACCCCGTTCACTGGCGGCCCTGGTCGTCCGCCGCGCTGGAAGAAGCCCGGCGACTGGACCGGCCGATCCTGCTTTCCGTCGGCTATGCCGCCTGCCACTGGTGCCATGTCATGGCCCATGAGAGCTTCGAGGACCCCGATATTGCAGGGGTCATGAACCGTCTGTACGTCAATATCAAGGTCGACCGCGAAGAACGGCCCGATATCGATCAGATCTATATGGCTGCCCTGACCGCCATGGGCGATCAGGGCGGCTGGCCGCTGACCATGTTCCTGACACCGGAAGCAAAGCCCTTCTGGGGAGGAACCTATTTCCCGCCCCGCGCTCAATATGGACGACATGGATTTGTGCAGATTCTGGAAGCGGTGGCCGGTGCCTGGAACAACAAGCGCACCGACATCCTGCACAGCGCCGATACGCTGAATGCCCATGTCCAGAGCAAGCTCGGCGCATCGGTTCCAGAGCAGGCGATCGACCCGCATGCACTCCCTAATCTGGCGCAAAACATATATCGGATGATCGACCATGACCGGGGCGGCATCGGGGGCGCGCCAAAATTCCCCAACGCACCCTTCATGCACACATTATGGCTGTCTTATCTGAACACCGGCGACACCGCTCACAAGGAGGCCGTGGTTTCCGGTCTTCGCCACATGCTTGCCGGCGGCATTTACGATCATGTCGGTGGAGGTCTCGCCCGGTATTCGACCGACGCGCAATGGCTGGTGCCGCATTTCGAAAAGATGCTTTACGATAACGCCCAGCTGTTGAGATTGGCCAACTGGGCATATGCAGAAACCAAAACAGAAACATTCCGGATCCGAATCGAAGAAACGATCGGGTTTCTGCTGCGCGAAATGCGCGTCGAAGGCGGAGCTTTTGCATCAAGTCTCGATGCGGACAGCGACGGCGAGGAAGGACTGTTCTACACTTGGGACCGGAAAGATATCGAAGCCGTTCTGGGCGAGAACCCGGCCGCTTTCTTCGAACATTATACGCTCACCAAACCATCTTCATGGGAAGGCAAGCCCATTCTGCATCAGTCCGCCGAACAGGCGCGGCGCTTTGAAAGCCATGATGTAGAGTTGAAGCCGTTGCTGCGCAAGCTGCTCGCCGCAAGGGAAAAAAGAAGCCGTCCGGGTCGCGACGACAAGATCCTCACGGACTGGAATGGCCTGGCCATTGCCGCACTTGCCGAATGCGGACGCTCTTTCGGGCGCCGGGACTGGATCGATGCGGCCTGCAATGCCTTCGATCATATCATTCGCTCGGCGCGGGAAGGACGTCTGCCCCACACCACGCTTGCCGACACGGCGCAATTCCCCTCCATGTCCAGCGACTATGCAACCATGGCGAATGCCGCGGTTTCGCTTTACGAGGCCACCTGGGATGCCGCCTTCATCGAACATGCCCGTCATTTCGTTCGGCAGCTGGATCTGTGGCATGCAGATGAAGGTGAAACCGGCTACTATCTCAGCAGCTCCGATTCCAGCGACGTGCCAATTCGCATTCGCGGCGATGTGGATGAAGCCATCCCCTCCGCCACCAGCCAGATCATAGAGGCGCTCGCTCGCCTTGCATCCATCACCGGGGACAGCCGCCTTCATGACAAGGCGTGGAAAATTGCCGAACATGCGGCTGGCCGTGTGGCGAGGCAGGCCTATGGGCAGGCAGGTATCGTCAATGCCTGTGAAATCCTTCGTTATCCGCACAAGCTGGTAATGATGGAAGACCTTGGGGAAATCCGGTTCGTTCCGGTAGCGAATCGACATCCGGACCCGCGAAGGGTGGATATCTTCATCCGCAAAGATGGACGGATGGACATAAATCTTCCCGGCGGCATCGTTCCCAGGCCCGATGAGGCCGGCGCCTATCTGTGCAAGGGACAGACTTGCCTGCCTCCCGTGGAAGACGGCGCAAGGCTGGAACAGGCCCTGAAAATGACCTGACGAGAATAACCGGTATCGGTGTGGCCAGAACAATTCCAGCAAGCGCAAAGCGGTTTCGCGTCCGGAATGGCGTCAAAATAGAAAATTAAAGCATGTCGCCCGAAAGTGGGAACCGGTTTCGGGGCAACGACATGCGTAAACACAAGAACTTAAAGCGCAGGGAGCGAATCGGAAAGATCAGCGCCTTACCCTTCGAGCCCCTTTTTACGCATGTCGCCCGAAACCCGTTCCCACTTTCGGGCGCCGGAGCGTTTCCAGGAAAAGTGGAAACACTTTTCCGGTTCGGAAACGCGACAGACCAAAGACTTAGAGCGTTTCCAGAAAAAGCGGAAACACTTTTCCGGTTCGGAAATGCGACAAAACAAAGACTTTTAGCCGTTCGGAGTTTCCGTGAAACCATGAACGGCTCCAAGGAATACCGCCCTCAACCAGAACGCCCGGACGCTGTCTGCATTCCGGGCGTTTCGGTGTACAGGAAAAATTCCGGCCGACCCAGATGGCGCCGGATCAGGTGTTCATCGAATCGAAGAAATCGGAATTGGTCTTGGTCTGCTTGAGCTTGTCGATGAGGAATTCGATCGCATCCGTCGTGCCCATCGGAGCCAGAATGCGCCGCAGCACAAAGATTTTCTGCAGGTCCTGACGGGCGACAAGCAGGTCTTCCTTGCGGGTTCCCGACTTGAGAATGTCCATGGCCGGAAAGATGCGCTTGTCGGCAACCTTGCGGTCGAGCACGATTTCGGAGTTTCCGGTGCCCTTGAACTCTTCGAAGATCACCTCGTCCATACGGCTTCCGGTGTCGATCAGCGCGGTGGCGATGATGGTGAGCGAACCGCCTTCCTCAATGTTGCGCGCTGCGCCGAAGAACCGCTTCGGGCGCTGGAGGGCGTTGGCGTCCACGCCGCCGGTCAACACCTTGCCGGAAGACGGAACCACCGTGTTGTAAGCGCGGCCGAGGCGGGTGATGGAATCGAGCAGGATAACCACGTCGCGGCCATGCTCGACCAGGCGCTTGGCCTTTTCGATCACCATCTCGGCGACCTGAACGTGGCGGGCCGCCGGTTCATCGAAGGTCGAGGACACGACCTCGCCCTTAACCGAGCGCTGCATGTCGGTCACTTCTTCCGGGCGCTCGTCGATCAGCAGAACGATCAGATAGCATTCGGGATGATTAGTGGTGATCGAATGCGCGATGTTCTGCAAGAGAACCGTTTTACCGGTGCGCGGCGGCGCCACGATCAATCCGCGCTGGCCCTTGCCCAGCGGCGCGACCAGATCGATCACGCGGGCCGAAATATCCTTGCCCGTCGGCACTTCCATTTCCATCTTCAGCCGCTCGTTCGGATAGAGCGGGGTCAGATTGTCGAAATGGATTTTGTGGCGGATTTTCTCCGGATCGTCGAAATTGATCGTGTTGACCTTGAGGAGGGCGAAATAGCGCTCCCCTTCCTTCGGGCTGCGGATCGGCCCTTCGACGGTATCGCCGGTCTTCAGCGAAAAACGGCGAATCTGCGAGGGCGAGATATAGATATCGTCCGGGCCCGGCAGATAATTGGCATTGGCCGAACGCAGGAAGCCGAAGCCATCCTGCAAGACTTCCACCACGCCATCGCCGATGATCTCGACATCCTGCGCCGCCAGCTTCTTGAGAATGGCGAACATCAACTCCTGTTTGCGCATGACGCTGGCGTTTTCCACTTCGAGCGATTCGGCATAAGCGATCAACTCGGGCGGCTTCTTGTTCTTGAACTCTGCGAGTTTCATTTCCTGCATGGCGGGACTCTGGGTGTGCTTGGCGGGGAGTAAGCGAATGCGATGAAGGTTGCCGGGCGCGGTCGATCTGAAGAAAACAAACGGCGCATGGCGAAAAGGAGGGCCTTCCTTTTACTGCCGCAACAGCCAAAGAGCAAGACGCCTTTTATGCCTCTCAGAAAGGCTTCACGATCACCAGAATGACGATCACAATCATCAAAACGGTCGGAACTTCATTGACGATACGCCAGTGCCGGGCCGGTTTGGTGTTGCTGTCCTCGGCAAATTTGCGCACCGCCCCCGAAAGATAGCCATGGACGGCGGACATGGCAACAACGGCGGCGATCTTGCCATGCAGCCAGCCACCCTGAAACCCGAACCCCTTCCAGGCAAGCCACAGACCGAACACCCAGCTTGCGATCATGGCCGGATTGATGATCGCGCGCAGCAGGCGTCGTTCCATGACCTTGAAGGTCTCGGACTGCGCGGAGCCCTTTTGCGCATCCGCATGATAGACGAACAGGCGCGGCAGATAGAGCATGCCGGCCATCCACGAAATCACCGCGATGACGTGAAAAGCCTTGATCCAATTATAGGCTTCTTCGGATGCGGACAGGAAAAGAACCGCCGCCAGCGCGACAAGGACGACGACGGAAACCAGTGCCCGCATGGCCGGCTTGCGGCTGCCTGTCTGCACGGGGCCGGTCATGTGCCGGTTTCTCCGCGAACCAGACGCACCATCGCCTCGACATGGGCAATCGGCGTTTCAGGAACGATGCCATGGCCGAGATTGAAGATGAACGGTCCATCCTTCATGGCGTCCAGGATCGCCGCCACGCCGTCGGAAAGCGCCTTGCCGCCGGCCACCAGCCGCAAGGGGTCGAGATTGCCCTGTACGGCTCCACCCTTCTGCAATTCGATTGCCTGCGACAGCGGCACCGACCAGTCGAGGCCGAGGCCCGTCACGCCGGTCTTGCGGCGATAGGCGGTGTAGTTGGCCCCGGCGCCCTTTGGGAAGCCGATGACCGGGACATCGGGATAAACCTCATGAACCTTGCGCACGATGCGGGCGACCGGCTCCACGCAGAAAGCCTCAAAGCAGGCTTCGTCCAGAACGCCGGACCAGGAATCGAAGATCTGCACCGTATCGGCCCCGGCTGCGATCTGCCGGATGAGATAATCCGCCGACTGATCGGCGAGAAGGGCCAGCAGTTTCCCGAACGCTTCCGGTTCACGATAGGCGAACAACCGGGCCGGCGCCTGATCGGGCGTTCCATGACCGGCGATCATGTAGGTGGCAACGGTCCAGGGCGCGCCGCAAAAGCCGATCAGCGTCGTCTCATCCGGCAACTGGCGGCGCAGGCGCCGCACCGTTTCGTAAACCGGTTCCAGATTCACGTGAAACGCCTGCGTATCGAGCGCCTCGATTTCAGCCGCCGTGATCGGTGTCATCAGCGGTCCGCGGCCTTCCTCGAAGCGCAGATCGCGGCCGAGCGCATGTGGCACCACCAGAATATCGGAAAACAGAATGGATGCATCGAAACCGAAGCGTTCGATGGGCTGCAACGTCACTTCGACAGCCCGCTCGGGATTGTAGCAGAGATCGAGGAAGGAGCCTGCCTGCTTCCGGGAATTCCGGTACTCGGGCAGGTAGCGCCCCGCCTGGCGCATCATCCATAGCGGCGGCGGGAAAACGGCCTCGCCTTTCAGAACCCGCATCATCTTCCGGTCGGCGCTCATTGCGTCTCGCTTTCAGGATCAGAATCTAAAAAATCTCTCTTATGAGAGAATCTTTTGATTCTATGAGTCTGTTGGAATCGGTGATTGTCATCTTTCCCGTTTTCCGGATTTGAAAACCATCCAGCATTTTGTCGCGATCAAACTTGTCCAGACTGGAAAAGGTTGGGGATCGGAAAAGAAAATTCAGTCGAATCAAGCATATTACGGATATTTCGTAATTCAAGGCTTGTGGATTTCGGACTCGTTTCCGAACTATTCCACGCTTTTGTCCCCAGGGCGAAAACGAAATGCACGCCGGCATGAATTGTGGACAAACAGGCATCTGATACAGTCGCCTGGCCCAAGAGGCGGAATTCGTCCCCTTTTGTCCACAGTCGCCCACAGAGCCGGATGTATGGTGTGAACAAGCCACAAAGTTTCTTTCATCTGCACATGATTTCTGACGCGACTGGCGAGACCCTTCTGGCCGCCGGGCGCGCCGCATCCGCGCAATACAAGGATGCGCGGGCCATCGAGCATATCTATCCGCTGATCCGGAACGAAAAACAGCTGATGAAGGTGTTCGAGGAGATCGAGGAAGAGCCGGGCATCATCCTCTATACCATCGTGGACCAGAAGCTCGCGCGTCTCATAGACGATCATTGCGCCGCGATGGGGCTGCCCTGCGTTTCCGTACTCGAACCGGTGCTGACCGTGTTCCAGTCCTATCTCGGCACGCCGGCCGGGCGAAGGGTGGGAGCCCAGCATGTCCTGGATGCCGATTATTTTCGTCGCATCGACGCGCTCAATTTCACCATGGAGCATGATGACGGGCAGTTGCCGGTCGAAATGGATGACGCCGATGTGGTGCTGATCGGCATCTCGCGCACCTCCAAGACCCCGACCAGCATCTATCTGGCCAATCGCGGCATCAAGACCGCCAATATCCCCATTGTGCTCGATGTTCCCGTTCCCGACAGTCTGATCAAGGCCAGAAAGCCCCTGATCGTCGGGCTGATCGCCACGGCAGAGCGCATATCCCATATCCGCCAGAACCGGACGCTCGGCAACACGACCGGTTTCGAGGGCGGCACCTATGTGGACAGGGCCTCGATCACCGAGGAACTGGCCTATGCGCGCAAGATCTGCACCCGCTATAACTGGCCGATGATCGACGTCAGCCGCCGCTCGATCGAGGAGACGGCGGCGGCCATTCTTGCCCTGCGCAACAAGAGCCGGTAATCGCTGCCATAGTGAACCGAAGCGTAAAAACCGAAGCCGGAAATATCGAGATGACGGAAAAACTCATTCTTGCCTCGGGCAGCCCTTTCCGCAAGGCCATGCTGGTCAGCGCCGGGCTGGATGTGAACGCGGTTCCGGCCGAAATCGACGAGCGCGCCGTGGAAGCCCCCTTGCAGGACAGCGGCGTTTCTCCCGAAGACGTCGCCGTCATTCTGGCGGAAGCCAAGGCGCTGGACGTGAGCGGGCGCCGGCCCGGTGCGCTGGTTCTCGGCTGCGACCAGACGCTTTCGCTGGGCGACGAGGTGTTTCACAAGCCGGCGGACATGGAAGGCGCGCGCCGCCATCTTCTGGCGCTGTCGGGAAAGACGCACCAGCTGAACAGCGCGGCGGTTCTGGTCCGTGACGGCGAGGTTCTGTGGCGGCATGTCGCCATCGCCAATCTCACCATGCGCAAGCTGGAGCCCGGCTTTATCGGACGGCATCTGGCGCGCGTCGGAGACAAGGCTCTTTCCAGCGTGGGAGCCTATCAGATCGAGGGCGAGGGCATTCAGCTCTTCGAGAAGGTCGAGGGCGATTATTTCACCATTGTCGGCCTGCCGCTGCTGCCGCTGCTGAGCGAGCTGCGCCGGCTGGACGCTGTCGATGGCTGAAACAATGAACAAAGCCTTTGTCATCGGCCATCCCATCGCCCATTCGCGTTCGCCCAGAATTCACGGCCACTGGCTGAAGTCTCTCGCTCTCGCCGGCAGCTATGAGGCGATAGATGTCGCTCCGGCCGATCTGCCGGATTTTGTCGCGAACCTGCGTCAAAACGGTTTTCGCGGGGGCAATGTCACCATTCCGCACAAGGAAGCCGTGTTTGCGCTCGTCGACTGGCTCGATCCGGACGCGGAACGGATCGGTGCGGTCAACACGCTGTGGTTTGAGGGTGACAGCCTGGTTGGCGGCAATACCGATGCGCATGGGTTTGCGGCAAATCTCGATGAATTTGCATCGGGCTGGGCCGAAAACGGACCGGCGGTCGTTCTGGGAGCTGGCGGGGCGGCGCGCGCCATCGTCCATGCCCTGAAAGAAAGGGGGGTGCGCGACATCCGCATCGTCAACCGTACCCTGTCGCGAGCTCAGGAGTTGCGGGATCGGTTTGGCGTCGGTATCACCGCGCATGAACCGGCCGCGGTTGCCGGGCTGCTGCCGGATGCCGGCCTGCTGGTGAACACCACGGCGCTCGGCATGCATGGCAATGAGGGGCTGCCTGCCGATCCGGCCAGCCTGCCTGACAGGGCAATCGTTACCGACATCGTTTATGTTCCTCTGGAAACGCCTCTGCTGGCGGCCGCGCGGGTGCGGGGCCTGACATGCGTGGACGGGCTCGGCATGCTGCTGCATCAGGCGGTTCCCGGTTTTGAGCGCTGGTTCGGCCAGCGCCCCGAGGTCACCGCTGAATTACGCAACCTCATTCTTGCCGATCTGGCGGGCCGCTGATGATCGTGCTCGGCCTTACCGGATCGATCGGCATGGGAAAATCCGCCACCGCCCGGATTTTTCAGGAGGAAGGCGTTCCGGTTCACGATTCCGACGAAGCCGTTCATCGTCTCTATGCGGGAGTGGCGGCTCCTCTCGTTGAAGCGGCCTTTCCCGGAACGACTACCGGCGGTGTCGTCGATCGGGCAGAGCTGGGAAAACATGTTCTGGGCAACCCGCGGGCCATGAAAAAGCTGGAGCAGATCGTGCATCCGCTGGTGCGGGCCGATGCCGAGCGGTTTCTGGCCGACCAGCGTGCCGCCGGAGCGCCGCTTGCGGTTCTCGATATTCCGCTTCTGTTTGAAACCGGCGGCAGGAACCGGGTGGATAAAATCGTCGTCGTTTCCGCACCCGCCGAAGCCCAGCGCGAACGGGTTCTGGCGCGGCCCGGCATGACCCCGGAAAAATTCGAATCCATTCTGGCAAAGCAGATGCCGGACGCCGAAAAGCGCCGTCTGGCGGATTATGTTGTCGA
>JAZIHP010000091.1:0-14570 GCA_036678505.1 Alphaproteobacteria bacterium
GCATGGAGCTGAATTCTTCAGGCTTGTGGAAGACCTCATTCGCGCCCTCTCCGCCGGGGGGCATCGTTTCGGACGTGAAAATTTTCCATACAGAATAATTTTTCATATGAAAATTTTCAGAAGAAAAAAATATGATTGACTATCAGTCCATATTGAAAATACGATGGCGGCTGAAAAGGATGGGGGCCGGCGATGCGTGCGCTGCTGGATAAGATCGACCGGAAGCTGGTCAAGCTTCTGTCGGACGATGCGCGGGAAGGCGCCAATCAGATCGCCGAACGGCTGGATCTGAGCCCGCCAACTGTCCGCGCCCGCCTCAAGGCACTTTTTGAAAGCAAGCTTTTCCGGATCGCGGGTGTCGTCAATGTGGCGGAGCGGCCGGAACTGATCGTCGCCATACTGGGCATTCACGCTAACGGACATGGTCGTCTGAACGAAATCGCGAAGAAAATGTCCGAACTTCCGTTCGTGACATCCGTCAGCATCGTGACCGGAAGATACGATCTGATCTGCGAAGTTTTGTTCGAAGGGGACATGGAAGAGCTTTATCGCGTCACCAGCGAATTGCTGCCAGGCCTGGCGGAACCGGGAGTTATCCGGGGAAGCGAAACCTTCGTCGTCATGAAAGCGCACAATAAGTGGCTCAGCCTGCCCCGTGGCGTATGGGAAAGCGATCGGGAATAAGTATCTCTGAATAAAAACATCCATGACGGAATTTATTTTGTTCGGATAGAATGTATTACTATTTTTGTTCAAAGGGAGGAGAATGAAAATGATCGGCAAGATGAAGGCGCTTCTTGCGTCTGCAATGTTTCTGGCGCTTGCGGGCAACGCTGCAAGTCCGGTAAGCGCCGAAGCCGGAACGCTCGACGACATCCTGGCGCGGGGTGAACTGCGTGTCGCCGTCCAGACGCAGGGCCCGCCGTTCTCGTTCATGGACAAGAACGGCAAGAGAACCGGCAGCGCCATCGAGCTGACGGAACTGATGGCCAAGGAGATGGGCGTCAAGATCACCTATCTCGATTTCGACTGGGATGGCCTGATCCCCGCCCTGCTTTCCGGCAAGGCGGATATTCTGGCGGCCGACATGACCGCCACGCTTGCGCGCGCGACCAGGGTCGCCTTCACCAAGCCATGGATCCATGTCGGCGCCGTTGCCTTCGTCAAGGCGGGCGGGGAGTTCGCCAGCCTCGAAGACTGCAAGAAGCCCGGCACGACAATCGCGGTTCTTCTCGGATCGACAGCTGAGAAGAGCGTTCCGAACTTCTTCCCGCAAGCCGAGATCAAGGCCTACAAGGGTGGCGGCACCATCGTTCTGGATGCCGTGTCCTCCGGTCAGGCCCAATGCGGGGTGAACGACAACACCGCCGTTGCCGGACAGATCCTCAACTATCCCGAGGGCACCTTTACCGTCTTCGATGAGATGCTGACCTCCGAACCGCTGGCCTATGCCGTGCGCTACGACTCGCAGGACCTGCTCATCTGGACCAACCTGTTCATCGACACGATCGGGCTGGACGGCCGGCTGAAGCAGAACCTCGATTACTGGGTGAATTCCAGCAAGTGGCAGGATGAGCACTGACGTGCCACGTATCCTGCCAGACAGGCGGCAGGCTTCCTGACACCGTAACCGAGCTTCGGAGCCTACCGGATACCGGCTGAATTTCCCGGTCCGGCGCTCCGGGGCTCGTACGGGCGCGGCAGCACAGCGCTTCCGCGCCGCGTCATCGCATCTGAACATGATCGGCAGACCATGCTTGGCAATCTGAATATACGCGTGATCGCGGAGTATCTTCCCGATCTGTGGGTGGGTTTCCTCAACACGCTGATGCTTTCGGCGGCCGGCTTCACCGGGGCCTTCGTCATCGGCGTCGTTGCCTGCGGGCTCAGCATACAGCCGGTGCGATGGCTGCGCGCTGCGGGGATCGCCTATATCGACCTGATCCGCTCGACGCCGCTGCTGGCGCAGCTCTACTTCCTCTATTTCGGGCTGCCGCGTCTCGGCGTTCTGTTGCCAGAGTTCACCATCGGCGTCATCGCGCTGGCGCTGAATTCGGGCGCTTACATCGCTGAAATCATTCGTTCGGGCATATTGTCCATTCCGCGCGGACAGTTCGAGGCCGCTCTCAGTTCTGGCTTCACCTATGCTCAGCGCATGCGGCTCATCGTGCTGCCGCAGGCGATCCGGCCAACCATCTCGCCGCTGATCGGGCAGGCCATCGTGCTTGTGAAGGATTCCTCGCTTCTTTCACTGATCTCGGTGGTCGAACTGACCCGCGTCGGTCAGAAAATCGCGCTCGACCGCTTCATGCCCGTCGAGGGGCTGGTGGCCACCGCAGCGGGCTTTTTGCTGATCTACTACCTGCTCAAGGCGCTGGCGGCCTCCTGGGCACGTTTCAACCGCACAAACTCGCAGTGAGGGGGGACGGCATGCTCTGGTTTCAGATCGAGCGTCTGTGGAATTACTGGCCCGTTCTGCTGAAGGGGCTCGGCATGACGGTCTCGCTGTCGCTGCTGTCGCTTGTCGCGGGGATGATCGTGGGGCTGCTCTTCGGCCTTGCGCGCACCAGCGGCAACCGGTGGCTTTCGGGGATCTGCGGCCTTTATATCGACCTTTTTCGCGGAACGCCGTTTCTGGTGCAGGTCTTCATCTGCTTCTTCATCCTGCCGGCTGTCGGCATCGAGCTTTCCGCCTTCAGCGCGGGCGTTCTTGCTCTTTCCAATCTGGCCGCATGCTTCATTGGCGAAATCATCGCCGCCGGCATCGGCGCGGTTCCGAAAGGGCAGAACGAAGCAGCGATTGCCTCGGGGTTCACCCATTGGCAGAAGCTCAGGCTGATCATTCTGCCGCAAGCGCTTCAGATCGTGCGGCCCACCCTGGTCGGACAGTTCATCCTGCTGGTCAAGGATTCATCGGTGGTCTCGGCAATCGGGATCATGGACCTGACCCGCTCGGGCTGGATGATCGTGCAGAACATTCCAAACGGCCTTCTGGTGTTTGGCGTGGTCGGGCTTGGATATCTGATCGTCTGTTATCCGATGATCTATCTGTCGCGCCGCATGGAGCGCGGCACCCAATCTCCCATTCTCTAACCGGGCAGTCCGATGATTGATTTTCAGGGCCTCAATAAATGGTTTGGCAGCGCGCTGCATGTGCTGAAAGATATCGACCTGCATGTCAGCAAGGGCGAAGTCGTCGTCGTTTGCGGCCCGTCGGGTTCCGGCAAAAGCACGCTGATCCGCTGCGTGAACGGGCTGGAGCCGTTCCAGTCGGGCCGGTTGCTGGTCGACGGGGTGGACCTTGGCGGCAAGTCCCCGCCTTTGAGAAAACTGCGCATGGAGGTCGGCTTCGTCTTTCAGCAGTTCAATCTCTATCCGCACAAGACCGCGCTGGAAAACGTGACGCTTGCGCCCATTCATGTACGCGGGCTGCCGAAGGCCGAGGCGGAAGCACGCGGCAGGGAAATTCTCGCCAAGGTCGGTCTGGCCGACCGCATGCAGAACTATCCCGGCCAGCTTTCAGGCGGCCAGCAACAGCGTGTCGCCATCGCGCGGGCGCTGTGCATGCAGCCAAGGGTCATGCTGTTCGACGAACCGACTTCGGCGCTCGATCCCGAAATGATCAACGAGGTGCTCGATGTCATGGTGCGCCTTGCAAAAGAAGGCATGACCATGATCGTCGTCACCCATGAAATGGGCTTCGCCCGCAAGGTCGCCGATCGCGTCGTATTCATGGATCAGGGGGCGATCATCGAAAGCGGCGCGCCCGAAAACTTCTTCAAAAATCCTCAGAATGAGCGCACACGCGATTTTCTGAGCAAGATTCTTCAACACTGAAGCTGCTGTTTCGGACAAGGCTGGCAGGGCAGATCACACCATGCACCATCGTGGCCAAAGCGATGCAAGGCTTTCTGTCGCCATTATCGGGGCGGGCATCGTCGGATGCTGCACGGCGCTTGCCCTTGCGGTAGCGGGGCACCGCGTGACCGTGTTCGACCGCGATGAGCCGGCATCCGGTGCCTCCTATGGCAATGCCGGGGCGATCGTCACCGGGTCGGTGATGCCGAATTCCAGCCCTGCGGTAATCCGTTCCCTGCCGGCCTATCTGATGGATCGCGCTGCGCCGGCAACCCTGCGTATCGGGCACGCCCCTGCCGCGCTGCCATGGCTTGTCCGCTTCGTGGCGGCGGGAACGCGGTCCCGCGTTTGTCGCATCGCCGCCGCCATGGCTCCTCTGGTCGCGCATGCGCTGACAGCGCATCGGCAATTGGCTGAGATCGCCTCGGCAAGCCATATGCTGACGCGGGAAGGCTGGCTGAAGGTCTATGGCGGGGAACGTGATTTCGCCGGTTCCGCACTGGAACGCGAGCTGATGGCCAGACATGGCGTCGTTCACACCGTGCTCGATCAGGCAGCGCTGCTCGATCTGGAGCCTGCCCTCAACCCGCATTTTTGCCGGCTGGGCCTCTATCAGCCCGAGGCAGGCAATGTCCGCTTCCCGAAAGGACTGGCGCATGCCTATCTGGAAACGGCGCGCCGTTCGGGCGCGGCCCTCATTCGAGACGACATCCGTCAGGTAACGCCGGTGCAAACCGGCGGCGTCAGCCTGTCCGGCGCAACGGGAACCCGCCATTTCGACCGGCTGATCATTGCGGCCGGCGCATGGTCCGCGCGGTTGGCGAGGCAACTCGGCGATCGCGTCAGCCTCGAAAGCGAGCGCGGTTACCATCTGCGTTTCGGGCCGGGTTCGGAAGAGCTGTTGCGCGGGCCGGTGGTTTTCCCCGGCAGGGGTTTTGTGCTCTCGCCCATGCATGATGGCCTGCGCCTCGTGAGCGGCGACGAGCTGGCGCGAACCGACGCCCCGCCCGACTACAGGCGTATCCGCGCCCTGTTGCCGGCGGTGGCGGACAGGGTGCCTTCGCTTGCGGGCATGCAGCCGGTATCGCAATGGATGGGCCGGCGCCCGTCCACACCCGACACGTTGCCGGTGATCGGTTGCGCGCGTGCATCCAGGCATGTCGTCTATGCCTTCGGGCATGGCCATCTTGGCGTCACCCTTTCGGCCATAACCGCGCAGCTGGTCGCCGACATCATCGGCGGGCGGCCCTGCGCTATCGACCTCCAGCCTTATCGTCCTTCGAGATTTTGAACGCCATGTCCGTGTTTCCAATCAATCTGAACAATCCTCCTCAATTCGACGGCCCGCTGCCGGACGCCGTCGATGTGGCGATCATCGGCGGCGGGATCATCGGCGTCATGACCGCATGGGAGCTGGCGCGGCGGGGGCTCAGGGTGCTGGTTTGCGAGAAGGGCCGGGTCGCTGCCGAGCAATCCAGCCGTAACTGGGGCTGGATTCGCCAGCAGGGTCGCGATTATGCGGAACTGCCGGTGATGATGGAGTCGCTGCGGATCTGGCAAGGCCTGCACCACAAGCTGCGCGAACGGATCGGCTTTCGCCAGAGCGGCATCACCTACCTGGCCCGGAACGCCGCAAAGCTTCGCGAGTATGAAAACTGGCTTGAAGGCGCCCGCGCTTACGGCGTCGATACGCGCATGCTTTCAGCAAGCGAGACGCAAGCCATGCTGCCCAATGCGGCTGGCTGGGTGGGGGCGATGACGACGCCTTCCGATGCCATGGCGGAACCCTTTCTGAGCGTGCCGGCACTGGCAAGGGCGGCGGCGGAAGATGGAGTGCTCATCCGTGAGAATTGTGCGGTGCGGGCGCTTGAAATCACGGGTGGCCGGTTGCAGGGCGTCATCACCGAAAAGGGGGAGGTAAGGTGCGAGCGGGTGGTTGTCGCGGCCGGCGCATGGAGTTCCCTGTTCCTTGCTTCGCACGGCATTCGCATTCCGCAGCTTTCGGTGCTTTCCTCCGTGATGCAGACCGAACCCGTGGCGGAATTCTACGACGCGGCAGCGGGAGACGGCCGCTTCGCGTTTCGGCGACGGAAAGATGGTGGCTACACGCTCACGCCATGGGAGGCGCACGACTTCTTCATCGGGCCGGATGCGTTCCGGAACTTATTCGCCTATCTCCCGACCCTGCGGCAGGAATTCGCAAGCATCCGGTTCAGACTTGCGTCTCCGCGAACCTATCCCGACGCGTGGCAAACCGCGCGGCACTGGCGCTCTGAGGAGGTATCGCCGTTCGAAGAATGCAGGATTCTCGATCCGAAACCCAATCGGAAGGCCCTTGAACGGGTTCTTACCCTGTTTGCCGGCGCTTTTCCACGGATCGGCCGCCCAAAAATCCGGCAGAGCTGGGCCGGCATGATCGACACCATGCCGGACGTGTTGCCGGTTATCGACCAGACGCGGATCGGCGGCTTGACCGTTGCCACCGGCATGAGCGGGCACGGTTTCGGCATCGGCCCCGGCGTTGGAAGGGTGGTGGCCGATCTGGCCGAGGGAAAAAAACCGGCGCACGCGCTGGAAGCCTTCGCCCTGAAACGCTTCGGACCGAAATAGCCGCTGGCATTCATATGCCGCAACCCAAAATTCGCGGTCAGGCATCGGGATTTCAGAAACATTATCCTGCGCAGAACACCGGTTGCTTTCGGACTGTTTTGCAAATTTCCGGCACATCGAAAGCTCTATCGGAAACGCTCTGGATGTGAGGTTTCAGGAGGTTGTCCATTCGGAGCGGCTCTAGGAGACCGGAATTGATCACAGTATTCCAGGATCGCTTCGAACGAACATTTATAAGAATGCCCGACTGTCGGGCGACCGGATTTGTCGAGATGGATGTAATGACGGCAGCAGGCCATTACGGCTCCATCAGCGTCACAAGTTCATAGAGTGACCTGATGGTCGATGCCTCGAAGCGATCCAGCTCCTTGATAAGCTTCTGCTTGAGATCGGCTTCTGCTTGAGGATCATGGTTTTCGACGCTTTTGCCGTCCCGCCCTGACGTCAATCTCTCAGAATCTTTTGGATTCCGCTTGTTGTCAGGCAAGTTACTCGGCGTCATTCCCACACCCTAACACCATCGACATTATCACCGAAAATGAATGTTGCACCGCACAACATCAACGGCCGTCTATCTTTTTAAAATCGCTTTGTCATGGGGTCAACATAATTGACCGGAGGCACTCGATGAAAGCAGTACGTAACCCATGAGGTAACTTATAAGGCATTTCATTAATCATTCCATGAGAAAACCGCTTCGAAACAGGCGGATACAAACGGTTGGCGGGGGCCATGTTCAAATCGTTCTGGAAAGACACGCGGGGCAATTATGCGATGCTCCTTGGCATCATGGCTCTTCCGATGATCGGAGCCGGCGGTCTGGCTGTCGATTATGGAATGGCATCCCGGAAAAAATCACACCTGCAGGAGGTTCTGGATCTTGCCGCGCTGGCCGGCGCATCGAGTGACGCAAGTGGCAAGGCGGAGATCGGGAAGGTCGTTGAAGAATTCTTCAAAACGAACCTTCACCCGAATCTGGTGGAAATCACCAAGCTTGATATTTCCTTTTCGGATTCCGACAGTCGCATCGACCTGTCGGCGTCAACCGATCATCATCCGCTTCTGATGTCGGTTTTTCAAGCGATGCCGATTTCAATCAATGTATCTGCATCTGCGATCAAGCCGGGGGCGAAGGCGATAGAGCTGGCGCTCGTGCTCGATGCCACCTGGTCGATGAATGGCCGCAAGATGGACGATTTGAAGCGGGCGGCTTTGCAGCTCGTCACTCAGTTCGAGGCCATGTCCAGCAACAAAGACATCAAGATCGGGATTGTCCCGTTCTCGAACTATGTCCGGATCAATCCGCAAACGACGCCCTGGAAGGAGTGGCTGCTGACGCAGACGGGAACTGACGTCAAGGAAATCGAATGCAAGTGGTTTTTGCCAAAGGGCAACAAATGCACTCCGGTCTACGGGATGGAGCTCGACGGGACGGCTATCGACAGCTGGATCAGCCATTATGAATGCGACAAGGGCGGCCAGGCCTATTGGGGCTGCGAAACATCCAAGACCAAACTTGCGGTTTGGGAAGGCTGCATCGGATCTCGCTCGAACAATCTTGAATTGAGCGCTGCGCCCGCGGTTGTGGCGAAAGACAAATATATCGGCGTCACCAACGTTAATTGTTGGGGATCATATGTGCAGCCGCTGACGCGCGATTGGGCAAGCCTCAAGAAGATGATCCGTGAACTCGAACCGAACAATGACACCTATATTCCGACCGGAATTTTATGGGGCTGGAACATGCTGCGGCCTGGAATGCCATTGGCGGAAGCCTCTGATTGGGACGAGGGAGCGACCAAGGTCATGATCCTGATGACCGACGGCGCCAACATGACCTATACGGAGCCGGGTGTTTTCAAGACGACGCCCTTCCAGAAGCATATGCAGATTGGCGACATGTACTGGCCGGCAGAACAGCAGCGCCAGAAAGAAGCGAACCGCAAGCAGATGGAGCTTTGCAAGTCTGTGAAGGCCGACGGGATCGAGATTTACACGGTTTCGGTTGAAGTCGATCAGTCTGTCGCGGATCTGGTTCGCGGCTGTGCCAGCAGGCCGAACATGGCGTTCGACGTGAAAAATTCAGTCACTCTCGCCAATGTTTTTTCCAATATCGGCAAGAGCATTTCCGCAATCCGGCTTGTTCGCTAAAAGCTCAAAGAGCGTCGAACAAGCTGGCAGCGCCGTGCGGTGCGTTTAACGGGCGCGCGCTATCGGCAGGCAAGCAAAGACGGGACAGGCAATGCGGTGCCCGAGCCGTTCATGGTTTCACGGAATCGACGAACGGCTCCAGGTCTTTGTTTTGACGCGTTTGCGAACGGGAAAGTGTTTCCACTTTTCCTGGAAACGCCCTAGCTGTGGACACTCAACAGGTTGTCCATGGACAGTGCCAGGCGGCTGATTGGGGTTTTGGACTTTAAGCCCCCGTGCGGGCGATGCCAGTTGTATCGATGCCGCCAGACGGGGAGTTCGGCGGCTCGATGCCTTGAGGTCGGATATGCGACCGCGTATGCCCACTCCCTGAGCGCGGTCTGGATGAAGCGCTCGGCCTTGCCGTTGGTTCTGGGGGTATAGGGCCTGGTGCGGATGTGCTTCAGGGCGAGATCGCGGCAGGCTCTGGCGAAGGCCTTCGACTTATAGCAGGAACCGTTGTCTGTCATGACAGGGGAAACGGTGATGCCGAGGCTTGTGTAATAGGCGAGCGCGGTCTTGAGGAAGGCGACCGCGCTTTCCTTGCGTTCATCGGGCAGGATCTGGCTGAAGGCGATGCGCGAGGCGTCGTCTATGCAGACGTGGACATACTCCCAGCCGACACCACGCCTGTTGGACTGGCCGGTGCGATCACCGGTGACGCGATGACCGATCCGCTCGAGGCGTCCGAGTTTCTTGATGTCGATGTGGATCATGTCGCCCGGTTTGTCGTGCCCATGGCGGCGTACAGGCACGGCCGGCTCCAGGTCCTTCAGCCGCGACGATCCCGCTCGTGTCGGGCCAACACGCGGCTGACGGTGGCCGGCGAGACGGCGACCATGCTGGCGATATGCTTTCCGGTAAAGCGCTGGCGGCGCAATGCAACGATCCGTTCGACGATAGCCGGCCCGGTTCCGTTCGGGCTACGTCGTGGCCGCGACGAGCGGTCTGCCATGCCGGCACGGCCCTCGGCCCTGTAGCGCTCGACCCACCGCTTCACCACCTTCACCGTCACCGCGTATCGCGATGCC
Organism: Alphaproteobacteria bacterium; assembly: GCA_036678505.1. GTDB lineage: Bacteria > Pseudomonadota > Alphaproteobacteria > Rhizobiales > Rhizobiaceae > Mesorhizobium. Next base: position 9,690 of record JAZIHP010000091.1, read on the forward strand.
GCCTGGGCTTGGGAAAGGTTGCCTTCCAGGACCGACAGCGCCATCTCCTCTCAATGCAGCAGCGTAGGACGGGCATTCCTATGGATGTTCATTCGGACCCTCCGGCGAATCTGAAACGTGGTAACTCCAGTCTCCTCGATCAGCTCCGAATGGACAACCTCCTGAAACTCCACAGCTAGTCCCGCCTTTGGCGCTTCAGGGAGCGGACTATTGAGAGCAGGTTGCGAACCACGTCGTCGGGCAGCAAATTGACGATTTTCTCCAGTTCGTGCCGCTCATGAGCGCTTTCGGGAGTATCGCCCCATAGATGGGGTGCAGCCTCGTAAAGCAGTTCATCGGGCTTGATGCCGAGGATTTCACAAAGGTGGATCGCGCGGCCGATATTCAGCCGGACCTCACCGCGCTCGTATCGACCGTAAACAGGGGTAGCCAATCCCATGAGACCGGCAATATCCGATTGGAGCATCTTATTGCGCTCACGATAGGCGCGCAGAGTTTCGCCCACGACCACGTCCATTTCGGCATAGCTGCGGATTTCGCCGAAGGCAGGCGACCGCGAATAGCTCTTGTCACCTTCGAGATCCTTGACCTCGACCAAGCTGCGGCCCCTGTTTTCCTGGTCCCTGTTCTGCGACACACCGAACTCCACTGACACACATACAATGTCTCATCCTATTATAAACAGGCCAGCGAAAGGGTGTGAAGATTTCGTAAAATCTTAACCGGGCAGGTTTTTGGACATGAACGATCAACCGGGGTTAACGGATCGCTAAGACGGAAGCGCGCCACAACGACGTGCCTGAGCATCCTCCAGGTTCTTCATTGTCTGATGATCTGCCAACATGGATGATGAATTTCCGGCCGCTTCGATGCATCATCGAAGCGGCCTGGAACCGGGGCGAGGACCGGGCTGCACGCTGAACGCAACCGGCCATCTCAACGACGTCGACCGGCACGCCCGGTTCGCCGCGGGGCCGGCCAGGCGATCTCCTGCCGCGGAACTGGCGCCGGTTCGCCGTCACGGCGAAAGCAGTCTGGCTGCGGCCCCTACACCGGACGCTTGCGACCGTGGGCCAGCAATCCCACGAGCAACGGATGAGGCATTCCCGGCGATGACGAGAACTCCGGATGCCCCTGGATACCTATGAAACAGGGATGTCCATCCAGTTCCATGGCATCGATCATCTCCCGATTTGGATCGAACATCGTTGGCTTAAATCCACCCCTGGCCAAGCTCGGGGCATAGGTTGCCGAGACACGATATGAATGGTGAACTCGTTCAAGGGCGATAATATTTCTATATTCCGCCGCGACCTTGCTGCCTTCTACTATTCCCAGCAGCCGGTCGCCGATGCGGTGCTCGGGTGCGCCAAGCGTATCCAGCACGCGTGCCACGACCGGAATATTTGTCTCGGGATTATCTTCTTGATGATCGGCATCCGGCATGCCGCATCGCTTGCGCGCCACCGCTACCGCCATCGCTTGCAGGCCGACGCAAATCCCCAGAACCGGCGTGCCGGAATCGAGCGCGGCCATTGCGGCCAAGATCTGTCCCTGTATCTGATGTGTCCCGCCGCCGCCCGGCATGAGTATAGCATCGCTGTTCATCATCAATTCCGGCCACAGATGTGCGGGGGTCTGATGAGGCGCGGCAAAGTTCAGCTCGACCTTCGTTCCAAGACAGTCGGCGGCGTCGCCAATCGCCAGAATCAGCGCTGGATAGGTGTCAAACTGGTGCGCGCGCTCGTCTATTACCAACAACCGGACTGGATCTTCCCCGTTCTTTTCCGAGTTGACGCAGCAATGACCGGATCGAGCCGGTCGCGGCCAATTCAGCCCGGAAAAGCTGGTTGGGAGACGCTCCGCCAGTATCTGGCCGACGGCCCGTCCATATTCGTCGCGACGCCAGCGCCCGCACTCCAGACCATCGTCGGTCAGGGCAATCAGCTGGCCATCGGCCTCGCGAACGTCGATCCACGTCGCCTCAGCGCCGAGAAGTCCCCTAAGATCATTATCGCAGACACCTGGCATGGCCAGAGGATTATAGGAAAATATGGCGGGCCACTCCGGCGTTCTGAACTCACTCAGCGAAACGTGAGACTCCGGGGAGACAGCCTTTGCAAGCGCGCGTTCCGGCCAGATGAAGCCATTGGGCAACAACGTGCCAAACGCAGCGGCGTGCTGGGCTTCATCACGGCGCGAAAACGGCTCGCCGCCATTATTCAAACGTATGAAGCCCATGCGGTCGGATGCTGCTCCAAAGCGTCCGAACAAAGACAAGAATTCGGCAGCGATCATGCAGTCGACACCGGGGTCGGGCGTTGCATGTCTTATCACAATGTCCGCTTGCCTGACTGACATCCCAACCATACGCCGATCTTCCCCTGCATTCATGACAAATATTAATTTACGTCTTTACTTTAATGGGCGACATATCGTGGATTTTTGCTTGTCGATAGACATCGATTTCCTTACCCGGAGCCATACGCACCATACCCGGCACAAGACCTTCCGCGCCGACAATCCTGTTTCCACACCGTCTTTAAAATCCAGTCTCTTCCCTTGGCTTCCAGCACGAGCGCGGCCCGGCTTTCCGGCCGCTGCCGGCCTGTACCGAAGCGCGCCTGCCGAAGCGTGGCGATCGCCCAAGATTGCACATCATACGCAAGACGTACAATGTGTGCGGTCAAGCTGTCAATGCCGGTATTGCTAGATCACAAGCGTCGTTCGGCGGCACTTTCTTCCGCGTTTTGTCGCGCTTCCGAACCGGAAAAGCGTTTCCATTTTTCCTGGAAACGCGCTTCGGCAATGAGCGCGCCCGAGCCGCCCGGCTTGAAAGGGCAGCCGGCAAAGCGTGCCCCCCAAATGGCCTCCGGTTTCAGGCGACATGCTTTGATGTGAAGCACCGTCGAATGCGGGGCTTTCGGTCTTGGCGCAAAGTGGTCGGCGGCCGGACCTCCATTTGGCGACCTTCCGCCGCCCGATCCCGCCGCATTTCGACAGCGCGATCAGGCTCTCTTCACCATTTTGCGTTATTCCGCAGATCGCTTGCGTCGTCTGTCGGGATCGGACAAACGCTAAAGCGTGTCGCGATCTTTCAGATTCGCTTCCTGAACTTTAAGCTCCTGTTTCCACGCATGTCGTTGTCCCGAAACCGGTTCTCACTTTCGGGCGACATGCTTTAGAACCGTTCATGGTTTCACGGAATCGCCGAACGGCTCCAGGTCTTTGTTGGTCGCGTTTCCGAACCGGAAAAGTGTTTCCACTTTTCCTGGAAACGCTCTAGGGCACATGCTCAAGAAAGGTCTGTAGGCGGCTGCCGCCTTCTCCAGTCAGCAACTGCGTCGGCACCCCGTCTTCAAGGATGAGCCCTCCCTCCATAAAGATCAAACGATCGCCAACATCTTTCGCAAACGCCATCTCGTGCGTGACCACCACCATGGTCATGCCGTCTCTCGCGAGTTCGCGCATAACCTCCAGCACTTCGTTGCGCAGTTCGGGGTCCAGAGCGGATGTGGGCTCGTCAAACAGCATCAGTTTCGGCTTGACGGCCAGCGCGCGGGCAATGGCGACGCGCTGCTGTTGCCCGCCCGACAGCTGGGACGGATAGTGATCGCCCCGGTTGGCCAGGCCAACCTTGGCGAGATGCGCTGCTGCGATTTCCAGCGAATCGCGCTTTGACATTCCACGAACCTTGCGAGGACCGACCGCCACATTCTGCAAGGCGGTAAGATGGGGAAACAGGTTGAAAAGCTGAAACACCATTCCAGCCTCCTGCCGCACCAGGCGGATGTCGACCTTGGGATCAGTCAGATCGAGACCGTCAACGATGAGCGATCCCGTCGTTATCGTCTCCAATCCGTTTATGCACCGCAACAGTGTCGACTTGCCCGATCCTGAGGGGCCGATGATGACCACCACCTCGCCCTTGTTGATCTGGAGATCGATATCCCTGAGCACATGCAGAGACCCAAAGAACTTATTTACATTGCTGAATTGAACTATTGTCATGGAATACGGATCCTGCGCTCCAATATACGAAGGAGAATGGCAACTACCTGAGTCATGACCAGGTAGAACAAGCCCACCGCTGTCCAGATTTCCAGTGCCCGGAAATGGGTCGCCACGGTCACCATTCCCTGGCGCGTCAACTCCGCCACCGCGATCACCGAAGCCAGCGAAGTGTCCTTGATCGATATGATGAACTGATTGCCGAGCGCCGGTATCATTCGGCGGAAAGCCACGGGGCCAATAACCGTGGTCATGACCTGGAAGGATGACAGGCCAAGAGCCTTCCCGGCTTCAATTTGCCCACGATCGACCGAAAGGATAGCGCCGCGCACGATTTCGCCGATATAGGCGCCGGAATTTATCGAGATAGCGAATATCGCCGCGGGGATTGGATCTATGACGACGCCCAGAAAGACAGGCAATGCATAGTAAAGATAGAGCATCTGGACCAGCAGCGGCGTCCCCCGTATCAGCTCGATATAGGCGAATGCCAGCATATCCAGGGTTTTGGGTCCCTTGGCCCGCGCCAGACCGGCGAACACCCCCAAAACCATACCGCCGACCAATCCGAATATGGCGATAAAAAAGCTCAGTTGGGCGCCGTAAAAAAGCGGCCAAAACACATCAAATATTACCGAAAAATGAAGGCTCATTTCCATCCCTGTTGCAGAAAGGACATTTGCGCGGCGCGCCCCTGGTTCAACGATACGCCGCTGCCGTCACCCCCGCGCATGCGCTCCAGAGCCCCATTCGCATGGGTGATCCGGTTTACGCACTGCCGGTGAGTTGTCTTTTATGCGTCCGCACATCTTACAGAATTTAAGATGCGATCTTTTCCAAAATTATAAATTTCACAATATTATACTCACG